>JAGGXX010000017.1 GCA_021162845.1 Thermoprotei archaeon | reverse complement strand
GAATATAGCTTGGATTTCGTAAATAGACGTCGGGATTGTAGCGATTTTCAATTAGCTGGGATCTTGAGGCTTTGGTATCTCTTTAAGGATGAGCTCCCCGAACCGCTCCGTAAGGGGATCCGTAAATGTATACTCAACTTCAGGTACTGGCTCGATGAACCCGGTAATGACGTTATGTGCTTTCTCACGGAGAATCACGCGATACTATTCCACTCCTGTGAATACCTAGCAGGTCAGGAATTCCCGAATGAGATCTTCAGTAACTCAGGTATGAGCGGAAAGGACCACGAGCTAAAGGCATTGCATATGATAGAAAACTGGATGAAACTACATGAGGGAAGGGGATTCATCGAATGGTATTCAAGTACTTACTATCCCTTAGACCTGTTAGCTCTTCTTAACATCCATGATTTCTGTGACTCCAGTTATTTGAGGGGTAAGTCTAGGGAATTGCTAGATGAGATCTTCCGTCAGGCGGCTTTAGCCACTTTCAAGGGCGTCTGGGCGGCTCCCCAGGGTAGAGCCTATAACAGATCTGTAATGACAGGCATAATCTCGCCCATGTCCATAATAGCGTACCTAGCTTGGGGCGTTGGAGCTCCCATAGGGAATCATATGGGGGCGGTCGCCTTAGCTACGAGCAGTTACAGGCCTCCACAGGACGTACTTAGGTTCTTAAGAGTTGAGAAAGAGCTTTATGTAAGGGAGAAGCACGGGGGTATGGGTTGGTCCATATCTGGCGACGAGCACGTCGAGCTGACCTTTTATAAGACCCCAGATTATATGTTATCCTCCGTGACATCGCACCCTAGAGGACGGACACCAGGTTATCTCATGTCCTCAGCCTCAAATCATCCTACGGGCCCAGGCTATCAACAGCATATGTGGCAGGCTACCCTTGGCCCTGGCTCCGTGGTATTTACTAATCATCTAGGAGAATTCCTAGAGTCAGGAGGTGCTAGGCCCAGCTTCTGGGCGGGTAATGGATTCCTGCCTAGAATAGTACAGGTTAAGAATCTTCTATTAGCCGCATACCTGATCCCTGCTGATCATCCCGTGCCCTTCACTCATGCGTATTTCCCGAGCTTAGCCTTTGATGAAGTTAAGACCTATGGGAAATGGGTCTTCTTCAGGAAAGGTGAGAGTTACGGGGCACTTTGGTCCTACGTCAAGCCGATCCTCATGAGCAGTGGGCCTACGGCCTACAAGGAGCTAAGGGCTTATGGGAGAAGGAACGTGTGGCTCTGTAGATTGAGTTCTAGGCGCGAAGTAGGGGACTTTGAGGAGTTCATAAGGCTGGTTAAAAATGAGCCTGAGGTAAATCAAATGACCGTTAAGTATGAGGACTTTGAGCACGGGAAGGTCTGCATCGAGTGGCCTATATCTAGGCCATGACCTTTAGTTTTACTGATGTTAAAGATCTTTATGGTGCTTCTCACATTCACTTTCTACATCATATTTAGCCTTCCATTCCAAAGAAGGGCGAGTTTTGAAAGGAGAGGAATACCTCTTCAGCTTTAGTTAGGGCGTTTGAGTGAATTCTTTATGGCTAGTTTTTCAGTCTTAACACTATAGATTAGGTAAAGTTAATACCTAATCACCTTTTCCTTAGCTATTTTAGCCGTTACTTGTCTTATGCTATTTTTAGTTATTTCGAAATTACTTTTAATTACTTTCTTCTATTACTATGACTTTTAGTTTCTTTCTGTGGTGTTTCTCCAACTTCTCCTGGTATTCCTTTGGCGGGTAAATCAAGTACTTCCCGCTTGTCTTGATAACCCTCGCTTCGAATACGTATATCGTCACCATTTCTCCATACCGCAAGTCTACATTTGGGTAATAGGCTTTACAAGTTTTGTACTCTAATGATACTCATTAATGGTACTCAATGAGGGCATCTATCTCCCTTGTTAGGGAGATGTCTGAGGGAGTGTACAGAAGGGCTCTGAAAGCTAGAGCGGAGGTCGTTGAGGGAGACATCAATGATTTGCTGTGGGATCTAGATAAATACTTTACCATGCGCCCCTTACCTTCTAGAGGAAATCCATTATTGAGTTGAGGAGGCTGAAGACCTTTGCCATGAGTGAGGAGGATAGGGAGTTTATAAGCGAAAAGCTAATAGCTCGACGGGTTTACGTAGTCCTCTAGACCTATCAGTTTCACTCCAGCTATTGTCGAAGCCTCAATTGTTAATGCCCTTAGATCCTCCCTTTCAAACTCCTTTATGCTCCTATGGCCACAGGCTGCAGCTAATTGTGCGACTTCTTTAGTTACTACCTTTATGTAGTTCGCTATCCATCGTGCGGCTACTTCGATACCCTTTCCTCCTCCAATTCTAGCCCTTAGCTCTGGATCTTGGGTACATATCCCTGAGGGGCATCTGCCTGTAGAGCATTGCCCACATAGCATACATCCCGCAGCTATTTCTATAGATGAGGCCATTGCTACGGCATTTGCTCCTAAGGCTAGTGCTTTAGCCACGTCCCCACCATCCCTAAAACCGCCCATGGCTATTAAGGCTACTTGACCATAAACCCCTGCGCGTTTTAGAGCCTTAAGCGCAGCCGTTATACATGCTATCGTTGGTGTGCCAAGGTTTTGAATTGCGTGCTGAGGGCTAGCTCCTGTACCACCATACTTCCCATCAATAGCTATGAAGTCTATATCAAGTTGTGCTGCAGTGTAAACCTCTTTATATGTCCTTCCAGGACCAAGCTTAATGCCTATTGGCTTCTCGTAGTTAGTAATATCCCTGAGTATTTTAATTACCTTCTTCAGGTCGTCTATTGATCTTATATCCAAATGTCGTGCTGGGCTTAGGCAGTCCGTACCCTCTGGTATTCCCCTAATATACGCTATGTTGCTCATAACCTTCTCTCCAAGCAAATGCCCTCCGAAACCGGGTTTTGCTCCCTGTCCATACTTAATTTCAATAGCATCTGAGTGCAATAGATAATCAACACTTACGCCCCATCTACCTGATGCGAACTGTACGAATAAGTAACCGTTCGGCTTTGCATGCTCGTACTCTGTCCACCTAATCGTTCCGTCAGGTTCCTTATCAATTACCATTCCTCCTTCCCCAGTATTGCTTGCTGTCCCTAACATGTTTGCCGCCTTTGCACATGCTAACTTGAATTCCCTACTCGTGGCTCCATAGCTCATAGCAGCAATAATTACCGGGGTCCTTAATACTAATGGTCTCTTTACTCTTCCCTTACCTATTACTACTGATGTATCTACGGTTTCCCTATACTGATCTACTGGTGGTGAAGTTCCTAAACCATGTGTTGGTATTAGGATTAAGTCATCAAAATCGGGTAATTTTCCTGCATATCCAAATCCTCTAACTATGTACTTTCCTGTTTCCGCCTTGTATCTAATCTCCTCCCAAGCTTTCCTATATATAGTCTCATGATATTTGTGGGACACTATCTTCGAGTATAGCTTGCTTGACATTTTTTCACCTACTATAGAATGGCCTAACGCTTAATGGTACAATTTTTCTGAATTTTCCTACATTAAAGGCTATATCATATTTGCTCAATAATTTCCTTAAGTATTCCCTCTCATCACTAGATGGTATTTCCTCTCTGGTATTATTCCCAAGACTTTCATATTCCCCTCCAACGAATATCCTCCCCCTGATCATCCAGTTCCCTAACAGCTTCCCGGCATTACCAATTATTACTATGTCCCCTCCAACCATGTATAACCCTGCTTCGTCGCCTACATCCCCATTTATGATTATAGTCGCTCCCTTGAGCACCTGACCGACTCCATCACCAGCACTACCGTACACTATTATCCTTCCACCGTATGCATATATCCCAACACCAAACCCAGCATTACCCTTGACTACGACTTCGCCGTTCCAAGCGCCATCTGCTAGATAGTTACCAGCATTACCGTTAATAGTTATCCTCGGGCCAGGCTCTCCCTTTTCCTTTTGCTCTCTCGTGCCTATTAGCATTGCCACGAAATCTCCGACATCCCCATCTATCTCCACTTCCCCTTGTGCTAACCCAGCCGCGATTCCATAAACCCTATCCGCATTCCTAACTTTGACTTTCATGCCCTTACTTATAGCATTTTTAATCTTGGTATTGATATCATGAACGTCTAAGCTGCTAGCATCTATAACAAGCACTGCGTTTACGCCTCCATGAAGGCTATATAGCCCGCTTTAGCTACTTTAAAACTTAGCTATTTAAACTTTACCTTTTAGCTAGGTTATACCTTAATTTTGTCAATTATAAAGTTATAAACCTCAACATCCTTCTTGAAATTTCATTATTCTCCGATCTAGCTGAGTATACGCGCCTGTAGAGAGCTAGGAAGCGGTACAAGCGGGAAGGGAGATGCTGGGTAGCTCGATAAAGACCTCACGCCTGACGAGGGAGGGATCATTATCTGGTAAATTCAAATACGCCTATATCCATAATCATTGAGAAATCCTCGAAGGGAATGCGAGGAATCATTAGGCTAAACTCATCTTCAGAGATATCGCTTAAGGAGTTCATCCCCTTAAATGCTCTAAAGGTAAATGGGAGTATGGGTTATCCTTATACGTTGAGGGATGGATTCTTAAAGGTTCAATTTCCAAAAGGCATGCATCTCATCGACCTAATTCCTGAGAAAATGACGAGCTAAGAAATTGCTGTCTGATGTGCTTAGCTTAGTGTACTGGTCTGAACTTCGATTTAAGGACTCTGAATTCGGCGGGAAAATAAAGAAAGCGATTACTCACTATAAGGCTGCCGTCATAGCTTATATCTCTGGGAATCCTGAGAACCGCATTAGGGATGCTTTAAAGGCGACCACTATCATTAGAGATGTGTATTCAGCCGAGGAAAAGAGGTTACAGCAATATCACTTGATGATTCTTGCTATGCAGCTCATCCTAACAGTTTTCCTGTGTTCTATGACATCTCTTGCGTTTTATAAGTGGGGCCTTCCGGTTTGTAGGCGTCTCTGGACGAAATTAAGAAAGAAGCCCCCCAAGGAAGAGGTCCTCAGGATGCGTCTTAAAGAGATAGAGGAGTTATACAAAGCAGGCGAGATCTCAGGTATATATTACATTAAGATTAAGCAAAGATTGGAAAAAGAGCTCAAAAAATTAGCTAAACGATGAGCACCATTTACCGTAATAGCGTTAGATAAGGGTCAATATTTCGTTATTGTTAAGGATCCCTATACAACCACTTGAAAAGTATTACTAAAGGATAATAAGAGCGAAATCAAGTATAGGCTGTGTGAGGTATGAAAGGCATGGCGGATGTAGATCTATCGGTAGAGATAGCTGGCATCACATTTAAGAATCCAATTATCCTAGCATCAGGTCCCCCCACTAGGTCAGCCGAGCGCATAATAAGAGCCATGAAATATGGCGCCGCAGGAGTGGTCACTAAGACCATAACCTATGATGTAATGCAACAGATACAGCCAAGGCCCAGGATGTACGTCGTGAGGCCACACGACGCGCTAGCGGGTAGATATTATTCCTTTTACTCAGTAGATCTCATGTCGGAGTACAAGCCGGAGAGGTGGATATCGGAGATAGGGAAAGTGAAGGCAGAGGTAAAGGACGGCGTGCTTATAGCCAGCATAGCTGGAAGGACATACGAGGAGTGGAGTAAGCTAGCACAGTTGGTCGAAAGGGCTGGAGCGGATATGGTGGAGCTCAACGTCTCCTGTCCTCATATAGAGGAAGGCGAACTCATGGGTCGTGCTGCAGCCTCAGATATAGACATAGTTAGACATATCATTAAGACGGTTAAGGAATCCACGAGCCTTCCGGTCGTCGTTAAACTTACGCCTCACGGCGCTCATCCCGTAAAATTGGCTAGGGTCGCAGTAGAAGCCGGTGCAGACGTATTAGTATCTACTGCTAGATTTCAGGGTCTGATCCTTGATGTAAATACCATGAAGCCTATATTGTGGGGTGGATTCGGGGGATATGGCGGGCCATGGCAGGTACCCATCAGCCTAAGTTGGACGGCACATATAGCGATGCAGCGGCTTAAGGTGCCCTTAATTGGGTCAGGGGGCATATCCTCGTGGAGAGATGTGCTAGCTTTTATCCTGGTTGGCGCAAAGGCTACGCAGATGTGTACGGCCATCATGATGTATGGCTATCAGCTCATACCTAAGCTCTTACAGGGCATTGAGAAATGGATGAAGGATAAGGGGTTCGCAAGCTTGGAGGAATTCCGTGGGAGAGCACTCGAGAGCATAATTCCTCTTGAAAAGCTTAGCAGGAAAAAAGCCTACATCGTCAAGATAGATAGGGGGAAGTGCACAGGTTGCGGGATATGCGTCAGGGATTGTCCTTATGACGCCATATACCTTGATGACTTTAGAAAGGCGGTCGTAAACCATGAACTATGTGATAACTGTGGCCTATGTATGTCCCTATGTCCTACTAACGCCATATCTCTTACGGTGATGCAACACGATGGCTAAGTTGACGGAAAGACTGGTATTCTCCTCGATCTCGGCCTTAGATAAGGCATCCTCGGCATTAGGAAGCTAGTGACTAAATCATCACCTTTCTTCTGAACAACTACCATTCTTACCCACTTTGTGTCATCCCTAAATGGGCGATCTATCCTATAGTGCCCTCCCCTACTTTCCTCTCTGGTTAGAGCTGATGTTATGATGGCGAAGGCTACTTCCACCATATTCCTCAGTTCTAAGGCCGAGAGGAGGTCTTCTTCATCAACGTAAATCTCAGAGTTAGCATATTTCCTATACCTATGAAGGGTGTCCAACGCCATGATTAATGAGTTCTTGCTTCGAATTACCGTTACGTTGTACCACATCAACTTCCTGAGCTTTTCCTTCAGGTCGCTTATCCGATGAGGGCCCTTAAGCTTAGCCATACCATTTATTGAGGCTAAAACCCTCTCAGTGATCTCCCTCCATTCACTACCAATCGCGATCTTCTTAGCTCTCTCTGCGGCGTATCTACCCGCCCTAGCCCCGAAGACTTGGCAGTCGGTTAAGGAATTCCCCCCTGGTCTATCGGCCCCGTGTTGTCCTCCAGCGACCTCACCAGCGGCATATAGGCCTATTAAGCTAGTTTCCGCTCGTTCGTTTATCAGAATGCCCCCGTTCATGTGCTGAACTGCAGGAGCTATCTTCAGCGGTTGCTTTCTTATATCTATCTCATGCTCTAGAAAGAACTTAAATGGTATCGCAGCCTTCTCCTCTATCTCGTTGGGCGGAACATGCGTTAAATCGAAATAAATGCAGTTATCGGGTGTTCCCCTGCCCTCGCATATTTCGGTGAAGCATGCCACGTCTATCAAGCCCGATGGGTTTCGAGTAGTAAAGGGGAAGGTCACCGACTTGAGCTTATAGACTTTCTCTACGGTGATGCCCGATGGGAGATAGCGCCTTAGGAATTCCTCCTGATCCTTATTGTAAAGCTTAGGCCCTAACCTCCATAGGATTCCCCCTATGTCGAATTTCACGGGATTTATTACGCATGGTCCTATTTGCATGAACTCCATATTGACGAGCTTAGCTCCAGCCCTTAATGCCATGGCATAGCCATCTCCCGTCATACCCTGAGGATAGACGTTATGCATGAAAAGCTGTCCAATGCCACCCGTCGCCACAATAGTGCTCTTAGCTAAGAAGATCATGGGCTCTAAGCTCCCTACATGTATCCCTAGAGCACCGTATACTACCCCATGGTGTTCTAAGAGATCCACTATCATCACGTCTTCGAACACCGTTATGTTCAGCTCCTCAATCCTCCTCTTGAGGGCTTGCATAATCCTCTTACCAGTATCAGCTCCCGTCCCACAGGCTCTAGGATAAGTCGCCCCATCTGACATGACTTGAAGCCATCTTCCTCTCTCATCCTTCAAGAAATTCACACCCCACTTGACTAAGTCGTAAAAGCGATCTACGGCCTCGTATGCTATGATCCTTGCTAATACCTGATCACAAACATATGCGCCCGTATGGACTATATCCTTAAAGTGCTCCTCAGGGCTATCCCTAGGATCGCCTATGCCTAGGGCTACCCCGTAGGCCATCCACTCGGAGGCTGAATGAGGAGTACATCCGCTCGCTCCTAAACGTCCTTTACAGACCAAAGTGACATCTACGCCGAGTTCCTTTGCCTCTATAGCTGCTCTACACCCCGCTCCCCCACAACCTATCACGAGCACGTCGGTCCTATGTACCTCTCCCGATGGGTTACTAGGCAACGCTTTTCTCCTCCTTCATGTTTTAAGCTTAGGAAACATTCCTCTCTTTAAGGAATTCCTCGACCTCCTTCCTTTTAGGTATAGGCTCTACGGCCCCTAACCCGGTCGTCGTTAAGGCTCCCACGGCATTAGCGTATACGGCGGTCCGATCTAAGTCCCACCCTTCGAGAAGGCCCACTATGAAAGCTCCATCAAAGGCATCCCCAGCGCCAGTGGTATCAACTACGTTAACCTGAAACCCTTCTAAGTGCAATACGTCCTTTCCCGAAGCGACCAGACATCCCTTAGCTCCTAATTTAATTACGGCGATTCCCGGGTTGAACTTCATGAGAACCTTAATAGCTTCTCTAGGATCCTCTATGCCGTAGAGTAACCTCATATCCTCAGCACTCGCGAAGATGATATCCGAGAGCTTAAGCGCCTCCTCTATGGCCTTCCGAGCTAGATCAAGGGGCCATAGTTTCGTCCTAACGTTTAAATCAAAGCTGAACATGACATCGGCCTGCTTAGCTATTCTAGCCGCTTTCATCACCGCTTCACGACAGCTTCTGCTTATGGCTAGGGATATACCGCTTGAGTGCAGAACCTTAGCGCTCCTGATGTAATCTTCGTCTATGTCAGAGGGCGAAAGATGACTCGCCGCTGAATCCTTTCGGTAGTAAACGAAATCATGTCCTCCGCCGGGCATTAATGAGATGAAATAGACAGCAGTGAATCCCCCTTTCTCGATTATAACGCGTGATGTATCGATCCCCTCACTCTTCCATAGCTCAAGGAACGATTCCCCGAATTCGTCATCTCCAATACGGCATATATAACCCCCTTTCCTCCCCTGTCTGGCCACCGTTATTATGAAGTTAGAGGTGTCCCCTCCCCATCCTCTCTTAAAGAGCTGAACGTCCCTTAGCTTACCTGTCTCCGTAGCACAGAACTCGACCATTGGCTCTCCTATGCTTATGACCTCGAGGGTCAAATGCACTCCCCCCTCAATATCCCCTTCAAGACCTCGCTAACGAAAACTCTAATCTGATTTGCTAACGGAGGACATCCAGGGTGATAGAATCCCTCATCCATCCACCTAGCTGTACAATTGCCGAGATAGAAGACGATTTTCCTACCTTCTATAGGCTTCTCCCTTGGGCCTATCACTATGACGGGCTTCCCGTATCTATCCACGATCTCTTTGATGAAATCCACTCCTTCAAGGGCTTTAATGGCCGTAAGTCCACATCTCACTGCATTTTCACAGGCATCACATGCTGTATCCTTTATGAACTCGAAGTACTCATCTATCCAGTCAGACTCAGTCCACAAGGTGTTAAACCGCCTACGTAAGGCATCCGGATTTTCGCCGATTATCTCTATCTTCTTTAAATCCATCTCCCCTAGTCCCCTCTTATGGGCTAGTACTATGAGTCTGATCTCCTGGGGATCGAAACCCATTATGTAAGCCGCGACGGCATCAACTGCCACCATATCCGTACTCGCGATAACGGTGTTCATCTTAACTGGAGATGTAGGAAAAGCCGGGACGTTTCCTTCACAACCAGTTGTCATGTCTATCACGTTTAATACCGGTTTCTTCAGGATACTTAGGTCTATTATCGAGTTCAGGAGGCCTGATAGGTGGACATAACCTGTATCACAAGCGCAGATATAGCCCATTAAGTTCTTCAGGCTCAACGTAACCTGTGTTAATGCGTGGACCTTGGCTACAGGTACGTTTATGACTTTACATTCTCTAAGGATCTTGGGGATCCTGAAGCCGAACTTCAATGCTTTCGCTCCAGGTATCCTCACTATATCAAAGTCCGCATCATCAAACCTGATCATTTCAGCCATCTCTAGGACCCTAGTTCCCTCAAAAATATCCCTCTGCATCGCTCCTCTTTCGCCTACGTATACTTTACTCGCTCCTGCCTCTAGGGCCATTTCCACTAAGGCCTCCACCACTTGGGGACGCGTGCTAAAGCCTATATCCTCTTTAGTGTTAGTGAACATGTTAGGCTTTATCAGGACCTTATCGCCCTTAGAGATGAATTTATCCATCCCACCTAAGAGCTCAACGGCCTTACGAGTAATGGCCTTCCTATCGCTTCCCCTAACAACTGCAACTCTAGGTCCCAAATGCTTACACCCATTAACTCCCTTTGTGAATATGTCTTTATCTCTTTTCCTCATGTAGCTGAATATTACGCGCTTACGATAGGACTCCCCCTGCTTAATACGCTAAAAAAGGCATACTAGTAGCTGGACATATCCTAGTGTTTATTGATCTCTAAGGCCATGCTGTTGTACATCGCTCGCTAGTACTCTTCATGATACTTAGTGAAGTTGTCTTAAAAGTCGTGTATTATGCCATATTCAATAAGCGCATAATCCCAAACTTCGTAAGGATCCCTTTATACAAAATTTCACTAACTTTTAGCATATACAAAGACTTCTTCTACTAAAGTTAGATATGCTTGCTATGTTCCCAAAGCCTCGATTTATGTCTTTCTTAATTTTAACCCTTAAGTAGGGGATTCTTGCTTCTAAGGTTTTCATCCTTTAGTAGAAGTCTTTTTTTAGAGGAGCTCTACCATCCATTTTATCATAGCGTTTACTGCATGTCTAAATCTCCTCTGCCTAATTCTATAGAATTTCTTAAGCTTTCTTGAAATCCTACCTTATTCACCCTAGCTACCCTACTCTGTTCCCCTTGCAATCCTCCTAGTCCAGTACCACCAATCCCATAAAAGCTCTTCTCCTCTGAAAGCTATTGGTTGTCTCATCCCCTTACACCAGATAGTAGCTAGATTTATCACTCCTAGGTCGATGTAGAGGGGCTTACTGCCCCTTCTCTTGGGAGGCTCCTCGACCTTAACTACCATAAAGCCCCTCCACACCTCATCCACCTCATCGTAGATTACCTCTAGCCTACCCTGCTTACCGTGCCATTTGGGCTTCCCCCAGTACCTCAGCTTAAGTCCCTTAGGAAGGTAGATGTACTTATCGTCAATCCTGTAGCAGTCGTTCCTAATGATTACCCTAAGCTCCCTTTTCCCGTTCCTCTTCCAGTATCTGGGCATGGATACTTTCCTGATATGCGGTGGCAGTTTTCCCTTTTTCTCTAACTTCTTAAGCTTTAGGAAGCTCCTCCAAACCTCGTTATTCTTTCTAATGATTTGCTGTGCTGTAGCAGAGCCTACTAACGGGGCGTACCTCCTGTACAGGTGCTTGGGATGCCACTCGAACTTCTTATAGTGGATGTATGCTTGCCTACGCTCAAAATTAAGCTCATTCCACAACCTAGCACAGTTATCTGCTAGCTCCCAGAGAGCTGTGCTATCCTCGACTATGAACGTGTTTGTTCTCTCCACTTCTTTCCACCTTGCTCTTCTATATACCTCTGGATGGTTTCTGACGATACGTGCTCAGCAGTTGAGACGAAGTAGCTTCTAGTCCATAGCGATGGAAGCTTTAAAAGCTCGGGGGAACTCTCTCCTAAGCACCCTAGATGTTCTCCCCTTGATCCTCCTCAGAACTATGTGTGGAGACCAGTATGGCTGGGCTTGAAGAGCTCGCTACGGTAGTTGAGAAGTTGGCCTTGGCTCTCCGGAACTTAAGGGTTGAGGTTGGTAAGCTTAGTGATACCGTAGGCTTTGGACTTGAGGATATAGCTAGGGTCATATTGCCAGGCTGGCTATATAGACATCTAGGCATAGAGGTTGATGAGCTCAGGAGGGAATTCCTCACAATAGAGGGTAAGGAGATTGAAGTAGACCTTTATGGTGAAGGTATATTGAAGGGTGAAAGGGTGATCATAGTTGGTGAGGTCAAGTCCAGAGTTTACGAGTCCCAAGTCGATAGGTTCTACAGGGACGTCTATGCCCCATTGAGTAAGACGGTCAGTGCTAGGGTTATCGGCCTCCTCTTCGGCTACCTAATACACCCATCAGCTAAGGAAAGAGCTAAAAAGCTAGGCCTATACGCAATAGTATCTTACGAAAGATGATCATTATAACTGTGGCAATGCATGGCATCGCGAATTAAGCTCTTCATTGAATGAGAAAATGAAGAGTCCTTTTGGCTTCCGCTCATCTGTACCTAATGCCCAGCTTTATAGTCTTCTCTGGGTGTTCATCTATCAACTTATACGCCTCGACCGCCTCATCTAGCCTAACCACGGGCGAGAGCAACCCTCTGGCTGTAAGGATTTTTCTCCTGAAGAGTTCAACTACAGTATCATAAACCCTCTTCCTATCCCACAGGGGATATTCCCGATAAGGCTCACTCTCCACCCTAGCGCCTGATATTAGCACCTGACGGTTAAAGTGGAACTCCTCGCCCAGAAATAAGCCCTTAGCTTCACCATGATACCAGGATACGGGCACTATCCTTCCTCCGTACCGGGTAGCGCGGATGGCTTGGTGAAGGGCCTGATATGAGCCGCTTACCTCTAGGGCTACATCCACTCCTTTCTCGGTCATTCTCTTTATCTCCAATCCCACATCGCACTCATGAGGGCTTATCGTCACGTCAGCTCCATATTCTTCAGCTAACCTCCGGCGCTTTTCTATTGGATCCACCCCGACTACGAAGATAGCCCCTGAGAGCTTAGCCATTTGAACGGCCATGAGCCCTATAGCCCCGAGTCCAAAGATTGCCACTTTATCCCCAAGCCTTATATGCCCTTCCCGAACGGCCATGAGCGCTACTGTAGCTGGATCGATACAGACGAGCTCCTCGTTGCTCACTTCAGGAGGAGCTGACCAGACCTTATCCTCAGGAACCGTATGCGTCTCCTTAATAGGGAGGTATCCATATACCCTATCACCTACTCTGAACCTCTTAACAGCGCTCCCTACCTCTATTACTTCCCCTACGGTCATATTGCCGAGCGGCATGGGATAGATGTCTTTCCTCTTCCTCTTTATGAAAAGGCCTAACTCCGGGTCGAACTCCTTTTCCTCATACGGCGATATGCCCCTGTAGAAGACGAGCATTGTACCGTGTTTCTCGGCTGAGAGTATGCTCTTTATCCTTACCTCTTCTGGCCTTAAAGGCCTCTCTTCATATTCCCTTATGATGATCTTCCTGGGCGCTATTAATACTAACTCCCTAGGCGTTCCTATCACCCCGTATTTTTCATCAATAATAAATTATATTAGTTAGGTATTTACTTACACCTGCTCATCATCGAGCCTGTAGAGAGTGTTCTCCTCATCTTTTCATCGAGATAAGTATTATGACCTCTCGTCCTATTCCTCTATGATCTCCCAGAGCACCTTCCCCTGATTCTGAGCTGGCATAGTAAGTCTAATAGCTGCGCTAAAGTCGGTGCTACATCTACTGCCCTTATCATCGTTGCTCTCGCTCCTTCTTTTACACCAGGGCCCGCTATCATGAATATTCCTTTATTCTCTAACATCATAGGCTGGTAGAACGTATGAGCACCATAGATCCCAGTCTGGAATATGGGGCTCCCGGGCTTTGGAGTTAATCTCGGCCATGTAGTATAACCTGGTTTCAGCAATGGTAATATCGGGAGAGTCCTTCATCATCGCTTAACTCGAGTAATTTAAAGCGGGATATGCCAATCTTTTCCCTTACCCTAACCCTGATCCAATCGCTAACGACTCCGTTCTGTTAGCTAAGATCGCTGAAGATCAAGAGTGGATCTATGGTTCTTAATTTTATTTTCCTAAATGATAGTTTAACTCTTAGTAATGGTTGGGTATATGACGCATTTTATAGAGAGTCCTTAGACGAATGAGGTAATGGCTTATGTGTACTCTGATCCTGCTTTACAAGGTCATAAGGGATTATCCGATAATAGCATTACATAATAGATACGCGCTCAGGGGCTCTATTGAATATCCTGTGCAGGAGCTTAAGATGAAGTTTAAGGTTTTTCTGTCCCCTAGCCTTGCCCATAAACGGTACGTGGATCGGCTTCAACGAACGTGGCATTCTTTGCGCCATCACCGATCAACATACTGGGGAGGAAATAGAGCCTAGGAGGAGCAGAGGCCTCCTCCTTTTGGACATATTAGGTAATTTTGATAATGTAGAAGAGGCCAAGGATTATCTGATACGGGAGCTTAAGCACGGCCTTTACAAAAGAGGTAACTTCGTGATAGCAGATCGTGAGGATGCCTATCATGTTATATTTGATAATGAAGTCTTCGTTTGTGAAGTAAGGCCTGGCGCCTATGTCGTAACCAACATAACACCATTACCTATGATGAAGGTCAGTGGAGAGGTTAAGGAGGAAGAGAGCGGAACATCTGGCTAACAGCTTAGTCGAGAAGATACGCTCTAATAGGATAATCACTATTAACGAAGTCATTGAGGAGCTTAAGCGTATCGCTGGTGATCACGCATATGGTAAGGGTAAGCTCTCGATATGTTATCACGGGGATTCCTGGATCACGACTTCCTCAACGATAATCGCAATAAGCGATAGCATAGAGGACTCTAGGATTCTCTATTGTAGCGGAAACCCATGTGAAAGACCGTTCATCGACTACAGTTATATCGTAAGGGGTGTGAGTGGTGGCGAGGTAGAGGTCAAGTCAACGAAGCTAGCTGGCAGGAGAATAGCCTTGTGTCTCACAGGGAGCGTCGCCGTCATAGAAGCACCTAAGTTAGCCAGGGAGCTAAGGAGGCATGGCGCTGAGGTTCATTGTTATATGACCAAGTACGCTGTGAAGTATGAAGTGAATCCAAGCGTCATGGAATGGGCTACGAAGAATAGGGTGATTATGAGGTTATCAGGTCAGGTGGAGCACTTAGCGGATTACGACTTAGTGGTAGTTTATCCGGCCACCCTCAACACGGTGAATAAGATAGCGTTAGGTATTGCTGACAATGCTGTAACGACGTTCTGTGCGGCAACACCGCCTAACCGTTTACTCGTAGTCCCTGCGATGAACATGCAGCTCTTCTCGAACCCGATACTTCAGAAGAACATAAAGAGGCTTAAAGAGTTAGGCGTAACGGTTCTCCTTCCAAGATTTGAGGAAGGAGTGGCGAAGATTCCTAGAGTGGAGGAAGTGGCTGATAATGTGATACGGCTCCTTTCATCGAGTAAGCTGAGGGGTAGAAGGATCCTCATATTAACTGGCCCGAGCAGATATGACATAGATGCCGTGAGGTGTATAGCCAATAGGGCGACGGGAAAAATAGGCTATTGGCTAGCTAAAGAGGCCTTCCATAGGGGCTGCTTGGTTAAGGTGGTATACGGTCTAGGGATCGTCACCTTCCCAGGTCACATACCCGTGATCAGGGTTAGGACTATCGAGGATTACTTAGAGGAGACGATAGCGGAACTAGAGAGCAAGAAGTATGACTTGGTCGTGTTCTCGGCGGCCATATTAGATTACAAGCCCGAAGGCAAATTAAACGAAAAAGTCAGGTCGGGGAGAAGTGATTGGTATGTGAAGCTAGTGCCCGCGCCCAAAGTGATTAATGAGGTTCGAAGGAGGTTCCCAGATGTTGAGATCATAGCGTTTAAGTTAGAGCACAGGGCTACACCTGATGAGCTGATCAAACGGGCGATGGAATTACTAGATAAGGTAAACGCAGCCCTCGTGGTCGCTAACGATATATCGAGGATAAGCGGCGATTATCATGAAGCCCTCATAGTTGATAGGATGGGTAACGTCCATGAATTTAAGGTACTAAAGAACGCTTGGCGATCAAGATCTTCGATGTATTGGAGGATCTATTATAGCTAAGTTTCAAATATTGGTAAAAATAGTTTCACTCCATGTAATACGTATGGGTGAGGGCCTGCTCTTTCTCAACCATGTCCTTCAATTTCTGGTAATTCTCCCTTAACCTCTGTAGTTCTTTAATCTTACAATCTGGGTCCTCCAATGCCTGATATATGACGCCTCCCTCCGCGTTTCTAGGGATCGGTAATTCAGCTAAGTAACAGACCGTAGGCGCGATGTCGGTTAACCAAACCGTCCTCTTCAGCGTATATCCCTTCTTTATCCCTGGCCCAGCCATTATGAGGAGGCCTTTAAGGGAGCCTATTCCATACTTAGCCGTGGTTATATGTGGTCCATGTTGACCACCGAACTCCCCTCTTAGCGCGAAGATCACATCGCCTACTCTATCCCCATGGAGCCCTATTACCCTAGCATCTTCCTTCTTAAGGGCGAATACCACGGGTTTAAGGCCAGTCTCGGGATCCGTATAATCATAGAGGGCCTTTATCACGGCATCCCTTACCTCATCGTATTTCTCCGGAGGGACTATGCCATGTGGATCCCTTCCCTTGAGGTTCACGTATATATAGCATGATCTCTGCGGAACGGCAAGCGTCTTATCCCAGTCTATAACCCTCCTCCCATTCACTTCCTTATAAGCAAGTAGCCCCGCCTCCTCTAGGATCTTCCTCGGATCGAATTTACGGCCTGAGGGCTTTGCGCCATGATCGGATGTTATCACCACGAGAGCTCTCTCCCCTGCTGCTTCGACTATCCTGCCTATCATCCTATCGAGGCTTTGGTAGAACTTAAGTTCTAGCTCCCCGTATAACTTAGCTTCTTCCGCGCTCTTAGCAGTGGAAGGATCTATTTTATTAGAGAATACATGATATGCCCAATCCGGACAGTGAGCGTGCATCACGAATACGTCCCAGTCGTAGTTCTTCATGAGCCAACAAGCCGCATCTGCTAGCCATACATGTTCCATGTCTATCAGCTCTAGGAAGGTCTCGGGGTCTATCCAGCCTAAGTTAAGGGCCTCATAATAGGCTCCATGGGATGGAAGTGGTAAGCCACTAGATGTCTCCTGTATCTTCTCTACAAGGCCATCGGGCTTAGAATTACCATGAAGAGCGCATATGGGGGTCATATAGAGCCTTAGCCTAGAGGCATCCTCTGGGAGCTCCACCAACTTAAACCTGAATACCGCTTTATAGGGCCCCTTCTCAGTTTGGAATGTGTCCTTTATTATGTGGCTCCATTCACCAGCTTTAAGGGTGACGAATACATCCTTAAAGTCCTTGCTTTTAGAGATTGCTATTTTGGAGAAACCCTTCCCAAGATCCATGACTAGTAGGTACCACTTGACTGGCTCGACCTTGAATTTAGAATTCGGGAAGTCTACGAGTAACTCTGCCTCGAGCGATCGCCTGACCTCCTTAGGTATTCCATTCCATCCCTCTGCTTCCTTGAGCTTGATGACCCTCGCGAGTGGGTACTCCTCGGTCGAGAACAGGATGTTATCTCCAAGGGTCACTAAGAACCTCCTGGGTATCCTCCACCTCCACTCATTGATAGCGAGGCCTGCACCTCCGATCTGAACTATATTCTTCCCTCGTGGAGGCCATGTTGAAGGGTAGTTAAGGATTATAGTTCGCTTCCCCGCTCTCTCCGCGGCTTCCCATAGGTACTCTGCCTGGCAATCACCCGAGTCAAAAGCTTCATAGGTCTGATCGAGGGGCATTCCCGGTTTATGCATGTTAAAGCAGGTTATGCCGTGTGTTCCAGGCCATGCCCCAGTAACTATCGTCGTCCAATTGGGTGGGGTTATCGTTGGATGGGGAACCAGGCAGTTTTCAGCATAGACGCCTCTCTCAATGAGCTTCTTCAAGTTCGGCAATTTGCCCTCCACGGCGTACTTGTAAACTCGTTCGGGAATTGGCGCATCAAGCCCTATTATCACTACTTTTTCGGGCTTATCAGGCATGGAAATATGTTTAGATTGTGTATATTTTTAAGCTTATTTCTTTAACAAAAGCTAACTTATAGAGTGAAGTTCTAAGACTAATCTAGGTCTTCATTTAGATGGGAATCAAAGCAACCTTCATATTATCATTTACGTGAACCGTATATCTTTCCGTTTAAGGTATTCTATTTCAATCTTGTAATACTCCATGAGTTTATCTAGCGTGTGCACATGAGGTTCAAGTGTACAGAACCCGTCATACCCGTCTTCCTCGAGCCTCTTGATCAACCCTTCAACGTTAACAGCACCATAAGGCAATGGTGGGTAGAATATGTATTGGGAATCATTAGGCGGGGCGAAAGGAGCTCCCTTCGCGTAATCCGGATGCACTCCAGGTATGAACCTGCAACCGTTCTTCAAGTGAACGTAGGCTATGTAGTCCTTCAGCACCTCATATGCATAGGGGAAGGGCTCCACGTTCGCGTGATAATAGTTCGTCGCATCGAAATTCGTCCTGAAGTAATCCGAGTTAATCGCCTTAAGGATCCTAAGCATACCCTCAGGCGTCCCCGAGGCATCGTGAGCCTCATTCTCTAAGACTATAGTGACATCCATCTCCTCTGCGTAATCCACTATTGGCCTCATGACCTTAACAAAGGGCTTTATGTCGGCATCATGCCCCAGTGCGAAGTAATATGCGTAGCAGTTAACGAAGCGCGCCCCGAGCTCCTTAGCTACCCTGATGGTCTCCTTCATAGACTCTATGTACCTATCGGGGTTCTCGGCCATCTCCTTTACGAAAGCGCCACCGTTCGTGACACACACTACGCCTATGTCATACTTGTCTAAGAGCTTCTTGGTTCGCCTTAAACCCTCATCGTCGCATTTAATCCCCTTGAACCCTATTATGTTAAAGGTCCAGAGCTCCACCCACGAGACGGAGAAGCTCTTAACAATTGATAGTATCTCCTCAAGAG
>JAGGXX010000064.1 GCA_021162845.1 Thermoprotei archaeon | reverse complement strand
GTATTAATACAGGCATACTGTCCTTCTGAGGAGGAGGCTAGGGAAATAATATCCCGATATAGCTCATGAAGACCTGCTGTTTAACTCCTTCGCTATCTCATCCTTATAGCTTAGCACTTTTTCAAGCGCTACTAACACATCGTCAAGCTCCTTCTCAGGTACATTTAATGAGAAACCTGGCATCCAAAGGCCTCTCTCGTAGCATAACTTCTCGGCATTGGGACAAAGGCCCTTTTCGTACTTCACCTCACGCCCATAATATGGACACGTATATGGACAGCCCCTAGGCCTTGCCCTCAGGTTCTTGAAGATATCGTTCTCATAGACGGGCCATGCATACCCCTCTTGGAGTGGTATTCCTTCCGCCTTTACGGCCTGCACGAAACTCATTTTGCTCATACCTACTATCTCAGGGAAGTAATCTATCATGAATAGGTGATATGCATGTTTCACGTAAGGGGCTACGTACCCTGCGTTGACGCCCTCTACTTCGTTTAAGAGTCTAGCTAGATAGCGCGCGTTCCTCCTACGCTCCTCGGTTATATGAGGTAGCCTTTTTAGCTGGACCCTTAATATCGCGGCCTGCATCTCAGTCATTCTATAGTTCCAGCCGAGCCTCGCATGATAATACCATGGGCGATTTCTAAGCCTACCATGTTCCCTAAGGGAATAACACGCCTCCGCTATTTCTGGGTCATTGGTGGTTATGATGCCCCCTTCGCCTGCCGTCATGTTCTTCGATTCCTGGAAGCTAAATATGCCGATGTGTCCTATTCCTCCTACGATTTCGTCCTTATATTCCGCTAAGTGTGCCTGGGCACAATCCTCTATGACGTAGAGGTCGTGTTCTTCGGCCATCTCCATTATCTCGTCCATAGCAGCTGGATGACCTCCTATGTGAACTACGATTATCGCCTTGGTCCTATCCGTTATCTTATCACGTATGGCGTTGGGGTCTATGTTCCTAGTCCTGAGATCTACATCAGCGAATACCGGTATTGCACAGTTCTGCAGAATACATGTAGCGGATGCTATGAAAGTATAGGGCGTAGTTATGACCTCATCACCGGGTCCTATGCCAAGAGCTGCTATAGCTATGTCAAGGGCTGCAGTGCCTGAACTAACGGCTATAGCGTACTTCACATTCATTGCCTTAGCGAACTCCTCCTCAAAGGCAGGTACTTCTATACCCTCATACATTGAGGCAAAGAGCTTCCTACGCCTTAGGACTCTGGTAACAGCTTCAATCTCCTCATCGGTTATAATGGGCCAATCGCCTAGGGGTCTCGTCCGTGCGGGCGTCCCGCCCAGAATCGCTGGTTTTTCGACCATAATTCTCATCTCACCGGGTAGATAACCCCGAGTATAATTATCTTAAAGGAAGGCTTATAGGCTTGTGCAATCTTCCTGCCTTATACGCGGCTAATATTATTTCGAGTGCCTTAAGACCGTCTTCCCCTGAGATCGGAGGTTTCTCGTCTGCTAGGATTGCCCTTGCGGTCTCCTCTACGTACCTCCGCCGTGGATTTGTCTTCCTTAGAGGCACTTTATTCCATGTGTTGACCCTTAGGTCATAGCCTCTGACCTTCTCCGTTACGTATACCAGGAGGGGATTGCTCAGGATAATTTGCCCTTTGACTCCCAAGATCCTATCCCGACCTGGATTTAAGGGGCCTATCCCACCCCTAGCGCACGAATGGGCGACTATGCTTCCTAGCGCACCGTTAGAGTAACGAATGGTAACAACTATTGAGTCCTCTACCTCGGCATGAGTTGCCAACGTGCCGTATTCACTATAGATCCTAACGGCTTCTAACCCTGTGATATACCTAAGGTAGTCCACGTTATGCACTATATTCATTATTAAAATACCCCCACCTGCTCTATCCTTATGCATCCTCCAATCATCCTTCACGCGGCCGGTATAGCCTCCCCTCCAGTAAGCCTCGGGCTTATCTATAAGGGTCCATGTATGAATGCTTATTACCTCACCTATAGCGTTGGCCTTGACGAGCCTTCTGGCCTCTTGTATTATAGGGTTATAGCGATGAATGAAGCAAACGGAGAGCTTCACGCCATTCCTCCTGCACTCCTCTATCATTTTATGAGCATCATCTATCGTCGTAGCTATGGGCTTCTCCACGAGCACATGCTTGCCAGCCCTTGCGGCCTTGACCGCTAAGGGTGCGTGTGTATCATGAGGCGTGGCGATATATACGGCATCTATATCAGAGCTTAGGAGCTTGTCTAATCTACTCGTATAAGGAACCCCGTACTTAGTCCCTAGATCCCTGGCTAGGGCTTCCCTTAAGTCCATTACCATACCTATAACGGCGTTCCTAGCATCTGCTATTGCCTGCGCCGTTCGTGTGGCTATCTCCCCACATCCTATTATGCCTATTTTCAGGCGTTCGGTCATGGAAATTGTCTATAGATTCAGCGCTCACTTAAGTTTTAGACGTTGATTTCTTATCCTCTGAGAAGGTGTTCCATGGCCAACCTCATGAGGTCGAGGTTATTATCGCACTTGATTAGGTCTTTATAGCCAGCTATTTCAGCTATAAGCGGCCTTCGATAACCTATTAAGCGGATTGCCTCCACGAACTCGCCCCATCTTATGTTCCCCATGAGAGGAGGTAGATGCTGATCCCCTTTACCGTCATTATCATGAATATGCGTAGCTATTAAGTGCTCACCTACGGCCTTGATGAAGTCGGCTATGTTGAGGCCCCTGATGTTCGCATGCCCCGTGTCTAGACATATCCCTATGTAGCTCGGATCCGTTCGCTCGACTAAGAGGAGGAGGTCACGTGGTGTAGCGCCGAACGTCTCCTCTAGCCTATTCTCGACGGCTATCTCGACTCCCCATTCGGAGGCGTACTTGGCTAACTGTCTGAATACCTCTATGTTTATCCTTTCAAGCTTAGCGACGCTTTTTGAGAAGGTCTCGTCAATGGTCAGTTTTCTCCTCACCGTATGAACCACTAATGTAGTAACGTCCATAATTGAGCAAGCTTCAATCCATGCTCCTAATTCCTCCAGGGCTCTCTTTCTAGTCGTTTCCTTATCGGACGAAAGCCTTAGCTCTATCTCACCAAAAGGTGCGTGCATCTGTGTTGCGCGTAGCCCAAGGGAGGATAGACGATCAGCTACTTCCTTAGCCTTTAACCTGAGAGCTCGGGTATCCTTTAAACCTGAGAAGTGTTCATAGCTGAGCTCGACGTAGCTTATGTCTTTCTCCTTGATCCTTTTAAGGGCATCCTCTATGGGCAATGCTACGTAGATCCATGTATCCACACCGTAAGAGGCCATTATGCTTCACCTCCCTGAAGGGTAATGTTCCCTAAGGTTCTGCCAATAATTTCAGAGTCCATAATGCGGATCCAAACGATCATAGGGCCGGGCTTCCTATTAGCCCATGCGTAATAGGGAATAGCGACAAACCTTGTCGGTTTCAATCTAAGTTCTGCTTTATCCATGGGGAGATAAAGATGCCCTTTCCATATGCTTTCATCTAGCATGAACGCCTCACCTTCTATCACTACGACGCCGTTTAGCATGTTAGGACGAAATCTAGCTTTAAGCCTTACATTCGATGATATCGTTAGATCCCATACGTCATATCCCGGATTATCGACTTGCTCGACACAGTAAACTAAGGGGCCTCGTTTTATGGCTACCCTACATGTGTTATAAGTCACATGTGGATGAGCAACCATAAGCTGTATTGGCATAGATAATGAGAGCTCTATCACGTCGCCTGAATGCCAGTCTCCCTTTACCTCTAGATATGTTCCAGGTCTCGCTTTCACATCAAGTCTTCTCTGATTTACGGAGACGAACGCTTCCTCGCACCATCCTGGAATGCGGAGGAAAATGGAGAATTCATCCTCCTTCATCGGGTTTACCTCGATCCTTATCCTGCCATCCCAAGGATAATCAGTATGTTGTATGAGGAGCACGCTGTTATCCTTAAAGGATATACGTGCCGTCCCGGAGGCGTAGAGGTGGACCCAAATGCCCTCAGTGGAGGTGCTGTAAAAGTAGCCAGGAAGCGATGCTATTAAACGGGCTATGTTAGGTGGGCAACATGCACATTCGAACCATGGTTGACGGCGATGCCTACCTCTGTCAGCAAGGGGGTTAACATAAAAATATGCCTTCCCGTTAAGGGATATGCCTGATAATGCCCCATTGTACAGCGCTAACTCCATTACGTCCGCAAACCTGGCATCAGCCGTGGCGAGCAACATACGCCAGTTCCACATTACATTAGCTACAGCTGCGCACGTCTCAGCGTAAGCTCGTTCATTAGGGAGTTCGTAGTCCTCACCGAAAGCCTCACCTTCATGACGTGAACCGAGGCCACCTGTGATGTACATACGGCGCTCTGTCATATTACGCCATAACCTCATTAATGCCTTAAGGAGCTCCTCCTCCCCAGTCTCCATGTAAATGTCAGTGGCCCCACAGCATAGGTATACTGCCCTTACGGCATGGCCCGTGATCTCGTCTAACTCCCTAAACGGCTTGTGATCTATATGATAAGGGCTTCCGCCTATCAGGCCTCTCCCCCTATTGTCGAGGAAGAATTGTGCTAACTCCAGGTATTTCCTGAGCCCTGTCTCCCTATATAACTCGACCAATGCCATCTCTATTTCTGGATGACCGGGCGTCCCTAAGCGCTTACCTTGGCCAAATACGTCCGCTATGTGGTCCGCGAACCGAATCGCCGCATTTAGCAGTTTCCTCCTCGTAGTAGCGCGGTAGTATGCTATAGCGGCCTGAAAGAGGTGGCCTGCACAATACAGCTCATGCATGTCGCGTAAATTCGTCCAACGCTGATCCTTTCTTCCGAGGATAAAGAAAGTATTGAGATAGCCATTCTCATCCTGAGCAGCAACTATTTCATCTATAACTGATTGTACCAGGGATTCAACTTCCGCATCACGTTCATAGGCGAGCACGTAGGACGCCGCTTCGACCCATTTATAGACATCGGAGTCATTAAAGAATAGGCCTCTAAACTCACCCTCCTTTTTACCTGCCGCTATGCGGAAGTTATCAATTCTCCCCGTCTTCTCCAGCATTTCATATTGTGAAGGGATTGTGACCTCTCGGAGAACATTAAGGCGAGGTGCCCAGAACCTATCCTCTAGCCTAACGGACTCTATGGGCACAGGTTTAAGCTTGGCATGAGGGCTTTTCGATGTATTTACTACGAAGCATTTGGCACTCATCCCAGCTCCCACTGAAAGTGCATAAGGCTTTCTTATCACTTAAAACCTGCTGAATGAGTCAAGGCAGTATATCTCTGATTATTTAGGCTCAGGAAAAGCGATTATTAGGAAGGAAGACGTAATTGAACACAACCTAACAAAACGAATAATTGTAAGAGGCTGGGAACAATAGCTTGAGGATGAAAGAAGAACATATAGGGTTAATGGCATACGAAGCAATTTCTCTGGTAACCGTAGCCCTTTCCTCTGTATTCTCGGTAGCCATGGGTTTTGTAGGAGGCTCCAATAGAGGGCCCATGGTAGGAAGGAGCTACACGCTATCGGTAACACTGCTAATCTCGCTATTAGCGGTATTAGGCGTGTTTATATTCCATAATCTGTTACTGAAGGGGGATGACGTCACCCTGAGGTTCATTGTTGCCCTTGTATTCACCCCTGTAGCTTCCCTATCCGTTATCGTATTGGGCATAGCCATCCTAGGAGCGCTTTATAAAAGGTATGCTTCCATAGACCAGCTAAGCCTCCCGCTGTGCATCATAACACTAGCGGCCATATACTTGGGCATCTTCACGTCGATATTCATCCTAGCGGACATGCTCCCGGATAATGCTAAGAACGCGGTTTACGTGTTCTATGGAAGTATTCTAGGATCCGTGTTAGGCTATGCGATGCCTACTACGATTACGGCATCGCTCCTACTTACATTAGGAGCATGTGATGTATTAATACTCTGGCTACCGCAATATAAAGGTCGAATGCTTAGCGCTCTTCGCGATAACAAGAGGACCATTCGGCATGTGTCCATATCTACTAATTACATCGATATAGGCTTGGGGGATATAGTGCTCTACGCCATGATATCGGGTCATGCGATATCCAGGCTCACGGTATGGGGATCTGCAACTGTGATAGTGGTCTTGATAGTAGGCTTATTGGTTAACGCGTATGTATTGATGAAAAGGGAGATGATCCCTGGCTTAATGTTCACGGCAATACCGTCAGCCCTTTCGATGCTCATCCTTTTAGCGATCCCTTGAGAAAGGGGATATAAGGGAGGGAAGTTAATTATTCCTCAAGGCAGATGATGAGGGAAGGTGATCTCGGAGTTGAATGAAGAGAGCCCGCGGCTGATCATATCCTGGAGGTGAATCCGCTTATGTTGTTAAGGATGATATTCGAGGAGGTTGGCGATATAGTGGTTTACCTGAAGGATGATGAAGAATTTTCCAAGAAGCTCGTATCGAGCTTACCGCTCACCAGTAAGGTAATGGTATGGAAGGAGGAAGTATACTTCGAAACGCCCATCGAGGCTAGGATAAAAAGGAAAACCCTTAAGGTTAAGAAGGGAGATGTGGCCTACTGGCCGCCTGGCAAGGCCATGTGCGTTTTCTATGGTATAAGCCAACCTTACGGTCTAGTGGAGGTAGTAGGGGAGGTTATAGGGCCTGTTTACTACTTAAGGGACGTGAAGCCTGATTCTGAGGTAAAGCTTGAGCTGATAGATGAGGAGACTAGGGACCCGCTGGTAAATGCCTTAACATGTATGGGCCTTAGGAGCACTAAGAGGAAAGAGGAAGGTAGCGTGGTTACGAACATATACGTCGGTAACGAGCGCTTAGGGCTTGAGCTGTATCCTGAAGATTACGGGATAATAATAGAGACTGATGGACTTCTCATGTACGACCTTACGGCTAGTACGCAGATACTCGCTAGGAAGTTTAAGGAGCTTATAGAGGGCTTTATAGAGGGTGTCAGGATCGATGTTAACGAAGACAATTATTTATGTCTTTCCAGCTATGCGGAGGGCTTGGAGGAGCTACCTCATCGTATAAGGGAGCTGGCACGCGCTTATGATATACTTACCAAATATATGTGACATAGAGTAAGATGCAATAGTCAGTGGCGATGAGCGAGAATTACATCACTGAACGTGTCAGAGGAGCGTAGTAGTCTAGCTCCCCATTAAGGAGTACTCGTCTCCTTTGGTACTATTTTCTCACTTAATAGCATATCAAGGCTTCCCTGGCGATATCCCAATAAATCGAGCGTGACGAACTTATAACCTAGCTTAATTAGCTCATGGGCTATTTTATCCATTATCTTCTCATCAAAGAACTTCCTTCTCTCATCTCGGCCTACCTCGATCCTAGCTATGTAGCCGTGATCTCTGACCCTGAGTTGGCGTACTCCAGTAATCTCTTTGATCACCTTCTCAGCCATTGCTATTCTCCTTAGCTTCTCAGCTGTAATGGGCTCGCCGTAAGGTATCCTGGAGGCTAGACAGGCCATGGAGGGCTTATCCCAATTGGGCAATCGTAGGGCTTTAGCTAAGGCGCGTACCTCATCCTTGGTTAAGCCTATCTCCGCTAAAGGACTTCGAATACCAGCTTCTCTTAACGCTAGGTACCCAGGCCTATGGGATCCAAGGTCTGAGGCGTTGGTCCCATCAACTATAATACGTGCCCCGTGGACCTTAGCGAACCTGATTAGCTGGGCAATCAGGCTTTTCTTGCAGAAGTAACATCTCTCTGGGGGGTTACGGGTGAAATTGGGATCCGCGAGCTCGTCTGTCTCAATTAGTAAGTGTCTAACACCTATTAAATCGGCTATTTTCTTAGCCCATTTGAAGTCCTCCTCGGGATATGTTGGAGAGATCGCAGTAGCTGCTATCACCATGTCTTTACCAAGGGCTAGAGTAGCGGTTATTAACGCAACCGAACTATCAACCCCTCCTGAGAAGGCGACAAGCACAGGTCCACCGACCGATCTATACCACTCTAGGAGTCTTAGAAACTTCGCCCTTAATCCCTCTTTAAGCACGCGTTTAACTTCATGAACGCTTATCATATGCTCGCCTACCAGAAATTCCTGATAACATAGTTATAAGAGTTATCATTGATAATCGACCACCGTTAATTATCTCGTTTGGAGGAATTGTTTCTAATTGAGGGAAGCTTTAAGAGTGTTGACGCTTGAGTGATCACATAGATCGCACATCCTCCTAAGGGCGTAGTATGTCAGGGGGGAACGTGAAGACCTGTATTAAGGTCATCATATTGGTATTCCTGTTACTAACGGGAGTGTTGTTTATCTACTCATCCTTTTTAAGGCCCCATGAGAAGCCTCTTAATGTGATGGCGAGAAGCTATTTCTGGAAGTTCAGAGGGGAGGAAGATCTTAAGGGCTGGATTATGACTCATGGTTTGGCCCATGCCGAGATTACCGAAGAAGGGCTTACTACTAAAGTCACAGGTTTCGATCCATATCTCCATAGCCCTGAAGTAGAGGTAATCGGGGAGAGACAGAGGAGGATCTTACTAAGGCTTAGGATTGAGGGTAATGCTTCAGCCCTCAAGATAAATTGGGTTACGAGGGATTCGCCCAAGTGGAACGAGGATAAAACTATGGAAATACCCATAAAAGCCGATGGGGAATTTCACGAGTATGAGATAGATATAGGGAAACATCCACTCTGGAGGGGCATAATAACGAGATTCAGGTTGGACTTAGAGCCACCTGACTGTTATGGCACGAAGCTCACGATCAGCTATGTTAAGATACCTGTTCTGGGCCCCGAAATTAAGATAAAGAGGATCTGTTTCTCTAAACCTATAATAAGGGTAAATGAGGAGTTTGAGCTTTTAGCTAAGGTATGTAATACAGGCGGAGAGGCGGCAGATGTCAAGCTGGAAATAAAGGTCGATCCAGGCCTGATAGTTAAGGGCGGGAAAGAAGCGGTTCTAAGGGACCTGAGGCCAGGACAACATGAGAGCTTCTCATGGAAGCTTGAGGCTGATGAACCTGGGATCCATGTGATCGAGATTAAAGCTTCAACCAAGGGATCTGAAAGACTTCATCGGATGAAGTTCCCCGTATTCTCCAGGACATCGCCAGATGAGCTAGCGCCAAGCATAGAGGAGGGTGTGAGCCTTATCCAGAATGGTGACATAATGATGAGAGTGAGGGATTACGCGCTATACTTCGTGAAGAATGACTTTGGATATGGACCAGTAATCGTAATGTTAAAGGGTGATGCTCACTGGGAGCCAGTAGCGGCATTTCCCTCGCATGCATCACTGAATAGGGTACTGAAGGGTAATTTGACGGAAGAAGTGTACGTGATTCCAAACGATATGGAGATAGAGGAGAAGAAGGTTGTGTTTCATTACACTGACCTGGACCTCGATGGAACCAAATGGAGATTTAAGCTTAGATGGATGATTACTAACGGATCGATAAGAGGCGAAGTATCGGTAAAGACTATGGGAACAGGCTGGATCTCACGGTTCTCGATCACGATGTATGCCGGGGAGCTGGGGTTTGGCCCATTGAAGGATGAGGCGCTTTTCCCTGGCCTCGAGTGGCTCGTAAGAGGGGAGAGGTCCTCAAATACCTTAGATATAGCTGAACCATTTAACATAAGAAGTGCTCCCCACCCGCTTAAGGTGACTATACCATTAATGGCCATTAGAGAGGATGATAAGCTCATCGCACTGCTATGGGATCCCCATTATTCATGGGATGGCAGGCATGACATGATCTCACCTGAGTTCGCGTCTCCGAACTGGATCGAGAGACAGGATAATCACCTCCTTAGGTTATTCGTGCCTACGGTTCCTGAGTGGGTGAGGGAAAACGAGGATGAAGCCTTCAAGCCTTATGAGTTAGGGCCAAATGGGAGCCTTAACATAAGCTTTCTCGTTTATGCCGCTAGGTCGAACACAGTCTTAGATGCGGTTAAGGAATGGATCAGGGCATACGGACTCCCTGAGCCTAGTATGCCGAGAACCCTAAGGGCGGAGCTAAGGCTCTCCATGGAAGCTTACTTAAAGAGCCTTTGGAGTCCTGGAAGGGGATGGTCTCACGCCTCTGGATGGTCTCCTAGACCTTTCCCTGGCTACGCGTTATTGCTCTTGCTTACCAGCTATATCGAGGACGACCTTTCCTTGAGGAGAGCCTTAGTGGATCGGTTTAATGAAGCCTTGGAGCTCGCTCTGAAGTCAGGAGGAGCTGGCTACCTGGCTAGTGGGGAAGGGTGTCACATACCTGGTTGGCAGCTGCCCTTCCACGTGGGTCACCTCGAAGAGGGGCTTAATCAGTTAAGGAGCTATGTGTACAAAATCATCGATGCACAAGGGGATGGTGGGGAATGGGGGTTTCAGCCCAATGAAAGGACTAGAGAGCTGGGAAAGGCGGGAGCTAGGGAAATAGGGTTGACTGCTACCATGGCAGCCGAGGTTTTAAGATGGGCTAGGATAGCGGGGGATGAGATAGCGCTAAAAGCCGGACTAAAAGCGTTAAAGGCCATGGAACGCTATACCGTTCCGAGAGGAGCCCAAGCGTGGGAGATACCGATACACACGCCAGATATATTAGCCTCTGCTAAGGCCCTCGAAGCCTATTTAGAGGGTTATATGGCTACTGGGAACGAGGAGTACTTGAGGAGAGCCAGGTATTGGGCCTATACGGGATTACCGTTCGTATATCTATGGTCTACACCAGGGAGGCCTGTCATGTCTTATGCAACAATACCCGTCTATGGCGCGACATTTTACAGATCTCCCATATGGATAGGCAGACCTGTTCAGTGGTGTGGCCTAGTTTACGCATACCAGCTATTAAGGCTGTCTAAGTACGACGATAGTTTCCCCTGGAAGACGATAGCCGAGGGTATATTGGCTAGTGGTATGTGGCAACAGGTCACATCAGGGAGGTGGCGTGGCGCTTATCCAGATTCATGGGATCTGATAGCTAACATGGCATATGGACCCTACATAAACCCGGAGACCCTCGTCAAGTGTACGCTATCCCTACTAGGCCTAGATCCAGATCTTAGCACGATAGTGGTAAACCTGGGCGACACTAGAGTACATTTGACGACCCCCGCTAGGGTAATGAATGTAAAGCTTAGGGGAACCGTGTTAGATATCAAACTCGCGTATTTTAAGGATGCCACAGTCTACCTTCTGGTCAATACTAGAGTCAAAGCCGTGGGTAAAGATGGGACGCAGTTGCCTTTAGTACAGGACCTCACGGAGGTGAGGGATGGATGGAAGATCTCAGCAGAGTTCACGATAGTTAAGTTAACATTTGAGAAGGGATGGGCAAGGGTTACGATCTCCGTATAGTGCTCGCTCATTAACTCAGATCGGATATGAGATTATTCTAATGATGGAAGCAGCTAAAAGGATCCATGTACGAAAATTACCTAAGGAGAAGGGATAGATGAAGAGGACCTATGAGGGATTGCAATATCCATTTGATATCATCCTAAGGGAGTTATTGAAGAAGTTAAAGCAGAGGTTCGGCGAAAACCTGATATCCGTAGTGCTTTATGGCTCCGTGGCAAGAGGAGAAGCCAGGAAGGATATCGATGTGGATCTCTTAATAATATTCAAGAGCGCACCCAAGAGCAGGTTCAGGAGGCAGGAGCTTTTCATGAAGGTTGAGGATGAGCTGGAGCCTTTAATGCAACGGTTTGAGGCAGAGGGGTACCATATAGAGTTCACGCCCGTATTAAAGACCGTAGAGGAGGCCAAGAGGATGACGCCGCTTTACCTTGATATGGTCGAGGACGCGAGGATACTCTTCGATAGAGGCGACTTCTTCGCAGGGATATTGAGTAAGTTGAGGAAGAGGTTAAAGGAGCTGGGGGCTGAGAGGAAGAGGATGGGAAAGCGCTGGTACTGGGTGCTTAAAAAGGACTACAGATTCGGTGAGGTGATAGAGATTGGATAACATAGCTATGGCGAGATCGTATATGAGACAAGCAGAGGAGAGACTACATCATGCGAAGGAGGCATTGGAGAGGGGTAATTATCCGTATATGATAAGGTAATGTCAAGAGGCAGTCGAGTTATTGCTGAAGGCAGCATTAAGACTTGTAGGAATAGAACCACCCAAATGGCATGACGTGGGACCGATATTAAAGAGAGAGGCAAGAAGGTTCCCAGAATGGTTCCAAGAGGACATTTCGTCTATGGCACGATATTCGAGGAAGCTTAAGAGGGAACGGGAGCCAAGCATGTATAGGGATGAGGAGACAGGGATGCCACCAGATCAACTTTATGATAAAGAGGATGCACGGGAAGCGCTTCAGATGGCGATATATGTCTATGAAAGAGCGAGGAAGTTGATTAATACATACTGCTAAGTATGTGAAGGAATGAAAAATGAAGGATTTACATATGGCTCTTAGGGAGGCTCGAAGGTCAATTAGCCCTTAGATAGGGCTTCTATTATCAACCTACAGAACTCCGGAAGGTCATCTGGAACCCTTGCCGTTATGATATTCCCATCTCTTACCGCCGGCTCATCAATGTATATAGCCCCAGCATTAACGAGGTCGTCCTTTACAGCTCTATAGCTCGTCACCCTCCTGCCTTTAACCAAACCAGCGGATATGAGCACCTGAGGACCATGGCATATAGCGGCCACTATTTTCCCCTGTTCATGCGCTCTTTTGATGAAGTCTAACACCTCCGGAATGATCCTTAAGCTATCCGGCGAATAGCCTCCTGGGATTACTATGGCATCTACGTCTTCGGGCTTAATGTCACTTAACTCCTTGGTGACGTATCTTTCTCCTTTTTTAAAAACCTCAAGGGGTATAGGCGTCCCGTATCTACCCGTAATCGGTTTGTTCGGTACAGCAGGCCTTGGATGGAGGCCTGCTCTTACCGGCACTATTATGATCTCAGCACCTTCCTCACTGAGCCTAACGAAGGGATAGAGCAGCTCTATGTCCTCAAACTCGTTAGCTACTAATATGACGACTTTCTTTCCCTTTAATCTATCACCAGGGCCTGAACGTCTGACTGACATGTAACAGAACCTCTGAGTAACTTAAGAGTTTAAATGGCTTATATGCATTAGGATGAGGAGCTTGAGCTAGCTTGACTAGCCGAGTGCCATTAATACCTGGGACAGCTGGACCTGCCCATCAGCTTTATAAAGCTTAACTCTTTACCACTATGGAGGAGGGCGTATGAAGCACCAATACTCATCTCAGGTAACGTGACCGAGGATACATTGAAGCGAACCCTTTCTAGATGCCTCAATGGGAATCAGTTGCTAATACTTTCTGAGGTGGGAAGAGGGCGTAACATAAGCCTGACAGGTCTTTTAAGGAACCTCTCAAGGAGGGAAGGCATACCTCTCTCGACATTGAAGCTTAATGCAAGGATACTCCGCGAACTTGGATTGATAAGAATTGTGGAAGAGGAAGGAATGAGAATAGTGAGATTGACGCCGTTAGGTCACTTCATGCTAGGGCTACTTAAGGATGATGTTAAGGACATCAGAGTTGATGGAGAACTAATTACTTTCCTTAAGGAGAAAGCAAAGGCGATAAGAAAGCATGTACTGAGGATGATATTGGAAGCTGAGATGGGCCATTTGGGGGCTTCCCTGTCTATTGTGGAAATCTTAGTCTCATTATACTTCGCCAAGATGCGTTATGACATCAGGGATCCATGGTGGCCTTTCAGGGATAGATTGCTACTTAGCAAGGGCCATGCTGCACCAGCTCTTTACGCTACCCTAGCGGAAGCTGGTTTCATCAAGAAGGAAGTCCTCATGACTTTCAGGGATGTGAAGAGCCCGCTTCAAGGACATCCTGATATGGGAATCCCAGGCGTAGACATGGTATCTGGATCCTTGGGACAATGTCTTTCCATAGCCTGTGGCATGGCATTAGCCCTTAAGAGGGATCGCATTCCAGCTAAGGTTTACGTTATCCTAGGAGATGGGGAGTTAGATGAAGGACAAGTTTGGGAAGCGGCCATGACCACTAGTAAATATGGACTTGACAACTTAATAGCCATAGTGGATAGAAACGAGTTCCAGCAAGAAGGAAGGACGGAGGAGATCAAGCCATTAGAACCGCTCTCGCTGAAGTGGTTGGCATTTGGATGGTATGTATTTGAGGTAAACGGACATGACTTTAGGGAGTTACTTTGGGCTTTGAACGAGGCCGATAAGGTCAGGCAAAGACCATGCGTGATAATTGCTCATACTATTAAGGGGAGGGGCTTTCCTCCCGCCGAGGGTAATAACGAATACCATAGTAAGCCCATAGACGGAAGAACCCTTAAAGCATGGGGGTTTGCCCTATGAGGGATGCGCTAGGAGAGGCTCTTATAGAGCTTGGAGATAAGTATAAAGAACTCTTCGTAGTAGATGCCGACTCTGCAAGCCACACGAGGGTTAAGGAATTCGCTGAGAGGTATTCAGAGAGGTTCGTTAACGTCGGGATAAGCGAACAGGATTTAATAGGTGTAGCAGCTGGTTTGGCATCATGTGGCAAAGTAGTCATCGCTTGCGCTTATGCGATCTTCCTCCTACGTGCCTGGGAGCAAATAAGGAATACTGTAGCTAGAGCTAGGTTAGACGTGAAGATCATAGGCACACATAGCGGGATCTCAAATTATGGGGACGGGGCCTCCCATCAGTCCATTGAGGACATAGCTTTGATGAGGGTATTGCCCAACATGGTAGTAGTGGTACCAGCAGATGCTGTAGAGCTTAAGTGCGCTCTAGAGAGCATAATCAAATATCCTGCCCCAGCTTACATGCGTATAGGAAGAGACAAGGATCATGCAGTCTATGAAGAATGCGATTTCAAACTAGGTATAGCCAACGTGCTTAAGGATGGCTCGGATGCAACTGTGATAGCCGTAGGCAGCATGGTCTTTGAGGCGCTTAAAGCAGCTCAGGAATTAAAGGCTAAGGGCATTGACGTTAGTGTAATAGATCTTCACACGATAAAGCCGATCGATCACCATACTATAATAAAGTACGCGAGGCATACTGGAGCTGTGGTAACGGCTGAGGAACATAGTGTAATAGGCGGCCTTGGAAGTGCAGTAGCTGAAATAATATGCGAGGAATATCCGGTGCCCATGAGGAAGGTTGGCATTGACGACGTATTCGGTAGATCATCCAGAAGCTTGAAGGAACTCAGGGATAAACTAGGCCTCACGAGCATGAGTATAGTCAGGGCTGTCGAGGAGGTGGTGAGGGGGAGATGAACGCTCGCTTGGTTATTAGAAAAGCTAACGAAGAAGGCATGATAATCAACGTAGGCGACGTCGAAATAGGAGGCAAGAAAATCGTGATCATAGCTGGCCCTTGCTCTGTGGAGAGCGAGGAGCAGATATGCGAGATAGCTAGGGCCGTTAGGCGGATGGGAGCTGACATGCTGAGAGGGGGAGCTTTCAAGCCTAGAACATCCCCATATAGCTTTCAGGGACTTGGCGAGGAAGGTCTAAGGCTCTTAGCTCTGGCCCGAGAGGAAACTGGACTCCCAGTAGTTACGGAAGTTATGGACACGAAGGACGTAAAGCTAGTCTCAAGGTATGCGGATGTTCTGCAGGTAGGAGCTAGGAATATGCAGAACTTCGCCTTACTTAAGGCATTAGGCAAGGTAAATAAGCCAGTTCTCCTCAAGAGGGGACTCTGGGCGACAATCGAGGAATGGCTCCTAGCGGCGGAGTATATAGCGCTTGGAGGTAATAGGGAGATAATTCTATGCGAGAGGGGGATTAGGACCTTCGAAAAGCTTACTCGTAATACGTTTGACGTGATGGCTATTCCCTTAGTTAAAACGATGAGTTGCCTCCCGATAATAGCAGACCCCAGTCACGCCACTGGGAGAAGGGACTTAGTGATACCCGCTGCTAAAGCCGCCATCGCGGCAGGTGCTGATGGTATCATGGTAGAAGTCCACGTGGATCCTGAAAGGGCATTAAGTGATGGGGCACAATCCCTGAGCTTAACTGAGTTCAAGCCATTGATGGAGGAATTAAGGAAGATCGCTGAGGCTGTAGGAAGATGCATTTGAGGAAGATGTGGGCTAACATAGGGAAGTCGTCATACCCCATATACATCGGAAAGGGAGTTTGCGAAAGCATTGGACGACTAATGCGGGACATAGGGCTCAGGGGGAAGTGCGCTATCGTAACCAACAGGACCGTATGGGATCTCCACGGTGATAGTGTCGAGGACGCGTTGCTCAGCATGGGATATGACGTGTATGTATTAAGGGTACCTGATGGCGAAGCATGTAAGAGCTTAGATGTAGCTGTTCAATTGTATGAAGAGCTCATCAATAGGGAATTCGATAGGAGCTCTGTGATACTCGCATTGGGCGGTGGTTCAATAGGTGATGTAGCCGGATTCGTAGCTGCCACATACATGCGTGGTATAAACCTCGTCCAAGTCCCAACTACATTGTTAGCACAGGTTGATGCAGCTATAGGAGGGAAAGTTGCCATTAACCACCCCCGAGGAAAGAACCTGATAGGTACGTTCTATCAGCCCAGAATGGTGCTCATAGATATAAAATTCTTGAAGAGCCTTTCGACGAGGGATATGAGATCTGGACTAGCCGAGATCGTTAAATATGGCGCGATCCTTAACGGGGACTTCTTCCATTTCGTTAAGGAGAATTGGGAGAAGATACTATCTCTTAAGGATAGGGAGCTCCTATACGCGATAGAGAGGTCATGTAGGATAAAGATTAGGATAGTGGAAAAGGATGAGAGAGATGAGAGAGGCATAAGGGCTCTTCTTAACTTCGGTCATACAGTAGGCCATGCACTAGAGTCCGCCTATCATTATTCTAAGCTAAGACATGGAGAAGCGGTCTCCATAGGTATGTGTTATGAAGCCTTGATTTCCGTCAAGATGGGGCTAGCTAAGGAACATGTCTATAGGGAACTAGTCCACGTGCTGGAGGAGATAGGGCTTCCTGTGAGATTAAGCGATGACGTGAACTTAGAGGAGCTTATAGAGCGGATGAGGCACGATAAGAAGACTCTCGATGGCGAGATATGCATGGCCCTACCTAAGGATATAGGGGAGGGGATCTTCGTGAATGACGTACCGATAGAGGTCATCAGAGGGGCGCTTAGGATATGAGGGGAGTAATCATCTGTGCGTCATTAACGAGGGCTGAAGAGGTTGAAAAAGCTAATGAGGCCGATCTAGTTGAGGTAAGGATAGATCTACTTGGCCCTAGATGGGTAAAAGTTATTGAGCAAGTGAAGAAGGCATGGATAGCCTGTAATAGGAGCGTTGATGAGGGAGGGGTCTGGTCGGGAAGCGAAGAGAGAAGAGTAAGGGAGTTATTAAAGGCAGTGGAACTCGGCGCCTTCATGATCGATCTGGAACTTAGAACTAAAGGGCTGAAGGAATTAGTGTTACAACTTAAGGATAATGGCGTGAAATGCATAATCTCCCACCACATATTGAGTCATACGCCTTCACTTGAACGCTTAAGGGATTTAGTCCGCAGGATGATCGCCTCCGGCGCAGATGTATGGAAGATAGCCACCATGGTTAGACGTGTTGAAGATAACATCAAGCTATTGGAGCTTCTGAGGGAATTTGAGACGCCCGGCATAGCTATTGGTATGGGCGATTTAGGAATTGTGAGCAGATTACTTTCCCCCCTACTCGGAGGCTTCATGACATACGCGGCTACTAGTCAGCAGTATAAAGCCGCTCCAGGTCAGCTCACACTTGAAGAGATGAAGAGAATCTACGAGCTTATGGGGGTTTATTAGTGATAGACGCGTCGACTCGCTTAATATGCCTTATAGGCGATCCCGTTGAGCACTCGATATCGCCTTTGATACATAACGCGGCCTTCCGCTTAATGGAGTTGAATTATATCTATTTAGCCTTTAGGGTTAAAAAAGAGGCTTTAAACGAAGCGGTTAGGGGCTTGAAAAGCCTCGGGGTAATGGGCTTTAATGTCACGATACCGCATAAAATCGCGATAATGGAATATCTGGATGAGATCTCCGAGGAAGCCATAGGAATAGGATCTGTCAACACGGTAGTCAATCATAAGGGGAGGCTAAAGGGATATAACACGGACGCCCAGGGTGCTCTAAACGCCCTTGAAGATTCAGGGTTTGAGGTCAGGGGCTCTGTCGTGACTATCCTAGGTGCTGGAGGAGCCGGAAGGGCTGTGGCTTATGGTATGTTAAAAAGGGGCGCAAGCGCGCTGTATATCATTAATAGGACCCTTGAAAGGGGACTGGAGCTCGCTAATAGACTAAGGCAGTTGTTCTCGCGGAGAATAGAGGCGCTACCTTTTAATCTGGAGAGCTTACGAGAGGCTATAAGTCACTCCAAGGTCCTGATAAACTGCACGCCAGTGGGGATGTATCCTAATATAGACGAAATACCGATACCGCCTAGCCTTATAAGAAAGGATCTAATCGTGATGGATGTAGTCTACAATCCCTTAAAGACTCGACTTCTTAGAGAGGCCGAGAAAAGAGGGGCCAAGACCGTATATGGTATTGGGATGCTCGCCCATCAAGCAGCTCTAGCCTTCAAGTTATGGACGGGCGTAGAACCGCCTGTAAATCACATGCTTAGAGTGGCATATTCTGCCTTAAGGAGAGGTAAAGGCGGTGGGAATGCTCGATAACATCATCTTGATAGGGTTCATGGGAGCAGGCAAAAGCACCGTCGGTAAGCTCCTAGCTCGGAGACTAAAAAGGGAGTTCATCGATGTTGACTCAGTAATCGAGGAGATAATGGGCATGGACATAGGACAGATCTTCAGCAAATACGGTGAGCGCTATTTCCGTTTAGTGGAGTCCAAAGTCGTGAAGGAAGTACTCAAGGGTAATGGACGCGTTGTGGCTTGTGGCGGTGGTGTGGTGCTTATGGCTGATAACATAAAGGCCCTTAAACAAGGAGGGGTGGTGATATACTTAAGGGTTAACGCCGATGAGATCTACAAAAGGCTGAGCAAGGTGGCTAATAGGCCTCTTCTTAACGTCAAGGATAGGCTCTCTAAGATAAAGGAGTTGTTGAGAGTGCGGGAACCGCTCTATCTGAAGGCCGCGGATATAATAGTAGATGCCGGGGGCAGAAGCCCTGAGGAAATAGTCGACGAAATAATTAAGGTGATCAAGGGGTGCTGATGCCCATATATATTAGGGGGAGTGAGCTTAGAGGGACTATTAGGGTTCCTCCTTCTAAGAGTTACACCCATAGAGCGCTCATCTGTGCGGGCTTAGCGGAAGGGAAAAGCGAGATAGTAGCACCGCTCATCTGTGATGATACCCTGAGGACGATAAATGGGCTGAGGGCGCTGGGAGTAAAGGTATCAGTCAATAGGCACAGCATAGAGGTGAACGGAGGAAAATTAAGTCCTAAGGTGTCGCTCATAGAGTGCGGCGCTTCGGGAACTACACTAAGGTTTCTCACGGGAGTTTGTTCCACCATTAACTCTAAGGTCGTTCTAACTGGCTCAGGCTCATTACTAAGGAGACCCATAGGTGAGCTTGTTAAGGCCTTAAATCGGCTATGCGCTAGAGTCATCTCAGCGGGGGATTATCCGCCAGTAATTGTCAGAGGTAAACTAAGAGGGGGGATAGCGGATATACGAGGAGATATAAGTTCACAGTTCATATCAGCAGTGCTCATAGCCGCTCCCTTGGCTGAGGAGGGAGTGGAAGTAATAGTGACCACGAAGTTAGAGTCAAGGCCCTACGTCCGTATGACGATAGAAGTACAAAACGCCTATGGTGTGAACGTCCAGGTACTTGAACGCCCGCGACTAAGGTTTAGCGTATCGCCCTCCGAGTATGAAGCTGGAGTATTTCACGTAGAGGGGGATTGGTCTTCTGCAGCATACCTCTTAGCTGGATCAGCTATCTCTGGAAGGGTTAAGGTAGTGGGAGTGAACCCACAGAGCATCCAGGCGGATAGAAGGATATTGGATGTGATTGAGCAAGCTGGTGCAAGGGTCCATCAAGGTCCCTCATGGGTAGAGGTTGAAGGTGAAGATCTCGAGGGGTTCCGCTTTGATGTAAGTGATTCGCCTGATCTTTTCCCAACGCTAGCTGCAATGGCGGCCGTAGCTGATGGAGCGAGCGAAATAGCTGGCATTGAAAGGAATGTCTTCAAGGAGAGTAATAGAATTGAAATGGTGTTATACAACCTCAGGAGGCTTGGTGTTGAGGCATGGCTTAAGGATGATAGGATGATAATTAAAGGAAGAAGGTTCCTTAAAGGAGGGATCGTGAAGACTGGTGGAGATCATCGAATTGCCATGGCGTTCTCGTTACTAGGTCTGAGAGCTGATAAAGGGATCGTCATAGACGATGGGACGTGTATACGCAAATCATACCCGAACTTCTGGAGGGATCTGAGTAAGCTAGGGGTTATGGTTGGGAGGCCCACATGAGCTCCAGTTTAGGTAAGATGTTTCGCGTTACGATCTTCGGCGAAAGTCATGGCCCCTGCATAGGGGTAGTCATCGATGGATGCCCGGCCGGCCTTATGATAGATGAAGGGGGGATTCGAGAGGAATTAAGGCGGAGAAGCCCAAGAGAACCTGAGATCTCCACCAGTCGTAGGGAGCCAGATGAGGTAAAAATACTTTCTGGGGTATTCAGGGGATACACAACTGGTGCTCCGTTATGTATGTTGGTGCGTAATGAGGACGTAAGATCTCATAACTACCATGAAGTGAGGTATAGGCCTAGACCAGGACACGCTGATTATACGGCTTACGTTAAGTATGGCGGTTATAATGATTACAGAGGCGGAGGCATTTTCTCGGGGAGGATAACCGTGGCAATGGTGATGGCAGGAGCTATAGCTCGGAAGATCCTAGCACATTTCGGCATCAAGATCATAGCACATACGATAGAGATAGGAGGGATTAAGGCAAGGAGACCGAGCATGGAACTCATAGAGGAGCTAGCTAGCAGGAGTCCAGTAGGTTGCGCAGATCTTAAAGCATCGGCTGAAATGGTGAAGGTCATAAAGGAAGCACGTAGGCTTGGCGATAGCGTTGGGGGAGTGATAGAGGTTATAGCGCTTAACGTACCACCAGGTGTTGGCGAGCCGGTATTCGACACCCTTGAGGGGGATCTCGCTAAGGCTTTCTTCGCGATTCCTGGAGTTAAGGGCGTAGAATTTGGGGCCGGGTTCAAAGCGGCTTCTATGAAGGGATCCGAGTACAATGATCAGTTCATAATAAGACATGGCAGGATAGCGACTAAAAGCAATAACGCGGGAGGAATACAGGGCGGTATAAGCAATGGTATGCCTATAATCTGCCGGATAGCCTTCAGGCCTCCTTCATCTATAAGGAGACCTCAGAGAACTGTGGATTTAAGGACCTTAAAGGAGACGGTGCTTAGGCTTCAGGGCAGATTTGACCCATGTATAGTGCCGCGGGCTTTACCCATTGTTAAGGCAATGATGGCAATCGTGCTTACCGATCACATGATCCAGGCCGGGATGATACCTCGGGTGATTAAGGAATGAGGAGGCTGAAAGCGCTTAGGGAGGAGATAGATCGCATAGATGAGCAGGTACTCAGACTAATAGCGAGGAGGATGAGGATAGTCGAGGAGATAGCCGAAATAAAAAGAGATATGGGTCTTTCAATAGTTGACGAGGAGAGGGAGAAGACCCTCCTAGCCAAGTTGAAAAAGAGGGGAGAGGAACTAGGCATAAGACCTGAGGATGTTGAGCTAATCTTCAGGCTTATAATGCTAATGAGCATAAGGAGACAGGTGATCGGCCATTAAGAAATGTATCGCAGTAATAGGAGCCGCAGGTCATATGGGGAGATGGATAGTGAACTTTCTAATAAGAGAAGGATACCACGTGATAGCCTCTGATTTAAACAAGGAGGAGCTATTAAGGCTGAGATCAGCATTACCCAGCTTAACGATAGCTGAGGATAATAGGGAAGCGGTCATCAAGGCCGATATAATAGTAATCGCTGTTCCCATTGAGAGCTTCGAAGACGTCGTTAAGGAGATAAGGCATTACGTGAGGGAGAGGCATCTAATTATGGATATATGCTCCGTCAAGGAAGAGCCAGTGAAGATAATGCATGAGCTCATAGAGAGAGGCACTAAGTTAGGTACACACCCGTTATTTGGACCTGGAGCTAGTACGTTAAAGGGAAAGAAGGTCGTACTAACGCCAATCAACCTTAGGGAGAGGGATGTAGCACTAAGGATAAGCAAGTGGCTTAGAGCTAAAGGAGCCCAGGGATTACTAATGAGCCCTACAGAACACGACAAGTACATGCGCGTAGTACTTGGTCTCACACATTTCGTAGGCCTGTCCTTGATTCGAGAGCTCTCTGAGTATGAACTAAGTAAGCTAAAGGAATTAGGCGGGCCTACCTTTAACCTCATGCTTACGTTTGCCATGGCCATATTAGCTGGGAATATAGAACTCTATGTCTCATTACAAAAACATCTTAATACGTATAAAGTCGTTAAAAACCTAATAACAAATGAGAATGAATTACTAAAGAGAATAGAAAATGAACCTGAAATAGTAGTGCAAGAGTTATTGGAGTTACGTAGGAAATTAGCTGAAGGTAATATAGACTTTAATGAAGCGTATAAAAGAATGTATAGATTATTCGAGGAAAATAGCTAATTCACTCCTTGAATTAAAGCTGAGATTAGATAAAGTGATCCGGGAAAGGCTTTATATGGAAAAGTCTTTCATAATAAAAAGATATGTTGAGGGATCGTCTATTTATCTATCCAGATAGGCGATGACCATGCCATTTGACCGTTTATTTGAGTTATTCTGAGATAGTAGTAGTTTCTTCCTTCTCTTAAATTCTTATCCACGAACTTGAAACTAACATGATACGCTTCTTGAGGGATAGCCCTATGAATTTTCACTTTCCAGGCATGATGCCAGTATATATCTGGATTCTCTACGTCCTTCGGAGAGAGGCTGAATTGTTGCGAGATCATTTTCACGGCTTCCTCCTTGAGAGCTATTATCCTGCCTCTCTTAAGGAGGTCCTCTAGAGTAAACTTGAGAATTCTAGAAGGATCTATCTCGATGTCTATCTCGCCCTTTAGAGGGGATTCCACCTCAAATACTATCCCTTGAATGGATTTAGGCCTGGTCGTGAAGACCCATTTACATGAGCTATCTGAAGTAGAGAGTATCCTTTGTCCAAAATCTGTAAAGCAAGGTTCCACTGAGATCAGCTTACCATCAATCACCTCTATGGACATCTCCCATACTCGAGGCGTAAGGCCCTTTACGCCAAAGCGTTCCTGAGGCCCCCAGCCACATTCTATTCTCAGCTTAGCACGTATGAGATCTCCCTGAGGAGGTAGTTGCCATCCCTGATGACAATAGGTATACATCACATTACCGTTCTTTATGACTTCCACTTTATCGATAGCATGACTGCCGATAACCTCTGCCTTTACCTCTACCGGGCCCTGAGATTTGAAGCACTCCCCCATTATGTGGTCGTCTATGGAAAATTTCAGCTTTATCCTATCCCCAGTGACACCATAAATGCGCCTATTCATGAATGCGTTCCAAATAGATTCCCTAGTAAGCTCTTCAGCGTATACGGCCATCAAGCCATTACCCCAGACTCCAGCAAAGTCCCTATGGTTATCCCCTGAGGCCGTTATCCCGAGCCTATAACCTCTTTCCAGCCCGTCTTGAACAGTTCCGCCACATGTCCTCGGACCCATATCCATGTTTCTGTTCAATGTAAGGGGCGTATCACAGCCCTCCGAGGAGCCATGTGCGGAATATATCTCCACGAAGGGAGAGAGATCATCGTCATGAAAGTTCCAATCCTTTCCCCTTTCTCCGACTTGGTAAGCCGTGTGATGAGGAATAGCGATGCCTTCGTTTTCCCTTAGGTTCTTATAGAGCGCAGGTAGGGTCTCCGACGCGTCTAAGGGCATATAATCCCTTAGATAGTATACATTATGATCCCCGTACCTCCTCCTATTGCCGTGCCATTCATACCCTAAAAACGTTACAAAGGCACCTGGAGAATTCATCTTAGCTACAGCTTCCTGAATTAACTCCCATTCGCTTAAGAACTTATCCCTTTGGCCACAGGATTCCATTATGAGTCCATTTTTCTCGTACCATATAAACGGATAATATGCTATTGGGAGGAAGTCTAGATGATCCTTAGCTGCCTCAAATATCCTTCTAAGTCGCTCCCAAGTCAGCTCAGGATACCAGATGTCCTTCCCATGCACGTTAAGATGGCCGTCACCCCAATATAGTTTATACCTTCCCCATTGATAGACCATATGTAGGTCACATCCTGGAGCCTTTATTATGATTTTTAAGAGACGAATAATAAAACGCTTGATCATCATAAACACTCTTATTCGGCAGATGAGTCTAATTGACCTCTTAGTGCTCGCCATTGACCTAGGCTTAAGAATTACAAAATAGGATAAGTGACACATATATGTCATTTACAAGCTAGAACCATGCGCCTATCATCATCACTGCTGTCTAATACGAGCGTATCTTTAGCCTTAACGATATAAGCGACTTGATAAGCCTTGAAGCTGGAGTTATCCTTAGCAAAGCCTTATATATTTTAGTGCATATGCACATAATGGTTAGAATGTATAATCCTCACGCCCCCAAGCATTCCGATTGCATACATTATAGGAACGGGTTCTGTGACTTGTACAAAGTTAAAGTGAATATTAACTCCCCGGTATGCCCTAACTTTATACCTAAAACTAGGGGAACGGGTCAGCTTTCAACTACTCAGGGCCCACCACGTCTACTTCCTTATATTCAGCATTTACATCGTCCGCTATGGAACCCCATAGTCTGGCCAGCCCTTTGGGGCTTTCAGCCATGGATCTTACCGCCCCTTATGACGCCGCTGAGCGCAATACCCCTGGTTTTACCGCATCCTCCAATGTATCCTTTGGCCACGACATGGATCCTTCCGCTTTACCCTAGCCCTCCATGGATCATCCTATTTCACCCGTGAATGTAACATATCCATACACATGTGAGTCAACATCCATCCCCTACCTTTTTGATTCTCGTTAATTATCGTTCCTCTGGGGAGCTTAAAGGCGACCAAGACTGAGTGGGATAGTTAATGCCCTTATATACCATTTCTCGCTTTACCTTAATATCGGCCAAGGTGATGTTTTATGGTTCTTAAGATAAAGCTCGTTATACTCGTGGATAACGAACACGGCCCTGATCTAAGAGGTGAATGGGGGCTTAGCATATACGTTGAGACCGATCAGTGGAGAGCTCTTTTCGATGCAGACACCGATCCTCATCTTCTCCGATATAACGCTGAGAAGCTGAAAGTAGATCTGTCAAAGCTAGATTATGCCTTACTTAGTCATTATCACTATGATCATATGGGAGGGTTTGAATACTTAGGCGAGCTTCATCCTGGGCTAACGGTATATGTCCCGCCAGGCCCCTCGGAGACCCTACATAACTGGGGATTGAGGGTTATCACCGTAAGGAAGAATATGATGATAGCTGAGGATGCCTATGTCATCGGACCATTGAAGGCATGGTCGGCTTTCTATGAAAACGCCTTTGTAGTTCGAGTAAAAGAAAAAGGACTTGTAGTTCTAGTTGGATGTTCTCATCCAGGGGTAGATAAGTTCGTCACTAGAGCAAGGGATTTCGTGGGAGAAAGGGTATTTTTAGTCATAGGGGGATATCATAGTCCCAATCGGAGGACCTTGGACGCGCTTGCCAGTATTTCGTCTCATATCTCGCCAATTCACTGTAGTGGCAATAGAGTTAAAGAATATGTCAAGAGGAAGTACCCGGAAAAGTACATAGACGCTAGAACAGGGACTACGATAGAATTCTAATGTCTCTACGATATGAGGAGGCCTTCAAGCGCTTCACGATGAAACTGCTGACTTCCGTATCCTGAAGTAAAATGTGGATCATAGCCTTAATCGCTTGTAGTTTCCTCACTCTCATTCAGAATTAAGGCTATTAAGATCGGAATTACCACGCTAACGAATATGGCTAACGAGAAAATGAGAGCAGCGTCAAAGTTAAGGAAACCCACTTTAATTAACACTACGAAGCAAACCAAGCTCGTTATCTGTAAAGATATGATTATCATGAAGTAGTTAGTTATGTATGAGTAAAAAGAGGTGATCGCCTCCATTGTAGCCTTTTTTAATGCTATGCGTTCCCTTTCTTTCCAGCTATTTAGCCTCTCTCCAACTCTAGTATTCCTTAGAACTCTTTCAGCCCACTCCCCGCTTATAGAGTGTCTTCGTTTACGCTTCTTAAGACGACGTGGATTATAACTTCCCATTTGCACCTGAGTAGAGGGGCTTCCTCAAACTTAAAATTTCCCTATTTAGAATATCCCTTTAGTATATGAGCTCAGAGGGCTATATACCTTATATATTCAATAGTGATGAGGCGCTCTTCGTATATGTTCCAACATCCAGGTCTATTCTAGAGCGCTATTCCCCTTATCGCTGATGAATGGTTTACTAGTAAAGGAGAGTGAGCGGTAAACCCATTAAACAGGATATCGATAAGAAGAACATACACCGCATTAGCTCTTTCATAAGCCTAGACGGAGCTCCTGCAACCTTAGCGAATAATACTTTGTTCATGATAGCCATTGCTATCGCGAGTAATGAGGACTGCATGAAGAGCCGGAAGCTTATAATCCCCTTTGACGCCAGCGAAAAGAGGGCGAAAATCGCGGCCTCAGCGCTAATTAACCCGCTTAGAGCTGATGTCATGGCGATCCCTAAGGAACTTAAGTACGTAGAGACCGTGGTTATCGTTAAAAGCGTACAGAAGAAGGCCAATGTGGTCTTAATCGCAGATCTTAGGTTAAGGGGAGAGAGGTTGGTGGACACTCGTCCCCTCATATTTGGGGACATGCCTACCGAGAGAAAGCCTGATATCGCACACCCTACGATTATGGGGGGCAGAAGTGATAATGAGCATAGGACTACAATGCCTCCTTTAAGTAGGAAGGCTAAAGATAGCACTAATATGGTATTCCGTACTATCATAGCTATCGTAGATAGCAAAATGCCCTTGATCATCATGCGATCCAAGCGTCCCCCGGCTCCACTACACATCTCAACCAGCGATACTGTCGTGGCCTCGCTATGTATTAATCCACCAAAGAAGGAGAAGTAGCCTAGGGCTTTGACACCTAACACCTTAATTATAGCATAACCGATATAGGATAGAATTAGGATTACAGTGAAGAGGGTATAAAGTAGGCGGAGATTTACGATACCGAAGAACGGATCGTAGACATCTTTTAGGAAAAACGGGCTTAGTAAAGAGGTCATAATGCTTAACTCTAAGGCTGACAGGAGCTCCTTGTACGTTATCTTGCTCACGAACTTAGTTATACTAAACTTAATGGCTAACACGAACGTCACAAGTATCGACAATATTATTGATTCGAGGACTAGACCAGCTCCAGCCATCACCCCGAGTACGTAGGATATGATTAGAGCTAATGAGGTGGTAATTCCACTCTCCTTGATTATGAAGAGCTTGTGGAAGGTCACTAGGATTATGATAGTTACAGGTGTTAATACCAGGAAAATCGATAGAGGTACGACCATAAATTGAGGCGCCAGATTAGGCGCTATCGCGGTTAACGTACCGAGTAAGCTAAGGAAGCTAAAGGTCCTAACCCCCAGATATGAGGGCCTTTGGAGGCCTGATTCATCTTTCTTAAAGGCCATGATCTTAGCCTTCTCCCTCTCTAGCCCTATTAACGCTCCTACGTTGAACCCTACGATTGCCTTAAGAAGAAGCTGCCAATTGACGCTAATAGGCATCGTGAGGGGCGTCATTCCTTATCTACCTACTATATATTATATATATGGCTATATATAATATTTTCATTCCCCTCAGAATCATAACGCTAAAATCCTAAGTATAGGGAATACCCGAGTGTGGGGGTTTGAGGGGTGGGTATATTCGTTAACCACTGCCATGTATTCCCGAGAGGATGTTTTAATAAGGATAAACCTAAGTTAGGAACTCCGGATGACCTACTCGGTCTACTTAAAAGGTTAGGCATAGACGGGGCTGTAGTCTTTGCGCCATTTGAATATAAAGTGAGGATGGACCCCAATGAGTGGCTATCTGAGGCCCTCCCTGAGGGGGCTAATCTGATAGGTTTTGCCACGATAAACCCCGTTAAGAGGAATTCCATAAGGAAACTAGAGAAAGCCATAGATATGGGGCTTAAGGGCATCAAGATTCACCCTCCAATTATGAAGTTCAGGATAAATGACGACAGGGCTGAAGCATTCTATTCGCTGGCTGAGGAGTATAGATTGCCATTAGTGTTCCATACAGGAGTTCACGGCTGGCTCCTCCGGAACTATGTGCCCATACTACTGGACGACGTTGCCCAAGCGCATCCTGATCTTCCCATTATAATCGAACACATAGGCGGAGCCGAGTTTTACCAAGAGGCACTAGCTGTCCTACGTAACAACGAGAATACGTACGCCGGGATAACGTCTACCTTACAGCCTGAGGACGAATGGCACATACCGCTTAAGGATATCACGAAGTTAATAAGGGTCATAGGAGCACATAGGATCATCTATGGAACTGATTACCCCTACAGACTCGAAGGGGAGATCGAGGAAGACCTGAAGATCATAAGAGGTTTGAAGATGACACCTGAGGATGAAGAGCGCATATTAGGCGGGAACTTAAGGCGAATACTAGAAGAAGTACGCGTATAAATGCCGTTGCGGTTGCTGCTTTTAGCGTGAGGACGATAAGGAGAAAGTATTATCATAGGGTCATCCTTCTTAACTATCGGATCGGCATGCTTTATGTAATCGTCCATCACCTAATGCTCTTTAGCTGTTGCAGCATGTCATGGAGTATTATGTCGTAACTACTCGCGCTAATCCTTTACTGAGAAAGTGTCTTGAAGCGGGAATTGTTATCGAGGGATTAAAGAGGGAATGAAAGGATTTTTAACTGGGAAGCTGTAAGGGGTACTCGCTACGATTCTAGGACTATTACCGTATCTATCGGGTCCAATGGCTTTTCCGGAACATCTACGATGAGGTCCTCCCCTTCCCATCTGAATTTGAGACCGCCACGATTTGGATCAGTTAGGAAATAGGCCCTCTTTATCTTCATACTGTTCTTCACGTTGAAAATCCTTAACTCCCCGTCCCACGGCCACCCAAGGACGTGTACGTATAACTTACCTGGCTTCGCCGTGCACCTATAGGGCGCATCGGGAGGAGTCTCTATAGGACTAGCCGTGGTACCGTATATGCTTTCGCCGTTTGCCTTCAACCACCTCCCTACATCCTTTAAGATACGCACACAGGGTTCGGGTATCTCGCCCTCAGCCGTAGGGCCTACGTTGAGCAGATAGTTACCGCCCTTGCTCACTATATCCACTAACGTCTGGATGATCCTTCCAGGGGACTTCCAATTATGATCATAGCTCTTATAGCCCCAAGTATCGTTTAAGGTAGCTGGCGTCTCCCAATCCCCTTCAATCTTGTGGTCTGGGATCTGGTTATCCCCCATTTCCCTATAGTCCCCTAGACCATGCCCTATACGACCACTGATTATGGTATCGGGCGATAACTTACGAACCCATTCCTTGAGCTCCCGGGCCAACTCAGGAGTAGGGGTCCCTATGTCAAACCATATGACCGCAACTGGAGCGTAGTTCGTCAATAGTTCCTTGAGCTGGGGCTTTACGTATTCCCTTAGGTATCTGGTGAAGTCCTTTTTCGCTGGATCGTAATCCCAGTCATTTCCTAATCCATCTGGATGATGCCAATCCAGCGTCTGAGAATAGTAAAAGCCAAGTTTGATCCCCTCCTCCTTACATGCTTCGGCCAACTCCTTGAGCGGATCGCGGCCAAAGGGTGTTGCCTTGACGATGTTATAATCCGTGTACTTAGTGTCAAACATGCAGAAGCCGTCATGATGTTTAGCCGTGATAATTATGTACCTCATCCCTGCCTCCTTAGCTATTCGGACCCACTCCTTTGCATTAAACTTAACAGGGTTAAACCGCTTTGCGAGTTCCTCGTATTCCTTGACAGGGATCCTAGCCCTATACATGATCCATTCCCCTATGCCTGGAATGCATCTGCCCTTCCAAACCCCTGCAGGCACGGCGTAGAGGCCCCAATGGATGAACATACCGAATTTCGCTTCCCGCCACCAAGCCATCTTCTTATCATGTTGTTCCTTTATCTCTTCAATAGAATCCACCACCTCTTTTCACCCTTTTATTTAGGTATTTTTCCTCTTCCGTTAATAATTTATTTTTCATGGATAATGCATAGAATACGATTAAATGACGTCGGAGATTTAATTAAACACATCATGAACGGTACGTTTCGCGTTTCGAAACCGGATTTCACTCGAGTCCCTTAATACCCAATGTCCTGTGGATTAAAGTAGGGATGCGGGTATGAAGGGTACGCTCACGGCATATCTAATCATGTTATTAATAATAATTAATATACTGGCATCAAATCCCCTCGTAGTAGTTCAGGGATCTGAGCAGAATAATGACGAACACCTTGCAGATAAGGCTAAACACATCTTATTGATGGCTGAGAAGGCAGTCAACTTTACGTCGAGAAGGATAAGCGCTATAGTGGATAGATATGATCTCACCCTTCCGGATGAGGCGAGCTTATGCTTAGGCCAGGCAAAGGAGGCGTACATTAGCGCTAAGGGGGAGTTCTCAAGGGGTAATTATACAGCGGCCATAAGGCTCGCACTTAGAGCCATGAACATGGCTAGAAGGGCCTTAGTAGTTGTCATGCACATAGTTCATGAGGTGGTAGGACCTGAGGGAGGAATACATAAGGCAAGGGGACTCAGCGTAGCGATAAATAGAAATAGGGCATTCATAGATAGGCTAGAACGACTAGCTGAGGCAAACATAGCGAACGAGATGTTATTGGAGGCCGTGAGGGCCAACATAAGCGAGGCTAGAGGGCTACTCGATGAGGCAGAATCCGCTTTAAGGGCAGGGGATATTAATGCCACAGCGAAGCTACTAGGCGAGGCAAGGCGTACGATTTCAAGGCTAATGGACATTGTAATGCGTTACGCCTATGCTTATGAGTTAAAGGAGCGCGTAAGGAGGTACTTGAAGATTACTATTAACGTGACCTCTAACCTCTTTAAGCTGGTACAGGGGCTTAGGGCTAGGTTACTCAGGCTCAAGGCGATAAGAACGTTAAATCAAACATTATTGCCAAGGCTCATAACATTACATAACGAGTTACTTAACGAGACGCTAAGCAAGCTGACACGCGTAGAGGGCCTATTGAAGGCTGGCAATATAACGCAGGCTCTGAAACAATTGGCCATGATGAGGGCTAACTTATTTAAGGTTCACTTACTTAGGGGGAAGATTCATAAGGTGGAAGAGAAGGTCAAGAGACTAGAGCTCATAAACTCTACTGAAGGGATCAAGGAAAGACTAGAGGAGCTAAAGGAGGAGCTCGAGTTAGCCAAACAAGTCTTGAAGGAGGAGCTTAATTCGACTACCTATGCGTATATCGAGGCGAAACTGAATAAGACGATGGATATCCTAGATGAGCTAAGCGAATTGATAGAAACAGGAAACCTAACTGAAGCTAAGGAGAAGTTAAGGGAGCTCACGATAGTTACCAATCAACTGCTTAGAGAGGCCCATCCACTAATCGAGAAGGCGAAGAAGCTTGCACCTAACTTCTGGAGAAGATTAAAGAATGCTACTTCCGAGATAGCCGCAGAACTGAAGGAGTTAATCCTAGAACTGAAGGATAGAGTACGCGAATTAGAGGACACCGCTAAGTCGCTTAGGAATAAGATCGTGCAACTAAGGGAAGGTGCGTCATCACGTAAGAGAAGAAGACTAAGGGCTATGGAACGCGGATTGGAAATGGTCTTAATGAGGTTAGATCACATCCTTAGAACTCTGGAAGGCTTAGAGGAGGAGCTTGGTGAAAACACAGTTAAACTGATTGCGGTCAAGGCTAGGATAGAGGGTATAGGAAGAGAAATACAGCTCATAGCATCCGTAATCGCTGAATTCGCCGAGGAGATCGAGGAGATGGGCTTAAGTTAACGATGAGTTTTACGATAGGCTAGCTCTTAAGCTCATGTAGGATATTCTGCGGGATAATTTAGGATGTATGAGTAAAAAAGAGTGATCTAGGGCATTAACTTAGGGCCCTTTTAGGGGATCTCCTTCTCGTGGAGATACTGAATATCATGTAACGGTATTATGAAGTCAGCTCGCTTCTTTATTTCCATCATACTATCATAAAGCTTAAGCATGTCTATGTGAATGCCTGGCATAATTACTTCGAACATGTCACGAAGCTCAGGTGGTGGTTCAAAGTTCTCACGGATACAACAGAATCCCGTTATTACTGCTCGACCTTTTGATGTCTCCACACTAACTGATTGGCCCCCAGGCGTATGGCCCGGAGTTAGGAATACTGAGACCCCATCTGTTATCTCCGCTTCCCCATCGACAGTCTCTAGATTTAACCCTTCGATGAACTCCTTATTATAAACGTTCTTAATAGCTGGATGCGGGCTTAACGCTGCATTAAGCTCCTTCTTCTGAACTATGAATCTAGCGTTAACGAACCTTTTAGCGTATGCACAGTGATCCCAATGTAAATGGGTTAGTATCACTATATCTACGTCTTCAGGTCTTAGTCCAACGGATCTTAGCCCCTCATCTAAACCCATGATTTGTTCAGCTAGAAATCCTCCTTTTCTCTGAACCTCAGCTGAACATCCCGTATCTACGATTATCTTCTCCTTACCACCTTCTATGACCCATAGATAAGTTCCTATTTCTATTATCTTCCCGAAGTTCATAAGGTATGTCATAACAGACTTATCTATCTTCACCTTAGTCAATGGCACTGGCCTTATCCTATACTCGTTCATATCCGATCACCATAAGTATCTCATCTTAATGTATGTTCAGTTAATCCTTAACTCTTTTCGTCTTTTTAAACATAAGGATGAGCTGGTCTTTCATGCCGAGTAAGGCACATACACTTTATGTTATTTAGAAAAGTTCGGGATCTTTATCTATGAGCAAGGTCTAGGTAATGTTACTATGGCCTAAACCTTAAGGAATTATGATGGGAGGAAAATATGAGCGATGAAGTTACCTTTTATGAACACCTAGACGAGCTAATCAGAAGACCCAATGTATGTCTAGCAGCCATCATTTTGCCTTTGGTGTCCAGAGTCCTCGATATCATGAAGGAGCTATTCTTACCTGAGGGAACGACGCTCATAGTGGTCAATCCATTTGAGAACATCATGGTATTCTTTGAATTAGCCCTCGTACTGGGACTATTATTCTCGTCTCCTGTGATGATATATGAAGCGTTGAAGTTCATCTTTAAGCTAGAGGGGTATGAGGAAGCAGTTTCTATCAAGACGGCGGCCGACGTTCCCCATATAAAGAATGCGGCTGATATGGGGATAGGAACTATCGATATAGATAAGATCGAGCTGTTAGAGAGGAAACTTCAGTGATCAGTAGAAGGGACTTCCTGAAGTCATTAATCGCCTTAGGGGCATTCTCAGTATTAGGGGGTATTGCCTCACATAACCTCTCAAGTAAGAGAGTAGTTCGTCCTCCCGGAGCTGTAGAAACCCCTTAAGAGCACCCTGTGTAGCACGCTATGGTAAGTGCGAGGAGAAACTCCCATGTGTTAAATCCTGTCCTACTGGCGCGTTGACATGGATCGAGCCTGAGGAAATAAAGTTGGGCTCGGTCATATGGACGCCTTCTCGCGCGCCTTCTCGCAGTGTTAAGAGGAGGGTGCTTAGCATGTCCGAGGTATGCCCCGTACCTAGAGCCATCATACCTAGAGGGAGGATCCCAGTATTTAACCAGGAGGCATGCATAGGCTGTGGACGATGTGTTAATGCGTGCCCGGCCAAGCCGAAGGCACTTAAGCTAACACCTAGGGGAGAGAGGCGCATCCCATGGAGGGAAAGCACATAAGGTTATTCGCTTTAGTGGTAATTCTCTCAATCCTCCTGTCCTTAGCTTTCGTAGTGTTAATGGGTAAGGTATGGTGTATGGGCCTTTCCTTAAATTGAGGGTACATAGGGTGTTCAGTGAGGGGCCCTCTTAGGGTCGTGTGCTTCGCTTGGAGAAGGCCATTATGATTATATACCGTTTTTCCTCAGCGAGAGAGGCGATATCTAATTATCTCCTCTTTAAACGCGTAATAACCAGGCTTCTTCCTTCCGTCCTCATACATAAGCCCAAGTGATGTGAGGTAGCGCATAAATCGCTCGTGATCAAGAAGCCTTTGATCCAATTGCCCCTCGAGGGCCCTTTTGGTCTCCTCATAGTTCCAGTCCATTAACGAGAGCCAAGAGATGGCCAGGAGCTTATCCTCCCTCTCGCGTATCCAACGAAAGAACATGTGGATGAACTTAGCCTGGAGCTCAGGGGATGAATCAAGGATGGGGTGGGTCGCACATCCTATCTCTTGGATTAGGACTTTCTTTTCACCTGCGATACGTATCGCTTCATCGAGCCTTTTAGCGAAATGCTTCTCGCTATTAGGATCGAGAGCCTCAGCCGTGGGCGACTTTTCAAATATGCTACACGGGGTATAGTAGGTAACAGCCAGGTGATCGCAATAGGGTTGAATGTCACGCCAATACTGTTCTAATCGACCTTCAGTTAAGGCAAAAGTTACGCCGATACTTATACGTGGCTTCTCTCGACGTATGACCTGTGAGCCTAATTTCACGTACTCTACGTACTCAGGCCATTCCTCAGGATGTTGCCCGAAATATATGTTAACTTCGTTCCCAAGCTCAATGAAGTCGATCATGTCCCCATAGCGATTTAAGAATCCCTCGAGGTACCTCTCCCAGCGTTCCAGTAGGTAAGAGTCGCTGAACCCCTTACCCTCTAGATATGCTGGTAAGTGCTTATGATCCATATGGACGTTCGTAAAGGTGATCTGTATAACATATCCCCGATCCTTCAGTTCCTTAAGATGTAGCAAGAAGGTATCCTCATATGGAAGAAGACTCTCTATCATTTCCCATATGTACCTACCTGGCGCTGGTTCCACCCATCGAGTGATTTCGTGAAGGAAGTTTAAGTTCAGCTCCTCCGCTATCGATTTCTCAAACGCATTATTATACTGTGGAACGCGATCCACGCCTATGGGAATGGGCTTCAGGTTCATCACCTATTTCGCTATCTTTTCCTCAAGGGATAATAACCTTAACGTCATGATCATCCAGATTTCTTTTAAGATCCCTCGAATCCTAAGTGATGGCCTTCAATTGGGAAGCGAGATAAATAGTTCCTCAGCCTCCTGCTGAAAGCCCTTAAAGACCTTTACTAACTTCTCGACTACCCTTAATATTTCACTATAATAGTCGCTTGGAGAGAGACCTGCTAGCCTTAGGAAATTTACCTTAAGGCCATAGGGGTTCCTGACCCAAACGATGACCCTATTCCCAATGAAGGCTACTCTAAGATGAGGTAGCCCTAGAAAACCCACGCTCTCATCGCGCATGAGGGCGTATCCCTCGGCCCGTAAATAGACTTTGAATCCGGCTTCCTCAGCCGCTTCCCTGATTTTCCTCCTAAGTTTCTCCATCTCACTGGACTTAAGCGCTATGACTAACTCTATGTTCCGTAAGAGCTCTCCATACTCCTCTCTTTCCCCATTTCCCATAGAAGCCCCATCCGTGTAAGACTATAAATTTAGCCTTAAAAGGAGATATGACGAGTAAATCAAGTCACTAAGGCCATTAAGCGTTAAAATGTGATGAAGTGAACCAACGTTCTTGCCT
>JAGGXX010000043.1 GCA_021162845.1 Thermoprotei archaeon | reverse complement strand
AAAAATACAAGAAAATAATAGAATTATTATCAAAAATTTTATAGAATTAACCTTTTTGTAAAATCTTTTTAGCGTAATCTACATCTTTGTCTTCATGAACTATGGCGCTAAGGGCCTTTAATATAACCTTAACGTTCTCGCGTTGCCATACGTTCCTACCGACGACAATTCCTTTAGCTCCTGCCTCCATAGCATCTTTAACGGCCTTTAGGAATTCCTCCGTGGTCTTAGTCTTAGGTCCTCCTAGGACTAAAATCGGGACGCAAGCGTTTTCAACGACCTTCCTGTACTCATTGACGTTACCTAGGTAATACGTCTTGATGACATCAGCTCCTAGTTCAGCACTAACTCGGCTAACTACCATTATGTCCTCCAATGTTATGAAGTCCGTTAAACTCCTCTCCCTTGCTCCTCTTCGTTTAAAGTGGTAATCTATGACCTTTGCTGGAAGTGCTTCAACTATGAGAGGAAGGCCGAATTTAGTGCATTCCGTGGCTAACATGCCGAGTTTCCTCTGCTGCTCCGAAGACCTCGCCCCCCCGAAATAGCACATTACCATCGCAGCATCGGCTCCTATGCTCACTGCATGCTCTACGGTGCTTATCAGCATGTCATTCTCCATATCTTCATCATATACGGTAACGCTACTATCAAGTCTAGCCACTATTGCAAGATCCCCTACTGCATCCGCCACTCGTATTAGCGTAGAAGGTGTCGCCGCTATGGCATCAGCGTCTGTCTCGCTTATTCTCTTAACCACTTTAATTGGATCTTCAAGACCGCTTATGTGACCCCAATATGAGCCGTGATCTATTGCGATCACTATGCTTCTTCCCCTAGGGAAAAGTCTCCTAAGCCTTAACTTCTTCCCCACAATCATCCATAACTCCCCGTTAGATATTTTTCCCGCCGGGACTATAAAGCTGAATTAGGTTCACGGATTCACCTGCTCTACGACGATGGAAATCATGAACTTTGAGTTCCAAGTTCAGAAGAGCTCGCATGTCAGTGAATTTTTTTATTTTCCCTTGATCATTACTGAGCTACTGGTGAAGGATGTGGGCTTACAGACTCGTGCAATTCATGGCCATGAATTCTTTGATGATCGATTTGGAGTCTTCAAAGTGCCCATTTACCAGTCAGCCATATTTGAGCAGCCCGATAAGCGTACAGGTCTAACTAGGACTACGGAACGGGGCACAGAGCTCAAGTACTCCCGTGAGGAGAACCCAACTGTAATAAGCCTAGAAAAGCTCTTATCAAAGCTAGATGAGGGTGGCGATGCCCTCTGCTTCTCAAGCGGCATGGCCGCCATCGCTGCATTATATATGGCCACCCTACGAAAGGATAGTAGGATTGTGTTATCCAAGGAAGCCTATGGCACTACCATACAACTGGCTAACGAATTACGTAAATTCGGAATCGAGGTCGTCTTAGCGGGCCCGGATACAGACTCCTTAATAGAAGCGATAACCCCTGACGTTACCTTAGTCTTGATAGAGACTATGACGAATCCGACACTCAAGGTAGTAGATGTCCCTGAGGTTGCCAAACGATGTAACGAAACGGGGACCCTATTAGCGGTTGATAACACGTTCGTAACACCAGTGCTGTACCGACCGCTAAATGATGGTGTTAACTTCGTCATACATAGTATGACTAAATATCTGGCTGGGCATAACGATGTTATAGCAGGAGCGATAATAAGCGATAAGTCCACGATACGCGAATCCCTATGGGACTGGCGTAGGATGCTAGGAGGCATACTAGCGCCTTTTGAAGCCTTCCTAGTTCTAAGAGGCTTAAAGACCTTAGGGCTAAGGGTGAGAAGGCACTGTGAAAACGCCATGGCCATAGCCGAGTTCCTCAGGGAACATCCTAAGGTCGAAGAAGTGCTCTATCCAGGCCTTCCGGATAATACATACCATGGTGTGGCTAAGAGGCTCTTTAAGGGAGGCATGTTTGGTGGCGTAGTGAGCTTTAAGGTCAAGGGAGGAAAGGATGAAGCCTTGAGGGTATTGAAGACAGTAGAGCTCATAAAACCATCACCTAGCCTTGGCGGTCCTGAAAGCCTCCTTACATATCCCGTCATAAGCGCATCTAAGACCCTACCACCTGATTTACGGAAGGAGCTAGGTATCACGGATAACCTATTAAGACTCTCCGTAGGCCTTGAGGACGTTAATGACATAATAGCTGATTTAGATCGAGCGCTCGGAAGCCTCCAGTGATCCTTCCATGTAAGAACTCGCTTATTTTTATATATGGCATTATCATTTCCTAAATGTATTAGGGTATGAGTGAGGCACCCGTTGTGGAATGGGTTCGCTGTTATGAAAAGCTCATTAACTTCCTAGAGGTTAACGATAAGGCTCGTAAGTTTTCGTTCCAAGGTGAATCGCTTAAGAGATTCGTGGATCTAAGAGAACAGTTCCGAAGGAGCTTCATTAAGTATGTAGTGGGAAGAGAACTCCGAAAGGCTAGATATTGGGTTAAGGCTCTTAAGAAGGAAGTGGATGAGGTCGTTAACGCTCTGGGATTGGAAGGCGTTATGTTCTCAAAGGAACTGAAGGACTTCATTAACGATCCTCCTTCCCATCTGAGAAAGAAGTTATTCAATTACATGTATGATCTGCTTAGAGGCAAAATTTGCCTAAAAGATTTCGAGAGGGTAGGTAGTGCGGCCCTGAGAACCTCGCTTAAGACGAACCTGAGGAATCTCTATCAATGCTGGGTTTTCCTATCTACTCTGAGATCCCTAAGCTCATTTAATGCTAAGATCATTTATCCGGAGCACGGTTTTCTCTCCTTAGAGAGATCCGGGAAGCAGAGGAGCGGTGGCATACCTCCTAACTGTATAGTAAGGCTCAAAGGATCGAAGTTTCTAAGCTTCTTCCTAGAAGCCCCAAGACCCATAGGATGGGAGGACTCGACTGATCTAAAGAGAGCATGGCAATTGTATGTAGCGCTTAGGCCGGACATCCTAGTCTATGGTGGAAAGGTCTTTAATATAGCCCTCTTAGGGAAGGATCCTCCCATTAAGAGGCCTGACATGATAATCGAGTGCAAGGAGTTAGTAGATTGGTATTCTCGAACTAGGGAGATAAGGGGTCCCTTTGTTAAACCCTTAACCGCCGAGGAATGGCGTAGTAAGTGGATTGAGGGTCTATGGGATGGTCTAGCTGATGTCTTAGGCGTCAAGCGTACTGAAGCCTCGGCTGGCCTGAAGGAGAAGAAGGCGCTTCGCTTAAAGGATGTGCAGATCGTCGCATTATATAATTCCCTTTACAGCCCAAAGTGCATGGTAGTGGTCTCAAGGGCCAAGGTGCCTGCCTCAATAAAAAGTTATCTATCTGATCATGGGATTGAGGTCCTGGATGAGGTCGGATTTCGCGTTGAGCGCCTCTCTCCCTTAGCGGATCTCCTTCTAAAGATAGCGAAGGGAAATGAATCTCAAACTTTCATGGAGATAAGCGGGGAATGCGTGCAGTGCCTTAAGGTGATACTTGAAGAATTGGAGAGTGCAGGCATTAGCCTATCTATGGATGTCGTGCTGGAGTCGTCATTACGGTATGTCCTGAATAGGTTGGATGATTACGTAGCGTTTCTCAAAAAGAGACGCGTGCATGAATCCGCCTCCTAAGGGGTTTACCTTGACCAGCCTCTAACTGATGACAAGGAATACCAGCATGCCTTAATTGATTTTGTAAACTTTATAATGTTAAAAATATAGCCCGAGATCATGCTTCCTTATATATTTAGCTAGGAATATTCTGATGTATTACAATAGATTATGATATATTTGGAAAGTGATTACATCTCGCTGTTTTTAACAAATTCATTTAAACATGATGATAATTTTAAGGGGAATAGCTATATATCATCTTATTAAAAACTTAAATGACCTGCCATGTCAGCCGCTCCTGTCTCAGGCATTAGAGCGCATTATAAGTGCATATTAGCAATGGTGATAATCGCCGTTATCTGTAGCGGG
>JAGGXX010000033.1 GCA_021162845.1 Thermoprotei archaeon | reverse complement strand
GTGTATAATATAAATTAATTAATGTGAATAAAGCACAGTACTTATATGAAATAGCATTCTTGAATAGAGTGGTGGCCAGACCTAACAAAACCATATGAAGAAAGGTACCCAGTAAGGTTCCTAGGGGAGTGATAGGTTATGGCTATAAGAATCCACCCAGAACCTGCGTCAAGAGCTGTCCATGCGATGTGATAAGAATGGATGAAAAACAAAGAAAGCCTACATCAAATATCCCGAAGATTGTATGTTATGTGGACTTTGTGTAATCGATCGTCCAACAAAGGCAATACGCATAATGCCAGAAAAATACGTACCTCCAATCCTGAGCTGGAGATAAGTAGGGGATTACGAAGAAAATTGAAGAAAAGCGATGTTCTTCCGATAAATAGTAATTACAGGGGCCTTCGTCATTATCAATATGCCCAACACTTCAGTATACGCTACATTTTTCAGTAAGGTCTTTATAGCCTCCTGAACTTCCCCACATGTTCAGGCTTAACTGCATAGGCGTGAATTAGGTCTCTGACCTCCTCCAATCACTCCGGGCCCTATTAGAGTTGTATGAAAGGCCATATTAAAAACTACATGACTTTATTCTATGATACCATAAGACCATTAGGTCTGATAGGGAAAAATGAAGATAAGGTCACTTATGCATGGTGTGGCGGCCCCGCCGGGATTTGAACCCGGGACCTTCGGCTCCGGAGGCCGACGCTCTATCCGTACTGAGCTACGGGGCCGGGTTTAGTCTATGAATATGCCCATTTCCCTTGCTATCTTCTTCAGCCTTTCTATCCTCTTCCAGGTGGGTGGGTGCGTTGAGAATAGTTCCACTAACGTCGATCCCCTGAATGGATTTACTATCCACAGCATGCTTGTCGAGGGATTAGCATTCATAGTGCCCCTCCTCATCTTTACGTAGTCCTCTATCTTACTTAGGGCACTGATGAGGGCCTGAGGTTTCTTGGTTACATGAGCGCTTCCTTCATCTGCCTTATATTCCCTCGCACGAGATATGGCCATTTGTATCATCGTCGCTATTATCGGGGCCAGTATCGCTAGCATTAGTACGGCGATCAACGTTAAAACTGATCCCTCATCTCTATCGCTGTCCCTGTTGTAGGTGGAGAATATGGCACCCCAACGCCCCATGTAGGCTAACCAGCCTATCGCACTAGCGAGCACAGCGGCCATTGTGGCCACTAATATGTCCCTATGCTTTATGTGGGATACCTCGTGGCCTATTACAGCTTCAAGTTCATCATCGTTTAAGAGGCTTAGGGCACCACGCGTCACGGCGACGACTGCATGACCTGGGCCACGACCTGTGGCAAAGGCATTAGGTACATCGGAGGGTATTAAGGCCACCTTCGGCTTGGGGATTCCAGCCTCACTAGCCACCTTCTCGACTATCCTATGTAGCCTCGGTGCTTCGACCTCTGAAACTGGCTTCGCTCCGCTCATGGCTAGGACTATAGTGTCGCTTAGGAAATACATGAGTAAGTTTAAGGGAATTGAGAATAGGAGCGCGGTAAAGGCGGCATCTAGAGGGGGCATGCCCATTAACGCGCCGACGAGTGCTCCTAAGCCCATTAGCAGTAGGGTAAGCATGAACATTAATAGCATCTCGCGGAGCATAGTAATCCCCAAGAAAGGTATAGAGTAAAAAGAGGGATTTTAGCCTACCGGTATTTTACCTAGACTTTAGCCAATCACGTGCGGCTATCGCTAAGTCAGCTATCGCCTTCCTCCAGTCCTTAGCCTTAACCACCCCTGACGCCAGTAGAACTCCCTTTGTACCTAGATCTAATGCCGCGCGGACGTCCTCGCCCGTCGTGATGCCAGCCCCACAGAGCACGGGTATTGTAGGGTTAACCTTCTGGACTGCGTTAAGAGTATCCGTAATGACCTCTGGTTTCGCCTTTGACACGGCCACTCCAGTCCCTATGAGCTCAGGAGGTTCTATTGCTATCATATCGGGGCCAAGCGCTGCCGCGGCAGCGCTTACAGAGGGCACGTTGGTGCAGACTACTGTTAGGAGGCCTACTTCCTTCGCTCTTCTAATGCACTCATCTAGGATGTCCAAGCGCAACCTATGTTCGGAATGGTTAAGGAGGGTGCCTATCGCACCAGCTTCTTTAATTGCCTCAGGGAGGATATGGCCTGTATGAGCACCTGGGAGGATGGGATCTATATGCTGAGCGAAGACGGGAATTTCCACTGCTTGAGCTATGCGAGAGATGTCGGTGAATTGAGGGGCTACGGCCACCGTAATCCCCGTTTCCTTAGAAACGGATTCGGCCACCTTAGCCAGCTCTACAGCGCGGTCGCCTATCGCTTGTGAATAGGTCTTGTAGTTAATCAATATGATAGGGAATTCTATCTTGCTCATGGTATTTCCTCCTTAAAGGGGAGATTAAGAAAAATAGAGGATATAAGGCTATTATGCTTCCTTAAACCTGTCCTTGAGCTTCTCAAGGACCGCCGGTAACGTCGTGTACTCCATTTCCTCTGGACCAAGTCTATGCGGCATGAAGGGCCCATGACGGCGCATGTATTCGGCTATTTCAGCAGCCTTAATCCGGACGGTATCAAAGGCCGGATCATCGAAGAGGTCAACAGGGCCTATTAGGCGGCCGTTGCATAGCTGGAAGCCTAACCCTACTACACGAGGCGGACCATCGAATCGCGTGCACTGGGAGTACTTTAGTGGGACGGGCATTAAGGGTCCATTATGGCTACCGCGCATCCAGCCCGGCACTAGATAGGGGAAGGAGAAGGCCTCCAATATCTCGCCTACTGCCGGAAAGCCGTGCTGGGCACGGACTATGAGCACTGGGTCGTCCTTCCCTACATATCGCCCAGCAATTAAGCTGAGCCTCGTTACGCTGGCGGCTGCAGCTATTTCACCGTCCCTATGTCTATAAACTCGGGAGATCACGTATCTACTCACAGTTCCTATTAAAGCCAGGAGATCGTACATCTCGGCTGGACAGTGAACCATGACTTCTTTGCCTTCCATTACATCATGAACCACGAAGTCGAAGCCATCGTGCATGGTCGGGTCTATCGTGAGCCCTGCCGTGTTAAACGGATCAGCGAAGATCCTGAAGAGGGGAAGGTTCCATGCACCGGGTTCCGTTTTATCGGCGGCGAAGACTAATAACGGCTCACTCTTCCGCTCCTCGAACTCCATTTCAGCGACGCCAGGTCCCATTCCGCGCACATTACCTGAGAACGCCTCAACGAGGAGATCCTGTCCAGCGCCATACAACTTAAGCGCTTTTGAGACCTTCTCAGTTACCTCGGTGAATGTGTCCCATGCGAGTTTATGTATCTCAGGGTTATTTACGCCCTTGGTATGGGTCATGAGTAGCTCTAAGTCGTCTCCCGCGTTAAAGACGTGATAGTCTATCAAGAGCCCTGTTTCCTTTGCCTCGTGAAGCTTCTTCTTAGCCAATTCAAGTTGATCTTTGTAAACCCTGTGGTGTCCGGGGAGAGAACCTACGTCTGCCTTTATTAGGGATACGGTTACTTTCATTAACTAGTCCCCCAGATATATTCTCTCAATAAGGAGGAGAAAAGAGCCTATATACACCTTATGCTCATTTCTACTCTAAGAGGTAGTAGAAATGGAAGAGAAACAATATGAGACGTTGTTAAAGTTCGGCTTAACACCATACGAATCTAAGGCCTATCTAGCCCTACTTAAGGTGGGCGAGGATACGGCACGCGGCATAGTGGAGAGGACGGGGATTCCTGATAGCCACATCTATAAGGTCCTCGAGGGATTGCTGAAAAAGGGATTGGTTACTATCAGCGGCAGTAAGCCCCGTACTTATGCCGTCGTGGAGCCCGCATACATGCTAAGGGTTTTGAAAGAGGAAGTGATACAGGAGCTTGAAAAGGGATATAGGGCTTTGTTAAAACAAGCGGCTGAGAAGAGGAGAGATGGCATAAGCGTATTTCTCAGCAGAAGGGGATTCATGATGGCATTAAGAAGATCCCTAGAGCTAGCTAACGAGGATATAAGGCTTTTAATAACTGACGAGTGGGTATTCAAGGAGATAAGACAGGAGGTATGGACAAAGGCAAGGGAAGGCCGAAAGGTAAAGCTATTGCTCAACGCCAAGTTAGGATTCGTGGAAGAAATACCTAACGAGAACTTCGAGGTCAGGTATGCCCACGTGATACCACCAATGAACATGGTAATAGTGAATGGGAAAACGGTCTTCGTGTCGATGTTCTCTAGAGCTGGTGATCACTTCCTCGGGGTTGAAGTCGTTGAAAAAGACCTCGTAGAGAACTACAAGACGTACTTTGAGCATCTATGGATAGATCACTTCATAAAGTTCTTGAGGAAAGCTAGAGCCAAGAGGATAGAGGAGATCTACTAGGCGGACCCTTCCGACATTCATTCGATAAAGTAATACTCTCCTATCGACTTCTGATACCTATCGAGATAAGAGTCCTCTTTATTCACCCGAGGCCTTCCACTACGCTTATCCCTCCTGAAAGTTATACCCATGTTCTTGAGGAAGACGTTCATGCCATCCTTAAGCCTCATGGGCGGGAGGGCATGTCCCTTAAAGCCTGGCGTACCTTCAAATATCATTATGCTGTCGGCCACGAAGTCATGAGCTAGGATATCATGTTCTACTACGAAGGCCGCTACTTCGCGCTCCTGGGTAAGGCGGCGTATAATCCTGGAAACCTCAAGCCTCTGTTCTACGTCGAGGTAAGCCATGGGTTCGTCTATCAGGTAGACATCGGCCGTCTTAGCTAGACATGCCGCTATGTACGTCGCTTGAAGCTCTCCACCTGATAACTCGCTCACTCGACGATCTAGTAATTTATCAACCCTTAGTGGCCTTAATACCTCACTTCTGAACCAGGAGCTCAAGGCATCAGGGCTACCTCGCTCCTCGAGGAACTGCCGAACCGTACCCTCTACATCACTTGATATGTACTGGGGCTTATAGCTTAAGCTGAGAAGCCTGGTCACGGGGGGTGTACCTTCATCGGGTTCGAGCTCACCTATTAATAATCTCATGAAGGTCGTCTTACCTATACCGTTTGGGCCTAAGACGCCTATGACCTCGCCTTTATGGACGGTACCCGATTCTACTATCAGCTGAAAGCCCCCTAGGCGTTTGCTCATCGAAGACCATGTTAGCAAGACCTCATCGGGACTCCACATGCGTTCTAAGGGACGCAGATTGAAGGATATGCTGTAAGACCGTATACGCATGTTTTCCCCCGGTAGATAGCCGTCGAGGTATTCGTTTATCCCTGGGCCTACACCTCGAGGAAGGGACACTATGCCATAGACTCCCGGCTCACCGTAAATGACGCAGACCATATCGGATACGTAATCTAACATTGCCAAATCATGTTCTACGACGATCACTGTCTTTCCTTCCTTGGCGAGATCACGAATAATTCGGGCCACCTTGAGTCTCTGATAGACATCTAGGAAGCTAGAGGGCTCGTCGAACATGTATACATGCGCATCTTTGCAGAAAGTGATGGCGATGGCTAAGCGTTGTAGTTCTCCTCCTGATAAATTCGAAAGAGAACGATCCCATAAGGCCTCTAAGCCTAGGAGATCTCTTACATAATCCACAAGCCCGCGCTCATCAGCAACCTCAAGCACTTTTCCCACAGTGCCTTTAATGAGCTTGGGCAATAAGTTCACGTGTTGAGGCTTAAGCACAGCCCTTAGCTTGCCCTTAGAAAGAGCATCAAAGTAGTTTTGAAGCGCAGAGCCGCGAAAGAAGCGGATTATCTCCTCCCATGTTGGAGGTTCCTCGAGTCTGCCTAAATTGGGTTGCAGTTTTCCGCTTAAGATCATAAGCGATGTAGTCTTACCGACGCCGTTTAGACCTATTATGCCCAGCACCTTTCCTTCCTTTGGGGTAGGCAGACGGAAGAGCTTGAACCCATTTGGCCCATAACGGTGGACACAATACCGCTCTAGCTCCTCCGGTAAATTGACTATACTGATGGCCTTAAATGGGCACTTCTTAATGCATATCCCGCATCCCAAGCACAGTTGTTCTCTTATTACGGGACGCCCGGAGGCTTCATCGAATTCTATGGCCTTAGTGCCTGTTCTCACTAGAGGACAGAAACGAATGCACTCAAGTGAGCATTCCTTAGGTTTACATAGATCACGATCTATTACGGCGATCCTCACCATTAGGAAGACCCCTTACGGCGACGAATAATATATTAGAATTATTTCGTCTATGATCATATGAGTAGTGAAAGGGGATTATAGGTTGCGGGCTATTAAATGTTTCCTTGAGGGTGATGCATATAGAGAGTTCAGGCCTAGGAGGCTATCCTTAGTCTATGAAGTGGAAGCCCAGGAGAGGCCCCCACCCATCGAGCTTAGATGTAAGCTCATGAGCAACTTGATATTATCGAACTTCAATCCTAGGCCCTCTCTGATTAGTGAAGATGAATATATATGGATACTGGAACCGCAAAGGAGGGGGTCACGAAGGGAAGGTAGGTACATATACAGTGCCTCTATGAACGCTGAGGGGATTCCATTATATCATTATGCCTCATATATCGCGAAGGAGTTAAAGCAGAGGAGAAGTGCTATGGAGAAAACCATTACCGTCAGTTATGCCTTTAACTTCCACGGTTTAGAGGAACACAGGGTGATAATAGGGCCTATACCAGAGATCATAAGCCTCAGAGACTACTCAGGCGGCATCTTAAGGCATTGGGGTGTAAGGGGATACGGGGAGCTCTACTTCCTGATATATGAGGAGCCTGAGGAAATAGTTAAACTCGAGCTGAGGCTTCCCTCTCAATACGTAGTAACGCTCGCGGGTAGAATAGAAGGAAAAGTGAAACAGGGTTACGAGGGTATGTCGATCACAATAAACGACGAGGAAATAGACAAGGAACTTAGAATTATGGCGTTCATGGAAGATCTACTCCTCTGATTCCTCATACTCTTCAGCATAAGTATCCAGGAACACGCTATAGTACTCTTCCTGATAGCTTTCGCGCTCCTCTTTTGAAATCTCCCTTCTCGATCCTTTTTCGATAACCCCTATCTTGTGGCGTTTATTGCTCGGTATGTTACTTACTATGGCTATTTTCTCGCGTCCGGCGGATCTACGATAATTACAGGCAGTACAGACCAAATACACTTTATTGCCTATTTTCTTAGGCACTAGGATATGCCCACACTTTGGACAGAACTTCAAGCTTCCCCCCCATTTTGCTCTCCTAAGGGATAGCTAGATGCATGCTTATAAACTATGCTCCTCAGCTTACGAGGGTTTCTTTAATAAAGAGACTTAGGACTACATATGCCTTAAGCTAGGGGCACGTAATCCGTTAACCTGAGATATCATGAGTGGATGCTAGAATTCCAGCTTAAGTTCCTCCTCCGTTAGCTCGACGGCCATTCTCTTCTCAACGTGTTCTATCTGACCGTCCCTTATCCAGACTATCCTATCGCTTACGTCTATCATTTTCAGGTCATGCGTTGCTGTGATCACTGTCACGTTGCGCTCCTCATTAAGGCCCTTAAGCAAGTGTATGATCTTAAGCCCCGTATTTAGGTCTAAGTTACCAGTTGGCTCATCCGCTAGGATTATGGCTGGGTCATTGGCAAGTGCCCTAGCTATGGCCACACGCTGCTGCTGACCACCAGAGAGCTCGTCGGGCCTATGATATAACCTATCGCCAAGGCCAACGCGCTCCAGCAGGTGTTTCGCCTTCTCTATCCGCTCCTTACGGGGTAACCCTGCGAATATCATAGGTAGCGCTACGTTATCAAGAGCCGTCATAATGGGAATTAGATTGAACGTCTGGAAGATGTACCCAATGCGGTGACACCTTATCCAGGCCAGCTGCGCTGAGCTAAGCTTTGAGAGCTCATAGCCCTCTATGTAAACTAAGCCCTTAGTGGGCTTGTCAAGACCTCCGATCATATTGAATAATGTGGTCTTGCCGGACCCAGAGGGACCGAGTATCGATACGTATTCGCCGCGGAATACCTCTAAGTTTATGCCCCTCAGCGCCTTAACGGTCTCCCCCTTCAGGAAGTAGTACTTATGTAGATCCACAGCTTTAACCACTACTTCTTGGGGTAAGGACATCAACCTCACCCACACTAATAACGACATAGTTTTAGGAATATAAATGTTGGGATAGTACATGCTCATGGTATGAAAGTTATAAGGATTAAGGGTGAGGAGGACGTCGATTCGGTAAAGAAGACCGCTAGAGATGTATTGCTTAAGGGAGGGTTAGTGGTCTATCCCACAGATACGGTATATGGTCTCGGTTGCGATCCTCTGAACGTGGAGGCCGTTAGAAGGGTCTTCCTAGTAAAGAAGAGGAGTTTCAATAAGCCATTACCGGTGCTCATAGATAGCGTAGAGACAGCTAAACGTATCGCCTACTTCACACCCCTAGCACAGAGATTGGCAAAGGAGTTCTGGCCAGGTCCGCTGACATTAATTCTCAAGAACAAAGCCGAGATACCATCCATAGTCACAGCGGGTACCGGTAAGATAGGCATACGTATACCGAACCATAGGGTAGCCCTTGCCCTGATAGGGGCTTGCAACGGAATGTTGATAGGGACGAGCGCCAACATCTCTGGAAGACAGCCGCCCTTAAGCGCTATGGACGCTATAAGACAGCTAGGAAGCGGCATAGATCTGGTTGTGGACTGCGGGCGTGCGCCCATAGGGATTCCCTCTACCTGTATAGATCTAACCGTAAGCCCCCCTAGACTCATAAGAGGGGGCGCTATCCCATTAAGCCTTATAAGGAAGATTGTGGTGAATCTCTATCATGAGTAAGTTCATGGATTTTAACCTGCTAATATCCACGAGGCGAATGCGAGAATTCGATTGCCGCTCTGAGTTCAAGTACATACTCCACGAGATGGGCGATGATGAAGCGAGGGTTAGGGCCATAGGGATTCCAGGCCTAGTTATCGCTAAGACCATGTTAAACCCCTTTGAAGTAGTAGCTAAGCTTAGGGAGTACGTTAAGGAAAGGCCCTGGGAGATAAGATATACGCTAAAGGTCACACCGATAGAGGTAGTAGTCGAGACGGACTTCGATACCATAGTCAAGAGGGCGCAGGAAATGGCGTTAGAGAGGATAGGAGAATCGGAGACCTATAGGGTCACGGTTAATAAACGCTTTACGGCGCTCTCCAGGCATGAACTCATAGACGCCATAGCGGCTGGTGTAGATAGGAAGGTAAGCCTAGAGAACCCAGATAAGATAGTCAATGTGGAGATATTGGGAAGGGTTACGGGCATATCGATCCTGAGGCCTCAGGACATACTTTCAGTTGTTAAGCTTAAGAGAAAGTTAGGGGTTAGCTAATCAAGCACCCTATTTATATGCGTCCACCATGGCCATCCTAGATATCAGCGACTTCTCAATAAGTACGGCCAGTTCCTCATCTCCCTTAATACGTGATGCGGATAATTCAGCACCTGAGATGCCGTAAAAATCCCTGATCCTCCTCAAGTGATGTGAATTACGTTTAATCAGAAGCTCATCAAATGCCCTAAAGTGAGGGAAGAGCTTTCTAAATTCCTTAAGTGCTCGGTGAGTATTAGGCTCATGTGATAGCAGGATCAGCGCTATTTCCTGGGTCTCCCTTTTAATTCCAAAAGCCGATAGAGCTTGGTTTATCTGCCGGCTACAGGATAGATAGAGCATTACCTCTATCGCGATCTTCCTCGATATGTTGGATTTCTCATCGAATGCCCTGAGAGCTGCTTCAATTGCCTTAATTAAGACGCGCCAGCTTAGGAGTAAGGAGGCATCTAGTACGACCATAGTCACCTTCATGCGTTCAGCGAGCTCATTTACCTTGGAGAGGAAGGCTTCAGGATCGCCTATTGGGGGACACTTGAAGCCCGTAATCGTGATGTAACGTCCCCTTATCCTGAAGGACAACATATTTTAACACCGGCCACTTGATTTTAGTTAGCGATAGGTTCAGGATAAAGTTGGTGGCGTTCATGCAGCCATTTGCGAAGCTCCCAGAGGTACCTAGGAGCTCTGATGTCTTGATAGAGGTAGCCTTTAGCAGGGGTGGGAAGAAGGCGGCTAGCGTAAGGGGTACTGGCCCGCGTATTGAAAGGGAGAGGAGGAAGGAGATAGCGCGTATAAGAACGATAAGAGCCTATCTTAGGAGGAGGCTGAGGGCCATTTACTTGGGATACCCAAGATTAGACCAACTCCATCCCTTTCTACAGGGATCTCACGGATGCCCTCATAGGGGTAAATAGACTTAAGGAAAGTCTAGCACGTGTGAAACATAGCTTAGATATAGTGGATAAACTTTCCGTGGAGTACACAAGGAAGGTCAGAACATGCCTTACAGTAGGGGAGCTTAGGAACTTGAGAAGGGAGTACATGGGCAGGGTAGCATCCGTTCTAAGGAGGATGAATAAGGATCTAAGGCTGCTCGCCGAAGCAAAGGCTAAACTACGGGGACTTCCTGACGTGAACGTTGATGCTCCTACAATAGTGATAGCCGCAGCCCCTAACGTTGGGAAATCAACGCTTGTGAAGAGGGTTTCGAGCGCTAAGCCGGAGATAGCGCCTTATCCATTTACGACTAGGGGCCTCATATTAGGGCACATAAGGCTTGATGAAGCCAGGGTAGTCCAAATAATGGATACCCCAGGCCTTCTCGACCGCCCATTATCGGAAAAGAACGAGATAGAGATGCAGGCTGTAATAGCGCTAAGGCATCTTGCAGATGTAATGATTTTCATGGTAGACCCAACGTTTCACTGCGGGTATCCGCTTGAGTATCAACTTCACATACTGAAAGACATAAGAAGTGAGTTCAAGGGTATACCGCTATTACTAGCTATAAATAAAGTTGATATAGCCACCGAGGAGGAGATAAGTCGAGCTCGGCGAGAACTGTACGCCATGGCGGACATGAACAACGTATACGAGATCTCAGCGGCCAAGGGAGATAACGTACAGAAGCTAATGGATAGAGCTATAAGCCTAGCCCTTACGAAGAAGCTCGTTAACTAGCCCTATCCCTCGTACCTCTATTACGCCTCGTTCCCCTTCTCGGCCATACACATTGAACTTGGCACCTAGGATCCTTTCAGCTACATAAATATTAGTAAGCGTATGCAACGTTAAACGGGATACCTTTATCCTGGAGATCCCCTCAGCGACTGCCATGAAGGGTATTAACATATCGCCCATATGGCTATCTACAGGTGCATTGCTCCTTAACTCCGCAAGTAGCTTCTCAGCTGCCTCTCGACCTACCTTCTCAGCTGGTTTACCACGCTCTCCTAGCGCATCAGAGCCGAGTAAAAATCCCTTCTCCGTCAGAGCCCAGAGCACTATCGCACTACCTGGGCCGAGGTGAGGGTCTTTCCCAGGAGGATGGTACTCCACGTCAATTTTTATGGAGGAGTAACCCGCGTTTCTCAATACCTCCTCAGCGGCCCTTGCTTGCCGTATGGCGACATGTGATGGAAGCCTTACAGCGTGCGAGAGGCCCTCTATTTTCAGAACATCCCCTCGCTCTAGGGCCTTGATGGATCTAAGTTTGGTGACGGGATTAGTCATAGCCACGATAAGGCCCCCTCCACGAGGGTAGTGTCCTCGTCTTTTCAGCTCTATTTTGACATCGTATCCGAATAACTTGAGCCATGGCAGGAGCACGAATCTGATATAGTCAATTGGAGGCGCGTGCATCACGTCTGTTCCTCCCGTTATCTCGAACGTACAGGGTTGCGTGGCGAAAGCCGCCGCGGGAAGCAATGCTTGAAGTACCAAGGGGATGCTACCTGCAGTGCCTATGTTGAATCTGAAGAAGCCGCCGAACCTACCCTGAGGAATGAAAGTTATATCCATGGATCCCTTATGCAGACCCTTAACCTTGGCCTTTGTCAAGGCAGCCACAGCCCTAATGGCTGTCATATGTTGAGGCCTAAGGCCGGGATTCGTTCTTTTAGCCCTAATGTTAAAAACCCGAACGGGCCTAAGCGTGAGCGCGGAAAGCGCTATAGATGACCTTAGTATTTGTCCACCCCCTTCACCATAAGAGCCATCTATTTCCACGATTTCCATCATTATAACTACCTAGTATCATTCAAGTTGATAGGCAACATTAAATAATTTCCTGAGGTACAGGAGGAGCTAGTGTAAGGAGTTGAAAATGATGGATCCCCTCAGGGTCTTGAGAGGGAAATGGAAGGAAATAGCGTTAGTAGGGCTCCTGTTTTCCATAGCGACTCTCATATCTCTATACATGTACATGGGGAAACCCTTCGCCAAGTACATGATTAAAACAAGCCTAGAGCTAAACCCTATAATGCAAGCTATCTTAAGACTGATAAAGCGGGGATACTATTACCCCGCCATTCAGCTGATATTCCTTAATAATTTCGTGCTCGTTGCGCTAGGATATCTTTCCGCCCCGGGACTCATCCCCGGCTTAAACGTGATAATCCTCTTAATCCAAGCTCATAGCCTAGGACTTTATCTGGCTGGGAGTGGAGTGCTCGAAAACACGTATTCCCTACTCAGGATCATCCCAGTCTTGGTGTTGGAATGCACGAGCTACATCATAGTGACTGCAGCGGCACTGGATGTGGGGCTATGCTTAATTAAGCCGAGCATAGTACTTAGCGATGAGATAGATAGGAAGAAGGCAGTGTTAATGATGCTTTCAGATCTTGGCCGCGTATATATCGTGGTGATACCGCTATTATACCTAGCCTCCGTAGTAGAGGTGCTCATGATGATTTATACTTAGGAGGACGGTCATATGAGTTCGCCTTTAGCTGGTCTTGTAGGCCCGCCTAATGCGGGTAAATCTACGTTATTTGCTTCTCTAACCCTGGTGGACGTCAAGATAGCTCCCTATCCCTTTACGACAATAGAGCCCAATGTGGGTATAGGCTATGTTAGGATACCTTGTGTGTGTAAGGAGCTAGGCGTAAAGGACGATCCCAGAAATTCCTTATGCATAGAGGGAAACCGCTTCATCCCAGTGAGGATAATAGACGTAGCAGGGTTGGTCCCGGATGCGTGGAAAGGAAGGGGACTGGGTAACCGCTTCCTGGATCATATGCGAAGGGCCTGTATATTGATAATGGTCATAGACGCTAGTGGAACGACGGATTCTGAAGGGAAGAACGTAAAGCCCGGGACTCATGATCCCTGCGACGATGTACGTTTTCTTGAAAGAGAGGTGGATATGTGGATATTGCAGATCTTGAAGAGGGACTGGGAGCATATAGTCAAATTAGTGAGTATTGCTAGAAAGGACCTGAAGGATGTGCTGTATAGTAGGCTAAGTGGGCTTGGCTTTACGGCCGAGGACATAGTTGAAGGATTATTAAGGACAGGATTGAATTCCAAAAGAATTGAGCGATGGAACGAGGGGGATCTAATCGACTTCATAAGGGTAATCAGGGAGAGAGGTAAGCCCATGCTAATAGCGGCTAACAAAGCGGATCTGCCGACTTCTGAGGATAACATAAGGGCCCTTCAGAGGGAGTATGGGGAGAGGTATAAGATAGTGCCTACGAGTGCTGAAGCCGAGTTAGCCCTCAGAAAGGCTGCAAAAGCGGGCTTGATAAGTTATCTACCTGGAGATAGGGATTTCGAAGTAATTAAACCGGAGCGCCTAACCCCAAAGCAAAGACGCGCATTGGACTATATACGGGAGAATGTGTTCGAGAAATGGGGAAGTACGGGGGTACAGGAAGTCATCAACGCAGCATTCTTAGACGTATTAGGCATGGTAGCGGTCTTCCCCGTTGAAAATGAAAACGAGTTAACTGATCATAATGGAAATGTACTTCCAGATGTCTACCTCATGCCGCGGGGTAGCACGGCGTTAGATCTAGCATATAAGGTACATAGCGAGCTGGGCGAGAAGTTCATGTTCGCTATTGATGCCAGAAATAAAAGGAGATTAGGGGCCGATTATAAGCTAAGGCACAGGGATATCATAAAGGTAGTCGTCTCCAGGGGGTAATTAAGACTAGTACGGGAATCGTGCCTAGGTGGTCATTGTGGGAAGCGCCATTAAGATAAAAGGCCTAAGCTTCAGGTACAGGGGCTTTAAGGAGTGGGCATTACGTGATGTGGATCTTGAAGTAGAGGAGGGTGAGTTCATCCTAATAGTAGGTCCCAGCGGTTGTGGGAAAACGACTCTCTGCAGATGCATAAACGGCCTAATACCTCATTTTTACGAAGGAGAGCTCCACGGAGAGGTAACGTTATTAAACGACATCAACGTGCTGGAGAAGGAGCCATATGAACTAGTGGAGTACGTGGGCATGGTATTTCAAGATCCTGAAGCGCAACTCATAACCTCAACTGTGGAGCGAGAGGTGGCTTTCGGTCTTGAGAACTTGGGAGTGTCCCCTGATGAAATGAGAGCACGTATAAATTGGGCTCTAGGTATGCTGAGAATAGAACATCTTAGGGATAAGGCGCCCTACGAACTCTCAGGGGGCGAACAACAGAAGGTAGCAATAGCAGCCGTTTTAGCGTTACAACCTAAAATCTTGATATTGGATGAGCCCACCGCTAACTTAGACCCCCTCAGTGCCCTCGAGATTTTAAACCTATTGCTGAATTTAAAGGAGAAGCTAGGCATAACAGTGGTGCTGGTCGAGCATAGGTTAAGCATGATAGTCGATAAGGTCGATAGGATAGTTGTAATGAGGGAGGGGCGAATTGCAGCTAATGGTAAACCGCGTGATGTATTGAAGGATAAGCTCGTCGAAGACATAGGAGTAGAAGTGCCTAGGGTCGTCAAGGTATATAAGGAGCTTTTTGGCGGAGAAAGATGGATCCCATTAAACCCCAGAGAATTAGCCGAGGTCGTAATCCATGCCCTCAAAAGACATAGAGATCAAGAACCTTTGGTTTAGGTACGAAGAAGGAGACTGGGTACTTAAGGGTATAGACCTCGAGGTAGAGGAAGGAGAGTTCATAGCGATAATGGGCGAGAATGGCGCTGGAAAGACGACGCTTGTAAAGCATTTGAACGGCCTACTTAAACCCCTTAAGGGGTACGTGAAGATAAAGGGAACGGACACTAGGACCGTAAGCGTTGCGGAACTAGCGAAGTACGTGGGCTTAGTGTTTCAGAATCCAGATCATCAAATATTCGCCGAGACAGTAGAGGAGGAAGTGGCATTCGCCCTTAGGAACTTTGGATTCCCCCCAGGTGAAATACAGCGACGTGTGGAAGAGGTGCTAAGGGAAATGGGATTATCCAAATACAAGGGAAGGTCGCCCTTTCTGTTAAGTGGTGGGGAAAAGAAAAGACTAGCTCTAGCCTCCGTGTTAGTGTACGATCCTGATATAATAGTGCTCGATGAGCCTACTACTGGGCAGGACTATAAGCAGAAGGCCGTTTTGGGCAAGATCATAAAACAGATGAACGCTAAAGGCAAGACTGTGATAGTGGTTACACATGACGTGGAGTTCGTAGTTGATCTTTTCGATGAAGTAGTGATTATGGCTAGGGGTAGGATTCTAGCCAGAGGGAGGACTGAAGATATCCTAACCAATGAGGAGCTTGTGAAGAAGGCTAGACTCGTAATGCCTCAACTAGCTGAGGCTGCTATGTATCTAGAGGACAACATAAGGTTTAAAGGGAATTATCTAAGGGAGGACAACTTCGTTAAATGTATCATAAGTGCCCTAGGCGAGGATGTTTTAGGTGAGTTGAATGCAGGTTCTGCGAGGCTTTGAATATAGGGGCATAGATAGCCCCGTACATAGGCTTGATCCGCGCGTGAAACTCATTTATTCACTTTGCTCTATGATTTTAGTATTGATCTATACGAATGGCTTGGTACTCGCCGCCATATTCCTCACGAGCATGCCTTTCGTCCTCTTAGGTCATGTGATGAAGCGATGGCTGCAAATGCTTAAGGGCTTAATACCACTACTCGTCCTCATCTTTGCGGTAAACGTCCTTTTCGCACCTAACGTTGAGGGCATGGTGTACGCCACTTCCATGACATTAAGGTTCCTTGCATTATCATCGACGTTTTCTATAGTCTTTCTTACAACGGCGCCAGATACCATGGCTATGGCCTTCGTCAAAATGGGCATTCCATACGAGTACACTCTAGCATTTACTATGGCCGTTAGGTTCATACCCACCCTCGCGAGGGATCTTCAGCGGATAATTGATGCCCAAAGGTCTAGGGGGCTTGAGCTGGAAAAGGGGAATATCTTAAGGAGAATAAGGAATTTCATACCGATATTAGTACCGTTAATGGTCTATGAGATCAGGAGAAGCTTTCAAATAGCGGAGTCCATGGAGAGCCGGGGATTCGGCTTTCCTCGAAGGCGGACATTCCTTCATGAGGTTAAGTTTAGCAGAAACGACTATCTTGTGCTAATGCTAACACTGATGTTCTTCTCTGCGCTCATAATGGTTAAGATAGTGCTAAGGGTATCTTAGGAAACGGGCTATGCACGAGCTGCTAATATCTCAAGCCAGGGGTTATCTACTAGGTAGGAGGGCAGGTCTTTCTGAACTACAATTTTATGTTCGTTAATAGTGGAACGCGCACATTCCTCTTTCTCCATTAAGAGGTTCAAGCTGGCTTCTATATCAGCCAGCATTAACCTTAGGTTCGTTAGCTCTTTCCTGATATGGGATATCGACTCGTTTAGACTTCTAATAGACATCATTAGCTCTTTTATCACAGAGCTTAAGCTCATCAATTCGGCCCATGGCAACGTTAAGACAGACGGCATTAGCATTGGCTGCACCCTTGAACGGCTCCTTCTAGGAGGGGAAGAGAGGATTAAGCGTAGCTCATCCTCGCTGAACCCTTCGCGAAGGGCCTTCCTGTACTTATATATCGCCTTATAAACGGTCTTAACCGAGCACCCCACGGCTTCTGCCGTCTTCTTAGGCGAGAGGCCACTGAGATAATGAAGCAGTATATAGCGCTCTGTAGTGGTAAAGTGAGGGAGGGTAGGCATGAGCGCACCGTGGGTAAATTGTGGACTATCTGCCGTTATAACCTTACCGCTGTAGGATACGAGGAGTTACGGGGAGTATATCACCTAAAGAGGAAAGAAGTTAATCGCTGATGAACCGTAGGGCCGCCAAATACGGTAATGAAACCATTTATTAGCAACCTCTAGGCACTTTATAGTGTATGAAACCTGATCTTAGGAGGGGATGTTCAGAGGATGAGTAATGTGGGAAAAATACAATGTCCTAAATGCGGTAAGAAGTTTGAAGCCGAACCCGTTAAGGAATATAGATTTAAGAGGTGGATTAATCGAGTTTACGAGTGCCCTTATTGCGGTTTCATATTCCGGGTGGGAGTTAAGATCCAGGACAGGCTATAACCGCGATGAAGATAAAACTTAAAGGCTGATGGATGAAGAAGCGGGCAGCATCGGAGCGGTAGTTACTTTTAGCCCTCCTAATTCCGAACACTTAAGCGCTTTTCATAAAAAATCATCGAGGATGCTTTGCCCTCGAGGCTGCTTAACTAAACGAGGTATCCTCTTGAAATCCTCGATCAATAGGTCCTTAAGCTTAGGATTGTATAAGGCGGCGGCTGGATGAAAAGTTGGCATGACGACTAAGTTTAAGCCCCCCAAGTTCACCTCGTAGGTTTTCCCATGGATGCTGATCATGGATCGCCCTTTAAAGCCACCCTTAGAAAGGATGTAATTTGTTGAGTGCCTACCCAAGGTTACTATGAGGCGAGGGGCTATTATCCGTATTTCCTCATCTAGATAGGGTGAGCAGGCGGCTATTTCCTCTCTCTTAGGATCTCTGTTGTTAGGGGGGCGGCATTTAACCACGTTAGTTATGTAAACTTCATCCCTATGTAGGCCGATGCTGAGCAGAAGCTCACTTAAAAGCTTACCCGCGGCTCCAACAAAAGGCCTTCCCTGTATATCCTCATGGTACCCAGGTGCTTCCCCTACAAAGACTATCGCCGAATGAATGTTGCCGTCGCCAGGTACTGCATTGGTGCGAGTCGCCCATAGCGGACACCTTTTACAGCCCCTTATTTCATCCTTGAGAGCGCGTATGAGTTTTTCCTTAGCTAACGTACCCATATCGAATACCCCGCATCCTCTTCATCGGATATTAAGAGGGGGCGACAACCTCATCATGCATTCAGCACCGTCGCCACTCTTCATTACGTGTGCTCAGCACATGAAGATACTTACAAGGAGGATTAAAAAGTTCTCATAGCATAAAATTAGGCGGATAGCCTTCGGGATACTTATCATAGAGTTCCTTCCTTAACGCTTCTAGGAGAAGCGGCTTCCTTCCCATATACTCGGCAGCGGATAGGATCTCGATCCTCCGGGGCATCATCCTTTCTATTTCGTAAGCCCATTTCGTATGGTTAAGATCCCTCATGAAGTGATGATCTATCACAATGCACCTCACTGAGGTATTATTTACGATCGCCCGTAGATTGGTCAACGAACTCTCCCAAGCACGTACCGGATACCTATAGCCCAGCATATACGTCATAGGTCCGTCAAGTATTAATATGTCAGGGTTCTCATCGATTATCCACGTGGCCTGTTCAGCAAGCGGAGGGCCTTCTACGTCTGATGTGAAGAGCACTGTTTCATCTCCGTCCTTAATCGAGACCATCACGACATAGCCCAAACGATCATTAATTCCATGTGGAACTGGAGGCGAGATGTGGATCTCAGTACTACCTACTCTTACTGATCTTTCGTCGGCATATTCCACTTTGCATGGAAGGGATCTCAATGCTTTGAGGAATTTACTGGCTCTTATCCTCTGACTTACGTTTATATGATCCGTGGGATGTTTCACGTACACTTCCTTGCCTTTAAGAATTTCAGGCATTGTAGGGTTATGATGGTCATAGTGATAATGGGTGATTATGACTATATCGGCGTTTTCTATGGCAGAAGTTATCTCGTTAAGCGATTCTTCCAGTCTTTGAAGCTCTAGTGGATGAGGGGGTAAGCCATACCTTCGCGGCCCTAAAGCTGCGCTAGGATCTATGAAGATGGCTGTATCGCTGGTCTCCACGAGCGTGGCCATAGATCTTACACCTAATGAATCAAAGGCTATGAGGTGAACTTTCATAGTGAGGGGCCCCAGGAGACATAGGCATCCAGCAGGTTTAAGCTTACTCATAGCTAGCTCTTCCTCATGAGTTGGTAACGGTAAGAGTGTATCGATGACATGATCCAAATTTTTCAGTAGCGAAAAATTTAAAATTGAATCCAGTAGAAAAATTTTTGTTAGGATAAAAATGAGGAGGAAATTTAGTATAACCCTATATCTCTTCGGACCGCCTACTTGGGAGTTAGGGATAGAAGACGGGAGGAGAGTGACCTATAAGACCTGTGATGAGATAGAACACCTAGCTCATGACCTCTGTGAGAGGCTCTTGAAAGTAGCGTTATACTCTCGTAAATTACTGAAATTAGGGTGGCGAGGGAAATATTACGGGTACTTCATAACATTCGTGAAGGAAACTTCTTGGAGGAGGGCCATTGAAGAGCTCAGGTATGCTGGGCTTAACGACATCATCATCAGAGAGGGCGACTAAAGATGACAGTTCTACAGGGGGGACCCTATCTAAGCTTTATACATAGGATGACGATTAATAAAGGAAAGTCGATGAATATATGGCCTATGTCATTGCCTTCTAAGGGCATTGCCATTGGACGGCTCTATCAGGAGATAATGCGTTGTAGGAGGTGTTCATCTTACCGAAGAACTTCTAGGAGGCCTGTTCCTGGCGAGGGGAATTTAAGTGCAAGGCTAATGATAGTAGGTGAAGCGCCTAACAATCATGGCGATAGACCCTTTATAGGGGCTACGGGGAGGATATTAGAGGAGCTACTGGAGGAGATCGGGCTCTCTAGAAGGGAGGTTTATCTAACTAATTTAATTAAGTGCAGCATACCGACGGGCAGAAGACCTAAGCCCAGAGAAGTACTGCTATGTGCGCCATATTTAGAGCAGGAGATAAAGATAGTTAGACCGAGGATATTAGTGCCCCTGGGTAGATATCCGACGCGATATATACTTTCTAAAACGAATAACGCTAGAGGGGCTCTTCATGGTATACATGGGCGCATATATAGGGTAAAGTTCTCAGGCTTAGAACTTATAGTAATACCCACTTATCATCCAGCGGCTACATTTTACAACTCACGATTAAAGACTGTACTTGAAAGAGACTTTAGCATTATTGGCATTATGGTGCAAAAGGGGGTATTTTAATGATTGATATGCAGTACCTAGCTGGGAAAGTAGAAATAATTCGTGGTTTAGGTGGTGTAACATTTAAGAGGATGTTTTTAGCAAATATACATGAATCACATATAATTGAATTGCGTCAAGATCCCCTAGTTAAGTCTTGGTCTGTAATAATAAATTATGATGATAAATGCAGGGAGCTAGAATTTCAAAAGACTGCAATATGTAGAGATATAGTGAATTTGCTCATTAAAATTACTAAGAAATGTCCGCCAAGAACGACAATAATAAACTTAAATAAGAGGGCAAATGAGGTAAGTATAGCATCTTATTTCATATCTAGTACACCTTTTGGATACTTTAAAGTTATTCATGATTGGAGTTGGTTATATTACATTAAATATGGTAGTAATTACTGGAAGGATTTAATAAGTTCCGAATTGAAGCTTAATGAAAGGCTGATTATTAATGAGGAGGATATTACATGGATAACGTCTTTTGCTCCGTTTGGAAATTGCGAAATTATGGGAATCAGTAAGGGTGCTTATTCCCTTAATGAAAAGAAATTATGTAATTGGATCGTTCGAATAGTGGAACAGATGGCTAATATAATGAACTATAATAGGCTAAGAATAGAATACATAGCATCTACGGGCCAAGAGCCCTATCTATGTGACATTATAAGGATTTACAATGATGAGCATGCTATCTATACTTCTATGTGGAGACCTGAGGACTTAGCCTTAATGCTTAGGAGGCGAATTTAACGTTTTCGCCTACGTATTACTTCTATCTTACCCCTTCGACTCACGGATAACTCAAGTTTACCGCGAAACTCACGGGCATAGGCGTTAGTTATCCTGATATAGTCACCAGCTCGTATTGTTCCAACCTGCTGCCTCCACAAAGTTAGCCGTATACTGCCGCTCTCATCCTGAATTATAGCCGTAGCTACGCGAGCAGGACCATACCGAGTGTTAACTTCGCGCGGTTTGCTAACGCTTATAACCTCGCCCTCGATGTCTATTCCTTCCATGTAAGGCCTTATCTGCGAGATCTTCATGCGGACCAAACGATCTCACCCGAACCTAAGATAAGATGAATCCCAAATAAAAATTAGGTACCTTCTTCTCGTTTAAGAACCTGGAGGGCTTCTTCGATGACTTCCCGCCATTCCCTTGAGGAGAGATCGTCAGTATCCCTTATCTCAAGTACTTCTTCTTTATGGGTATTACGAGGCAGATCGAAATCCCTTAAAGAAGCACCGCTAATCCCACCATTAAAGATATCGACTGAAGTGAGCTTTCGTCTAAGAACCCTCCTTAAGAAGGCAAATAATGAGGTCATGCGGTGCCACCTTCAAGCAATTTCAATATTTTATCTAATTTCCCCTCAATAACGCTTAGACGTTCCTCTAAGACCCTCCTGACGACTTCCTCCACGATAGCACGGATTTCAGCTTCCTTATAGCCCATCATACGAGGAGCTAAAGGTTTCGTTTCCGGGGCACGCCTACGTGCGCGTAATAGTTCATCGAGATCTAATATCTCCTCAGCCATTAATTCTCACTCCGTTAATATCCTTATAAAGGCATATCCTGCTTAATAGCGTTAGTGTTAAACGATCAGTGATGTTCGCGTTAACCCATAGCTCTTTCATTAGATGGTCGCCCCAATATATACATATTCTATTATTATATATCCTGAGGACATAGGGAGGGGGTATGAAGAGGGCTAATGACTTGCATGAACCGGGAGGGGCCGCATGAATAGCCTCTATCTCATGCTTTAGTTCTTCAGCTACCCAGTTCACGTAACCTTCCTTAAAGCCTCCTCTTGTTAGGAGGGGCACGATGCTATAGAATGAAGAGAGTAGAAGGACGAGACATGTGAATAGCACTATAAGTGTAATAAGCTCATTCAAGCGGCATCCTCCTCCTAGCTCTATATAGTGCAAGTAAGATGGTTTCGGCTTCCTTATCATTCTTATAGCCAAGGGATAGGAAGCGGTGCATATGCTCTAGATTTACTATTCTCCTGGTAACATGCCTAGTTTTACATTCAATAACGTAGGACGCTAGCTTCTTAAGACGGCGGATTGACTTCTCTTTCTTGAGCTTATCAGATAATACTTCAATCATACCCGCGGCCCCACTTGCACTGAGATTAGGATCATCAGGTATGCCAACTACGAAGCGAACCCCTAGTAGCTTCCTGTAGAGGTCAGTGTATCTTCTACCAGTATTGGGCTCTACTGCATTCTCCAACGTAAGCCTGTTAACGACAGCTATGTCTATTATTGGAGGGGGCTTCACGTAATCCCTTAGTGCAGTTATTGTGGTGTACAGCGTGAGTAATGAAGTGGGATCTGGCGTGCCTACAGGTATCACTATGTCACTTAACGCTAAGAGAGAAATGCTGAAATTTTCATGTATCCTTGTAGCGGGCATGTCCACGTAGACGCGTTCAAGTGGAAGTAATGCGGCTAGCTCTTTGAGAAGGGCTTCTAACCTATCTAAAATATCACTTGGGCTTAGATCCTCTAATTCCTGGTACTTAGCTGGGGTAGTCATGGCGGACGTTATTAAGGCGGGAAAAGCTATTGAATCCTCAGGCCGGAATATAGCCACTTTGACTACATCCTTTAGATCAGCACGGCCAAGTATGTAATCAACCACGCTCTTGACCTTGCCCTCACGATAGCTGAGTGCTAGCTTAGGGCTTAACCTGTAAGTGGCTGTTCCTTCTTGTACCTCAGCATCAAAGATTAATACGTATCTCCCCTCTTTCACATAACTCACGTACGCGTGTAAAAGAGCAATATTAAGTAGAACTGTGGTCTTCCCAGTGCCGCCACGGCTTCCTGAGGTGATCGTCACAACGGACATTACACTTCATTTTTAATGAGTCGATAAGGAAATAAAAATTTTGCTAATAATTATAGTAGAGAAAATTATCTTTCCGTAAGATGTCTTATGAGCCATGAAGTACATTGCTTTATAGCGCTTCTCCTAGATTCATAGGTGCTGAAGACATGTCCCCCTTCTTCCAATAGGATCAATTCCTTATCTTGGATATGGAGCGCCTTGAAGAACTTAGTGGATTGAGTATAAGGGACGACGCTGTCATCTTTTGCGTGTATTATTAGTGTCGGGGCACTCATTTGAACGGCGTACTCTAGGCCGTTGAACGAACATATATTGCTTAAGCCTTTCAGCCTTATTCTCTGGGGGCCTAGATACGCGAAATCGCTGGTTTCACTTGAGATGCCAGCTCTAAGCCTCACGCATATCTCTCTGAAGTCTATAGCGGGTGAAAGGAGCACAACGCATCTAATGAAGTCCTTCAGGCTAGATGTTGCTAGATGTATAGCTACAGCTCCGCCTAAACTTAAGCCAACTACGCCTATCCTATCATTAATTGCTAGGGCATATCTCGCCGCTAGATCCGCATCCTCGAAGGCTTGACTTAAGGTAAAGTCCTCGAAGGAGCCTGGGCTTTCTCCATGTCCCCTATAATCGAAGCGTATGACCGCTAGTCCTCGGGCACAGAGCTCTCTAGCTATGTTAACGAAGAGCCGCCTATCCTCAATCTTATTACCCGTAAACCCGTGTAACATCAGAACTACGGGAGGGTTTTCTACATTGCAGGGGATATGCTTAAAAGCCGCTAGTTTATAATCATCGCCTTCTATCCAAAAAGGCTCTTCCTCACATGTAACGGAAAAAGGCACAGTGGACCACCTAGAAATACATTTCAGCGGTATAACCTCTTAAAAATACGTGGAGAAGGCTATTTACATAAAAAGCTTCGAAATTCACCTTTAGCTCACGGTAATGGAATTCGCTAAATCCGGTGTACTAAATGAAAAGAAGAAGTAAGTGTTAATACGAGGGAGGCATATGAGGGGTAGGGATAGGTTTCTAAAAGCCCTCCTCAGGAAGGGGGAGCCGGATAGAGTCCCCATTTGGGAGCTTATAATAAACGAACCGGTTATCCGGTCGCTCTATGGTAATGTCAGCTACGCCGATTTTATCGAAATCATGGATCTCGATGGTGTAACGACCGGAGAGGATCAGAGAATGGAGAAAATAAGCCCTACGATGTATAAGGACGAATGGGGGATAATATGGGGCGTGGAGCCCAGCGGGTTAAGCTATCCTCTTAAGGGACCTATCAAGGATAAACGCGATCTTAAGAATTACCAACCACCGGATCCTGATGCTCCTTGGAGGCTTAATACGTTAGAAAGCCTAGTTGATAGGTTTAAGGGAGACAAGGCTATCGTATTCCTCGGTCATGAGATCTTCGAATTCTCACACTACCTACTGGGTGGTATGACCAAGCTCCTTCTGTCTTATTATAAGGACCAGGAACTTGTCCAGGAGCTTGCGGACTTGATAAGCGAATATAAGTGTCGTGTACTACATCGAGCTGCTAAGATAGGTGCTGACGTCCTTCTTACTGGCGATGATTATGCTAATAGAAGTGGGCCTTTCGTCTCGCCTAAGATATTTGAGAAATTCGTATTGCCGTATCTAAAAAGGGCTGTGAACGTAGCCAAAAGCCATGGACTCCCTTTCATAAAACATACCGATGGGAACATACTCCCCATCATCGATATGATAATAAGTGCGGGTATAGATGGATTACATCCCATAGAACCAGCGGCTGGCATGGACATAGCCTACGTAAAAAGGCGCTATGGTGATAAAATATGCGTCATAGGCAACATAGATTGTTCCATAGTATTAACGCTTAAACCACCTGAGGATGTAGAGGAGGTCGTCAAGGAAACCATAGCTAAGGTAGCACCGGGTGGAGGATACATACTTTCATCGAGCAATAGTATACATCCCTCAGTAAAGCCTGAGAACTTCGTTAGGATGATTAAGGCTGCTCGTAGATATGGCAGATATCCCATTAACGAGCATTTGATAAAGAACTATTCAAGGAGGGATTATTATAGGGAGATGCTAGGATGGACGTTTAGTCGTGCTGAAGCCGCATAACGGATGATGGCACCATATCAGCCCTCTTCGAGGAGATCCTTTAATGGAAGTTCCCTCAGTTTAGCGATGAGCAAGCATAATTGATCTAGGGCGATCTCAAATACCTCTTTCCCCTTATCTGCAGTGGCCGTAGTAGCTACTCCCATTACACCGCTCTTAGTGAAGTCCTTAGTCTCCCAAGGTATATAGACCCCGTTTACCCCTCCTAAGGGACCTTCAGACGGCACTTCATCAGTTATACGCTCCCTATCGACTAAGGAGCCATGGAGATATAGATTTAAAGACGTTTCTAGAGCAGCAGCATGCCCTTCTTCTTCAAGTGGATATTTGCCTTTAATGGCATGCCACCATTGGAATATCGCCACGAAGACCTTCCTGGATTCACGTAATTCCCTCGCCACCTCAAGTAAGGCGTATAAATTTCCCCCGTGGCCATTAACGATGACTACCTTCCTTATATTATTATGATAGAGGGATAGTAATACGTCACGAACGTAGGATCTCAAGGAGCTTGGACTCACGCTTATGGTGCCAGGGAAATGCCTATGATGGCTACTTACGCCAAAGGGTATGACAGGGAGACATAGCACATCGCATCTCTGAGCTGCTTCCTTCGCAAGTGCATATGCGATTAAGTGGTCAGTACCCAGGGGGTTTTGAGGACCATGCTGTTCAGTCGAGCCCACGGGAAGCAGGGCTATATCGCATTCCGATAAGCGCTTCTTAGCGATAGGCCATGTAAGGTTATGTAGGAGATTAGGATTCATCCCTACAACACCCCCTTAATATTTATTCCAGTGGATCAGCTCCTTGAGGGGGATTCTAGGGGGAGCTACAGGAGCTTCAGCTGGCTTACCTATGGGTATTATAGCTACTGGACGTACGTTATCGGGTATGTGCAGTGTTTCCTTTACTCCAGCTTCATCAAAGGCCCCCACCCAGCATGTCCCATATCCTAGGGAATAGGCCGCTAACAGCATATTCTGTATGGCGGCTGCAGTATCCTGAATGCAGTAAAGTGTCCTACCTCGCTCACCATAACGCCATGAAGTACGGGGGATATTAGCACAAACTACTATGACTACGGGCGCGGAGGATATCCACATCTGTGCTAAGGCCGCTCTCGCTATTTCCCTCTTTAGCTCCTCATCGGTTACTATCACGAACTCCCATGGCTGACAGTTACCAGCGGAGGGAGCCCATGTGGCGGCTTCAAGTATACGCATTAAATCATCTTCGGGTATCGGATCTGACTTGAAACGCCTTATGCTCCTTCTACCCCTTATCGCCTCTAAGACATCCATACGTATACCAACCCCTAACACTAGTAATTAGGCTTCACATTTAAAGGCAGGGAATTCGCCTAGGACATAGGGAATGAAGGTGCTATCTCACGGACGAAAGAAATGTAAGATCTGTGGGGAAGAAGGGCCGCTGATCTCGGAGTTACTAGGCGTCTGCATTAAGTGCTTGAGGGAAATGCCAGAAGAGAGCCTCAGGATAACCTTTAGGGCCCATAAGTTAAGTCGTGGGAGGTATGGACTACCACCAGAGCCTCCGAAAAGCCCTAATGGTATAGAATGTGGGTTATGTGCAAATAGATGTCGAATAGGAGAGGGGGAGTATGGGTTCTGCGGACTAGTAAAGAACGAGAAAGGAAAGCTTGTTAGGTATGCTGGTACGCCAGAGAGGGGGCTCTTAAAGTGGTATTATGATGCACTACCTACTAATTGTGTAGCTGAATGGGTATGCCCAGGCTGTACAGGACGTGGATATCCGCAATACGCATACCTGCCCAAAGCTGAGGTAGGGTATTATAACCTTGCTGTTTTCTATGGAGCCTGTAATCTAGATTGCCTCTTCTGTCAAAACTGGCACTATAGGGAGCTTACGAAGAGCCTTTCTCCGTTGATGAGCGCTAAGGAGCTCGCGGGAAAGGTACATGATAAAGTCTCATGCGTATGCTTTTTCGGTGGTGATCCTTCTCCCCAGATGCCGCATGCCCTAGCTTCAAGCAAGATCATGAGGGAGAAGGCGGATAATAGAATACTACGAATCTGTTGGGAGACCAATGGCATAATGAATAAAGAGCTCTTAAAGGAGGCCGTCGAGCTCTCACTTGAGAGCGGAGGATGTATAAAGTTTGATGTAAAGGCCTGGGATAGGAACATATACAAAGCTTTAACTGGAGTGGACAACAAACCGGTTTTCGAGAACATAAAATTAGCCGCAAAGAGGCTTTCAGAACGCGATGAGCCCCCATTAATAATCATTAGCACTTTACTAGTTCCTGGCTATGTAGATGAAGAGGAGGTAAGACAAATAGCCAGGTTTATAGCGGACATAGATCCGAACATACCTTATAGCCTCTTGGCCTTTCACCCAGAGTACCTGATGATAGATTTACCACCCACCAGCAGAAGACATGCGTTAAGGTGCCTTGAGGCTGCCCGTGAAGAAGGGCTTAAGAACGTGATAATAGGCAATATATGGCTGTTAGGTGATTACTATTGATGGCCTAGCCACCATCTGCGAGCTCGAGTAGCTCCACGGTAGAGCCCTCCTCTATCCGAAGCGATTGAGGATCAGACACTACTTCACCATTGTATGCTATGATAAGGCTGTCATAACGTAGCCCTAGTTTATATAAAAGCTGAGCTAAGGTCGTATCCGGCTTTACCGTTATCTTTATCTTCTGTATGGGTTTCGTGTATTTCTTAATCACGGTAATCTCGGGCATTGGCCTCACCCCGCTAAGCCTCATGTCCTAACAAGACGTACTCGGATATATAGCCTAGTCTATGACCTAACCTCCGGAAGTAACGCGGACTATCTCGAGGATATCTCCTTCATGAACCACATCGTCCTCAGTTATAGGGACTTTATCCTTTAGTACGACCACCTCCTCAGGGTTCAACTTTAAGAGCCTGAGGACCTGAAGCACGGTCGAACCGCTGGGTACGCGCATTTGCCTTAGCCGAGGTTCCGGTATTAAGCGCACTTGAATGGAGATAACGTTCAGGGGTCTACCTTCTCTCCTTCCACCCAATAAGATCTTTGCTCCGTCACCTCTTTCTTCCATATAGGCACCTCATGCTTTATGGAGTCCACAAGATCCTTAAGAGCTGCAAACCCTTCCTCGCGATGCCTTGAAGCGACTAGAACATACATTATATCTTCACCAACGGGGACTCTTCCGATTTTATGTTCGGCTATAGCGTCTATTATCCCGTATTTCGATATAACGCGTCTCAGAACTTTCTCTAGAACTCTAGGAGCCAGTGTCTCATGAGCGGTGTACTCGAGGTGTAAGACTCGCTCGCCCGTCTTAGCTTGGCCCCTCACTACGCCTATGAATATGAGTATCGCGCCTATGTCAGAGCTGAATTCCTTAATCCTGGAGATTAAGTCGTCAAGTGAATCGAGACTTTCATTAACCTTAGCTAACATGATTAACCACCCGAGGGAAGGGGCATGATGTCTATTATAGCGCCATTATTAAGCGTTACCTCAGGATGCTTAACATCACCAACTATTTGTTCATTAATGGCTATAAGCACGTCATCTCTTAATTGAGTATCATCCCGAAATAGTATGGCGCTTTTCTCACCTATTCGTTCCCTTAGCGCCTTGAGGAATGACCTGAAATTGGCCTCCTCTAATTCGAGCTGGATTAAGGCTAAACCTAACTCCTCCTTGAACTTAGCGTAAAACCTGACCTCAACCTTGCATCCTTTCATTAACAGTCACTTATTTTAAAGAGCTTGAATTTAAGCGTTTAGCCACTACTTCCAGGTTAGGTACCAGTAAAATAACGCTATTTTAAATGACACATTAATATCTTCGAATAAGCATAACTAGACCTAGCAAGTGATGGACATGAATAAGACGTTTCTCGCGTCGTTAAGTTGCATGGCATTAATTATAGGTACGTCCCTGCTTATAATCGGTCTGGCTAGGGGAAATGAGGTAAACGAGAATAGAACAGGAGTAAGCGAGATCGTGCTAAGGATCCCAGTATACGTAATTATCTTCGGCCAGCCGCTTTCCTTTATAGAGTTCGTAGGCCTTTTGGTAGGCGTTATAGCAGCAATTACAGGGACGATATTCGGGCTAATAGAGTATAGCATATGGAGGAGGAAGAGGCTAATCCCCGTACTGACCAGAGCAAAAGTTAAAAGTGAAAAGAGCGACACCGCAAGGGAAAACTGGGTTTACCCGACCGCCCTTATGACGCTGTACTATAGGAGGTTGAGGACGAAGCCATCATACGAAGGAAGAGAACAATATAAGTTGGGAAGCTAGATTTCATCTTAGTTAGCCACACATGCGGAGACTACGGGGGGCTGAAGGTTAAGGATGATGAACAAATAAAAATCTAAGGGACAAACGATATACGTACAGCTCATTCTTATGAATCACAGGAGGTAGGTTATGAAAATTAGCTGTGCGGCATATTCGTTTAGAAACGCCCTAACACGGGGTAAGATGACATTAGAGGATTTTATAAGAAAAGGATGGGAGCTCGGGTTAGATGGAGTCGAGCTTACTAGCTATTACTTTACGACGACCGAAGACGAATACGTCTTTAAGCTGAAGAGGGCTCTGCTCTCTTACGGACTGGACGTTTCAGCGATAGGAGTAGGGAATAGGTTCACATTACCTGATGTAAAAGCTAGGGAAAAGGAAGTCATGAAAGTTAAGAGATGGATAGAGGTCGCTGCTAAGGTAGGCGCTCCGGTTGTTAGGGTCTTCGCAGGAGATGTACCGGAGGGCTACGGTGAGGAGGAAGCATTTGCTTGGGTTGTAGATGCGCTGAAGGATTGTGTAAATTATGCACGGAGATACGGCATCGTGGTAGCTCTCGAGAATCATGGCGGGATAACAGCTACCGCAGAAGGCGTGTTAAAGATACTACGGGCCGTGGACTCGGAGTGGATGGGCGTAAATCTGGATACCGGCAACTACAGGTTAAACAGGTATGAGGAGATAAGGAAAACCGCTCCTTACGCCGTACACGTTCACGCTAAATTCCTAAAAGTTGGACCAGAGGGAAACGATGAGATGTTGGATTATGCGAGAATAGTAGATATTCTGTATAAGACGGGCTATAAGGGCTATCTTTCAATAGAGTACGAGGGTAAGGAGAGTGCCGAAAGTGCAGTGCCAAGAGCTGTTAGGTTCCTCAAAGGACTATTAAAGCGTACGTAAAACAACGGATGCTTTCAAGTTCTCTCATGGTCTCGGGGGTTTTATCTCCTCTAAACCTAGTGCTATGGCCACCGCACCATAGAGCACAATATCCCCTTTGAGGGGTGTAACCTTAATCTCAGGTATCCTATTTATGGCGTAGTCCTTCACGTATTTCATTATATATGGTAGGATATACTCTTCATTATTAAGTACGACTGAGCCCCCTAAGGTTATCAGACTGGGATCGTATGCGTTAATCAGGTTAGCCATACCGATCGCGTTGTAGCGCCCTATGAAGTCCAGAATTTCGAGCGCCAGGCTATCTCTAAGCCTTACAGTATCGAAGAAAGTCTTAGCATCAATCTTATCGGGATCATATGCGATTAAATGTGATTTCATGCCTTCACTGTACCCCGTAGCCCTTCGTTCCTCTAGGATCATCTTTACTAATTTGGGAATCCCTGTACCGGAGCAGTAAGCCTCCCAGTGCCCCCTTTTCCCACAGCCGCATATCAGCCTACCCTGCGGATCTACGACCATATGACCCACTTCAGCAGCGTTTCCGTCTTTTCCTATGAGGAGGTGCCCATCCACGTATGCGCCGCCCCCTATGCCAGTGCTGATGGTCACATAGACTAGATTCTCAAGCCCTCTTCCCGCGCCGAAGTGTTTCTCACCCACTACGGCAGCTGTACAGTCGTTGATCAGATAGACCGGCTTATTGAAGGCCTCCTTAAGAGGGGAGACGAGGGGGATATAGGGAAAGGGCAGGTTAGGTGTGTTAATTATGGCGCCCTCTTTGAGGTCGAGAGGCCCTATGGACCCTATGCCTATGCTTTTTATTTCATCAACGCTTATCTTGGCTTTAGAGAGGAGGGAATGTATCATACGCCCTATTTGAGCGCTCACGGAGAGTCCCGTGCCCTCTTTAACGGTCCTCTCGGACCCACTAGCTAAGAACTTGCCATCTTCATCGGATATAACTACCCTTAAGTTAGTAGCGCCTATATCCACGCCGATGACATAAGGCATGTACGACCCCAAAAGACTTTAATGAAGAGCATCTTTAAAGGTTCTCTAACGTTTAAGCAAGAAGATCGCTCACATCAGCTATCAAATCTATGATTCTGAAGAGATATTCTGTAATAGAGCGAAGCTCGTTCGAGCGATGGCTTAATTTGCGCTCTAAGGATGAAATATCATCTTTGAGGGAGTGAATTATAGAGATGAAATCTGGGACAGCGCTTACTTCAGCGGTTTCATAAGCATGCATTACCCTATCCTCCAGTTTCTCTATTTCACATGTAATTTCATAGAGCCGCTCAATGGCAGTGGGCAGCCTTAAACGCTGAGAAAGAATCGCCATCGATCTCCTGGCCATATCCTCAGAGTAGTCTGCAATCTCCTCTACATTCTTAGCTATTAGTCGATAATCTAACAGGCGTAGGAGGTTTATGCCCTTATGTAATAAAGATCCTAAATCCAAGAGCATGGAGCGTATCATTCGTACCACTAGGAAATAGAGCTTATCGACTTTGATGTCACGTTCTATGACGTTTTGAAGTAAGTTGATGTCATGGTCTAGAAGGCCGCTGATCGCATCTTTATACATTGATCGAGCTATGAAGTCCATGCGTTTTATGTAATTCCATATCCCTCCCTTTCTGAGCCATAAGCATTCAAGTAATAACGACTTTGAGTCCTCGCGAACTACCTCTAGGCCTATTAGCAGATCTGTAACCTCCTCTATCTCTCTTCTGTACTCCTGAGCAATGCCATTGGGATCGAATACCTCGATGAGATCATACCCCCTTAAGTAAGCCGCTATTATCTGCCGCCCTATTCCATGGGCAACACGTAAGCGTATTTGACGGGGAGGAGCTTCTTCCTCCATTCTAGGAGGACGTACTATAATACCGCTTTCGGTTAATGTTAGTTCGATTGTAGAGCCCTTTTCCATATTTAACATACGAACCCACGATTTCGGCAGGGCTACGTAGTACGAGCCACTTATTTCAACTAAGTGACGAATCATATGCTTATACTTAATTCTTTAAAGCCTATTAAGCATTTAATGATAAGTTTTAAGTCTAAAAAGCTTCTATACTCCCGAGGAGAACCTATGAAGAGATCTCCAGCACTTAAAGTTACATTAATAGCGGTATGCGCAGCACTATATGCGGTACTCGGATATGCGTCTTATCTAGGCATATTTGCCCCGGTCATAGGGGTCGTGCGTTTCTGGCCCCCAGTCTTTGTCCCCGCGACCTTCGCGGTAACTTTTGATCCAATAGTCGGTGGGCTCGGAGCCGCTATAGGCATATTCATAAGCGATATGCTCATACACGGGAACGCGCTCTTAAGTTTAATAGCGGGCGTTCCGGCAAACTTCCTTTGTTTCTTCATAGCGGGTTTAGGTAAAAGAAGAAAGAGCAATGTCTTGCCTTGTATAGGCGTAAACCTAATAATGCTCGTCCTCTGTCTTATGAGCCCCAATATTTCGGGTGTACCATGGCCTATAGCCGTCGTCTATTCAGGTGCCGTACTTTTCTCTCTTACGGTAGCATCACTCTTAACCGTAAAAGCTAAGGAGTGGAGTTCATTTTACGTCTTTGCATCCTTAGGCCTCTTAATAGGTTCTGTATGGATAGGGATCACCGTTTGGCTTTTCAGTCAATTCTTCATCTTACCTTCAGGGGAGAGTCGCTTGCCCTTAGCTGCAGCTCTTGCATGGATGATATGGGTTTACGCGACGGAGATACCCTTCATGCTACTAATAACGCCTCCCGTAGTTAGCGCCTTACGTAAGGCGGGACTGTGGTGGGAGGAGTAAAGGTGCGGATTGTAGAAGCGTTGAGTCCAGCTGGCCTTTCAAGCTTCTTCGCAATATGCGATAGAGACGAGAAAGGGAGACCTATAGAGGATCCCCTTAGGATAGGGGCGATAGGAGGCGGATTCAAGCTTTCGCCGGCTATAAGGACTAAGGTTGTTATAGAGGAGGCGGAACGCCCGGAGGTTATCGTAAAGATAAATGGGAGACGACAGGATGAGGCGCTTACCTCTAGGAACGTCGTGGAGGACATATTGAAACTCGCAGGATCCCCCGATGTGAGAATAGAGGTTGAACATGAGATACCCTATCCCATTGGAGCAGGATTCGGTACTAGTGGGGCGGGAGCCCTCACGCTAGCCGTCGCTCTTTCGAAGGCGTTAAAGGTTAATCTAACGATGCTGGAACTGGGGAGAATAGCACACGTGGCAGAGGTTAGGGCCAAGACGGGATTAGGCACGGTTGGAGCCCTAATGACGGCAGGGTCATGTATTATCACAAGGCGCCCTGGGGCACCAGGATATGGGGTTATCGATTCAATACCACTGGATACCACTGGTCTACTCCTAATAGTGGTTTACTTTGGACCTATTCTAACAAAGGATGTTCTTTCCGATAAAATGGCATATGAGAGGATAAATAAAGCTGGAAAAGAAACGCTAAAGAGGGTGCTAAACGAGCCCACGGTGGAGAACTTATTAAGATATTCTTACGAATTCGCCTGTAAGGCTGGATTCTTAACAGAGAACGTCAGAAGGGTTGAGAAGCTAATTAAAGATGAAGGATTAGAAGTACTCGGCTATGCCCAGAACATGTTAGGGGACGCAATACATCTGCTTGTGGAAAGGGGAAAAGCGGATGAATTACTCATCTATTTACGGCGCAAGCTAAAAGGGTGTAAGATATTACTTTGCGGCTTAGATGACTCGAGTGTAAAATTGAGAAGGATATAGACCTTAAGGATTAGGCCTAGCAGGTATCCGAAGGTATCTTCCTCAGGCTGTTCTTTCCTCACGAGCATAAGGTTTACCTAATGCAGAGGGTGTGGCCATTCTTCTTCTCAAGCTCTCGCTTGCTCCAATAAGCGTTAGGACTAATATAGTTACTAGATACGGTAACGCCCCCAAGAGGTAAGGGTTTATACCGTAGCGTTGAAGCCAATACTGAAGAGCTTCTATACCCCCGAAGAGATATGAGCAGGGTAAAGCACGGAGAGGATCCCACATAGCGAAGATTACAAGCGCTAATGCGATCCAGCCCCTACCTGCCGTCATATTCTCCAGCCACGCATGAATGTACACAACTGAGATATAAGCGCCGCCGAGACCCGCTAATAACCCGCCTATTATCGTACAACAATAGCGCACTAGAGCTACATTAACCCCTATGGCATCCGCCGCAGCTGGATTTTCCCCGACAGCTCTTATACATATGCCCGGCTTAGTCCTGTATAGGAAGAACCACATAGCCAGCGATAATATGTATGAGAGGTAGACTATCGCGTCCTGCTTGAAGAATACGGGACCTAAAAGGGGTATATCACTAAGCAGGGGTATCGCGATAGGCCGTAAGGTGAAGCGTAGCGGTATGCCTATGAAGGGCTTACCCACTAAGCCGCTTATGCCCATTCCTAGCATCGTGAGCGCTAAGCCTGATATTATCTGGTTAGCCTGAAGGGATATGCTCACAAAGGCATGTATAAAGGCCATTAGAGCACCAGCGATAGCAGCCATTAACATGCCCAACCAGGGGTTACCGGTCGTAAGCGTTATGACAAAGCCCGTGATGGCGCCGATTAACATCATACCTTCAACGCCTAAGTTAAGTATGCCTGAGCGCTCCGCGTAGATCTCGCCTAAGGCCGCTAACATAAGGGGAGTGCTGGCCTGTATGGCTACGTGTAATGGGGGAATTAACCACGATACATCCATTGTCATTCCCTCCTAAGCCTTATCCTATACCGGGTGAGGACCTCACCACCTGCTAAACAAAGCAGTATAAGACCATTGAATATGTAAACTATGTTCACGGAGAGATTAAGGGATATCTGGATGGCATCCCCACCGACTAATAGAGCACCTAATAGGAAGGAAACGGGAATAGCCACTAAGCAGTTTAACCTCGAAAGCCACGCCACCAGCATGGCCGTGTAACCATAGCCAGAGGATATCGCCCAGGGATACCTTAGTCTATGATGTAGGCCCGCGACTTCCCCTACTCCAGCTATGCCTGCGAGACCTCCGCTTAAGAACATGACCAAGGCAATGGTTCTAACGTAGCTGATCCCTGCATATCTCGCAGCCTCGGGGTTCAAGCCTAAGACCTTCATTTCATACCCTGGTTTGGTGTAGGAAAGCAACACTGCCGAGAGAAGCGCGGCAATAATGGCGATTATGAGTGTGGGGTAATGTATATACGTCCCAGGGATTAAAGGGAGATGCGCGGATTCGGAAAAAGGATCGCTCTCGGGGAACCCCCACGTGGTCTTCCCCATCCATGGCCCATATATCAGGTACTCAGTTATTTTAGAGGCTATATGATTCATCATGAGCGTGACTATGACTTCATTAACGTTGAACTTCCCCCTCAATATACCAGCTATAAGCGCCCATAACCCACCTGCTAGAAAACCCATTATGAACATTAAGGGGATCACTACATATGAGGGCGCATTTGGAACGAGAAATAAAGCTACCCATGTAGCGGCTATCGCTCCTACGATTATCTGTCCCTCTGCGCCGATGTTCCAGACGTTGGCCTTGAAAGCGAGTATTAGTCCGACGCCACAGAGGAGGAGGGGAATCATCTTGACTACACTATACGATAAGCCCTTAGGACTTCCGAATGAGCTGAGGAATATTATCCTATAAGCTGTCAGGGGGTCTATGCCTTCTAGATGGAACATTAAAGCTGCGATCATTAGCGATAGCAGAACGGAGAGCAGGGGTATGCCTATCCTAAGCCAGAGAGGCGCATAAGCCCTCCTTTCTATACGAAGGCTGATGCCCATGATGCTCACCTTATGGCTATAATCCTCTCACTCCCTTACACCAGACATCATCAGGTATATGTCCTCTAAGCTTATCTTATCTGCATCTGAGGCTCCTATGAACCTTCCCTCAAACATGACGGCTATCCTATCGCTGAGTTTTAATATCTCCTCGGGATCCTCCGAGACTAAGAGTATGGCGACACCGCGGTTCCTCTGATCTATCAATAGATTGTGGACCTGCTCCGTGGCCGCTATATCTAAGCCGTAAGTAGGGTGACTCGCTATTATGAGTCGAGGATTACCGGAGAGCTCTCTTGCTAAGATCACCCGTTGAATATTGCCTCCTGAGAGCAGTTTAACAGGAGCCTTTCTGTCAGGGGTCATTATCCTATACTTCGATATTAGATCATCAGCCCACCTGTCTATGAGCGACATATTCAAGAAAAGCTTCCCGGAAAAAGGCTTACGCCAATAGTTCTTTAATATCAGATTCTCAACCACGCTTAAATCGGGTACAACGCCGGTTCTTATCCTATCTTCTGGAATATACGCGACACCTTTCTCCATTATATGCCTTGGAGAGCTATTAGTGACCTCAGCTCCCAGTAGCACGACGGAGCCCTTTTGGATCTTTCGCAGTCCGAGTATGGCCTCTATGAGCTCCCTCTGTCCGTGACCAGCGATCCCCGCTATGCCAAACACCTCGCCTGGATAGACTGAGAAGGACACCCCCTTAACCGAGAGAAAACCCTTATCGTTTAGAACGTAAAGATCTCTCACCTCTAGAACAGGGATTTTACGTTCCCTAACGATCTTAGGGCTCGTAGTGGTGATTTCGTTCGGGGCTAAGATATCCCGACCTATCATTAGCTTCGCTAGTTCACGTGGATTTGTGCTTCTGGTCTCCAAGGTAGCCACGACTTTGCCATGCCTCAACACGGTTACCCTATCGCTTAACTCCATGACTTCCTCGAGTTTATGAGTTATGAAGAGTATAGCATGGCCTTCGTTAGCCATATGTCGCAATATCTTAAAGAGCTTCTCCTTCTCAATAGGGGTTAAAACCGTAGTAGGTTCATCTAGTATCAGTATGCGTGCGCCGTGTATGAGTACCTTGAGTATTTCGATACGCTGACGTTCACCAGCGGATAGCTGCCATATCTTGGCCTCAGGATCTATATCTAGCCCATACTTCTTAGATAGCTCCAAGACGCGCCTTTTAATCTCATTAAGGGGGACTAAGAACTTGTACTCCCTTAAGATGAGAGCTAAGTTTTCAGCCACGCTAAGGGAATCTATGAGCTTGAAGTGCTGATGGACCATCCCTATCCCAAGCTTAAGAGCATCCTTAGGCGAGCGGATTTTAACCTTCCTACCCCATATGAATATCTCTCCCTCATCTGGCTGATAAAGTCCATAAAGGATGTTCATCAAAGTCGACTTTCCAGCACCATTTTCCCCTAGCAGGGCGTGTATCTCCCCAGCATATACCGTCAAGTTTATATGATCATTAGCTACGACTCCGGGAAAGCGCTTCGTGATATTCCT
>JAGGXX010000024.1 GCA_021162845.1 Thermoprotei archaeon | reverse complement strand
TGTAATGAGGTCTCTTGGAAAGTGTGGTATGTCAGGCTTATGGAGTGATGTAGCTGGAGGTCTACGACTTTTGGACTCATGTTAGAGTAATTTCATTTGCTCCCTTATATCCCCGGGTATTGGGTTCTCGAGTACTAGGCCATATTTTCTCGCTAACTTCTCCACGTGCTTATCATTGGATATTACTATAGGTATGTTGTTCTCTAGGGCGGTTGCTATGAGGAGTGCATCACCTAATGGAACGTTCTCCTCTACAGCTAGATGGAATCCGTGCCTTGAGACCTGTATTAGATTTAGCCCCTCGGCTATAGCTAGTATTTTCCTTGCCACAGCTTGTCTTGGGCGTATATGGTAGTACCAATAGAGTACATTGTAGGCTTCAAGAAGTGTGATAGGTGTTATATGGATCCTTATCTCCCCTCTTAATGCTCGTTCTATTAGGGGGTCTTGTATAGGGGGTTGCTATATGATTCTCTAGGAGTGCGTATGATAGTATGTCTGCATCTATGATTCTCAATCTTTCACCGCTCCGTAGGTGTGCTTTGCCTCGCTGGCATCCGCCTTCACCAGCTTCTCTTCCTTGACATAGAGCTTTACCTCTTGGAATATCTTAAATGGGTTTACCGCCTTCCTTATCACTATCATGTTACCACGCTCCTCGACTATCACCTCGTCCCTGGGCCTTAGATTCCCACGAGCTGTTGCTGGAAGGGTTATTCTCCATCGTTTATCAACTCGTGTTCTACTCACACTCACATCTCATTGGATAATATTCCTTAATAACCTTTTAAGTGAAATGCGCGGGTCTAGGACTCCGGCTTGTAGATGGTGATGCGATAAGGCTGAACTGGGCTCCTCTGAAGTTAGTGCGCTGGCCTCCTGATATGAGGGCCCTGGAGAAGTTGCTCAGGAGATCCTATATTATTCCCCAATATTCATCGTGGGCTTTGATGTGTTTTGAGTAGTGTTTCGTAGAGTTCTTTGAGCCTCGGCTTTAGGTCTAGGAATTCCTTAATCGCTTTCACCTCGTAGTCCACCCTCTTTATGGGGTCTCTGTCGATTATCGTTATGCCTGTCGTCGCGCTCTCGTATGCTAGTAGTGATGGCGCGGTGTTTAGGTGGACTAGGTCTACTCTCATACCCGTCGCATCCTCTAGCTCATTCATCAACTCAACGAGTTTTCTCCAAGTAATCCTGCCCTCGGTATACACCGCTACATCCACATCGCTTCTCAACGTGTAGTCTCCGCGTACTCTCGAGCCGAAGGCGTAGGCGAAGAGGATGTTGCTCTTCGCCTCAAGCACTCCGCGCACTTTGCTCAGAACGTCATCCACACGATGAGGCTCGGGATCTATGGATTTCTCCTCAATAAACCTCCCAATATCCCCTCTAATCACATCCAGCTCATTAACTTCTTCCAAAGCTTCAAATAGCTTCCCGTAATCTATCTTGGTATATGCATGAACGAGTATGTTTCTAAGACCAATCCACAGCTCAAATCTCCCAGCATCCTCACTGTTTAGCACCCCAATACGCTCAAGCATTTTAGCAATATCGCGGTGCCTCTCAGGCCTCCCTAAGCGTAGTATAGAGCATATTCTTAAACCAACATCGATTAAAGCTTTAACGGCTAGGTGGAGACCTCTCAACAGCTCCACGAAGTATAGGATCCCTCAGTAACGCATCCGAGCTACCCACCTTTCCTCTAAGATCCTTGAGAATGCTGATGTAGCTCCTCACCAAGCATAATCTATCCCTTAGCAACATGCTACATCATACAGCTCTTTTTAATTATGTGGATTATTTGCTTATCTTCTTTCATATCGGTTTCTTTAAGTATGGGTTTCCCAGCGCTACTATGAGGTATAGTAGCGCTACAGATGAGGTGAACTGTATTGGTCTTGCTCTTAGGGCTAATCCGTTTGTTGATTGGAGGACGTAATATTGGGGGAGAGCTTTATGAGAGGCCTTTTACTTACATCACCGCTTTATCATCGCTTTAATTCCCCAACTTCTTTTGCTTCTCTTTGTAGGAGTAGTTCTATTGCTCTTCTGATCGACCCTACCTAGCCTATATTCCCTATCCCACCCTATCCTCTACCCTATACCTTTATTTCCCCCTTGTATATGATACTATATCGGGGGATGAGGGGGTTAGGTCAGTAGGCCTGGTATCGGTCATAGATCCAGGATCTCTCTAACCTCGAGGCTCATCATCCCCAACCCCTTTAGTTTTAGGTAGGGATAAAGCTTCGTTAAAGAAGCTTCCTCTCTTTTAAGGCGTTGGAGTCGGATTTAAGGCCTAAGGTATTTGAGTTATTGCGTAATGATATCTATGAGCAACTACATAAGTCTGGTTTGGTGGTCTTTAAGCTCCTCGTGGATGGTAGTGTGGTAAGGCTTAGGGCTCAAGAGCGGGTGTACATCATCCGCCTTACTTTGAAGGTCGATTTAGGGAATGGGCTTTAGTAATATTCTGATGGCCATTTTATGATGGAGAGATCCTCCGGCTAGTAAGCTAGCTCTTGTTTTAAGGTAGGGTGGGAATTGTCATTATGGCTCGCTACTTAAGGCTTTAGATGGAAGATGGGCTCGTGGTGTTAGGTCCGATGGGGAAGATATTAGCACTATATGTCGATGCTTTCCCCTTCGTTCTGAGGAGGCTGCTTCTCAGGGCCTTGAGAGGTAACTTGGACGAGTAGTATTCCTACCTTTATGGGGTAGTACCTTTATATGGTAGTACTCTAACTATTGCTCTGGTGATGTTGTGTGGGTATTGTGAAGGTTACTAGGAAGAGGCAGATAACTTTGCCTAAGGAGGTTTGTGATAGGCTGGGGATAAGCCCTGGGGACTACGTTAAGGTATATGTTGATGGGGATAATAGAGCTGTTGTTGAAAGGGTCCTAGGTATTGAGGAATTGGCAGGTTCCCTTAATCCAGGCTATTCCTTGAGAGGTCTGGCTGAGGAGCTTGACAGGCAGAGGAAGTATGGTGAAAGGTGATATGGCATTCTACGATACGAACATTCTTATAGCCTACCTGTTTAGGGAGGAAGGTAGGTTTGATGTCGCTGAACAAGTTCTTAGGAAGCATGTCTCAAAAGCTATGTCGATAATATCGATTCATGAGATTCACATGTATAGTGTTAAATTCGATGTAGAAGACAAGTTCGTCAGTATGAAGGAGCTACTGTGCAAACTATTTAAGATCATACCTCTTAGCCAGGACATATGCCTTAAAGCCTCACATATTCGAAGAGACTACAAGCTACCGGAGATAGATGCATTAATACTAGCCACAGCAGTATATGGGAAGTACTCGCACTTCTACACATTTGACAAAGACTTTGAAGAACTAAATGGTGAGAAGATTGAAGAAACCATGGTACACTACATGGAGTGATTGCGAAATGATGGAGGGATCTGACATCTGTCATATCTTGTCTCGAGGCTTAGGAGGGAGCTCCGAAGAGCGGTGGTAGGGGTTCAAAGCCATATATTCGCGGGGCACCAATTCATGACTTCAGAGGATACTGGCTATATGCAGGAACCTATATCTGAGGGTTAAAGGGGCAGGCTTGGAGGAATATCTCAAAGCCATAGCCGAGGATATAGACCAGGTAATATCTTCAGGGATCCATGTATTAGAGGAAGAGGAGAGGTTCACCATAGAGCTTTATGAGCTCAACATGATAACGTCACGCGTATATGTGCAGCCTTAAAGCATTGGAGTAGAAGAAGGGAAGGGCGGGACCGGAGGTAATCAATTTCGCGAAGCACTGATGGAATCATAAGCCGTGCTCCTACTGTAAGCAATTGAGTAGCTTGGGATGCGGTATATGTCGAACCCGTTGAGGTTGATGAATGGCACATAGGGGGCCGGTTAGCTTGTCGATGCCCGTAGGATGAATATATGTGATAGCTTGCGGGGCCTTGCGGATGTACTAGATAGGCTCCCCATATCCAGGTATTATAATATACATGTCCGATAACGGATATGCTGGTCTTCTACGTATGCTCAAATTTCGATTAAACGTCGTGTTAGGCGATACCTGAGCCCTGTGAGGATGGGCTCTAGATCGGCTTCAATTAGCTTGATTATCATGATTGGAGATGGGGCATGCTGTCTATAGAGGAATTCCTTTTCTGAGGATATCTGAGATTAAGGTTGAAGATTTTATCTTTAAGGATGTGGAGGAGGTTGCTAATTATGCAGCTAGCTACGAGTCAGGATTGTTGATGAAGGCCTCTAGCAAGACACTATGGGCTAAAGTTCGCGTAAGATAGCGGAGGAGAGGCGTGATTCACATTCTTTTGAATGGCTTTATCAACGATGGGGTAATTCAAAATCAGCCTGTATAAGCTTCCTCGCTAAATATTTTAATATCTTCTACCTCTCCTATGACCCGGGGCTCATAATGTCGTTGACGCCTGAGCTGTATGATTTGATAGTTAAGATTGTTGATGATAGGGTTAGGGGGATTAAGGTTACTAGGGAGGAGTTCGATAAGCTTAGGAGGTCGATGGAGGAGGGATTTGAAAGACTAGAGAACGCAATAACAAGATTAGCAGAGGCCCAACGTAGGACTGAGGAGGGGGTTAACGCGCTAGCCGAAGCACAAAGAAGGACCGAGGAGAGGGTTTCAAGGCTTGAAGATGCTGTGATGAGACTAGCAGAGGCCCAACGTAGGACTGAGGAGAGAGTTTCAAAGTTGGAGGACGCGGTAACAAGACTAGCAGAGGCACAAGGGAGGACCGAGGAAAGATTAAATGCTCTAGCTGAAGCACAGCGTAGGACTGAGGAGAGGGTTAACGCGCTAGCAGAGGCGCAAAGGAGGACTGAGGAGAGGGTTTCGAAATTAGAGGATGCTGTAATGAGATTAGCCGAAGCGCAGAGGAGGACTGAGGATGCTGTTAGGAAGCTGGCGATCGGCATGAATGCCCTAAGGAGGGAGGTCGGCAGGCTCAGCGATACCATAGGGTTCGGGCTCGAAGACATAGCTAGGGTCGTGCTGCCAGGTTGGCTACACAGGCATCTAGGCGTGGAGGTTGATGAGCTCAGGAGGGAATTCCTCACTATTGATGGTAGGGAGGTTGAGGTAGACCTCTATGGTGAGGGCTTGCTTAAGGGTGAGAGGTTGATTATAGTTGGTGAGGTTAAGTCTAGGATTTATGAGGCTCAGGTTGATAAGTTCTATAGGGATGTCTACGCGCCATTAAGCAAGCGCGCTGGTGTTAGGGTTATCGGCATCCTCTTCGGCTACCTAATACACCCATCGGCCAAGAAGCGAGCCCAAGAGCTGGGCCTATACACAGTAGCATCATACGAGAGATGAGCATCTTAAAACCCCGTGTATATGGGCTTAAACCGCCGCCCCACTCCCAAGTCCATCATAGGCCCCCTCATCTAGACGTATATAGGTACTTCTCGGGAAACCCAAGATGATGACTTTACGCTAAGAATACAGCTACTAGACGGGCCAATCCTAGCCATCTGGGCACCCATAGTAGCCATACTGCCATTAACTCTGTGGATCGTGTGGGCCATAGCGTGGCTGTGGGCAACAGCACAACTAGATTACTCGCTCGTCTCCAAGCTAGTAGGCCTCTTCCTAAACGGCTGGGGGACGGTGCTGGAGGGAATGAACAGGGCTTAGAAGCTCAAGCTACCATAGCTTGAACTTAAAGCGCTAGCCGCTAGGAGTGTAAGAAGTTGAGGAGTCGTGCTGGCCTGTGGCGGTATGCTGACGAGCTCGTTGAAAAGCTTAAGGTTATGGGCTAGGTTTGTTTTTCATGGACTGAAGTAGGTCTTTAAGGCTCTTAACTTTGAACTTAGGGTTTATCTCCTGGATAATTTTCTTGAATTTATCCGTAGTTGTTAATTCGTGGATATCGCTATCTTCAGTTACTAAAATGTCGGCTCTGTTAATGGCTGATGAAAGAATGAGACAGTCTATGAAGTCGCTTAGTACTTTTCTTAGTTTAAACGCTACGAGTAATATTGGAGTGTCATGGATTGGTACTTTGCGTATCCTGTCATCACGTGCTATAGCTCTTATCCCTCTAGTTACTCTTGCTGGGGTAAGTAGTCCGGAAGTTATGTACTTAGCTCCTTTGGCTGAGATTTCAAAGAATGTAATTTCGCTGATAAGTATTTCGTATCCCTCTTTGATCAACTTAATGACGCTATTTCGGGGGATCTCCTTAATGGATACTCCTATTGCTGGTAGGAGGTAGGTAGTGTCCAGTAGTAGCTTCATGTTTCGGCTTCCTTGGAAAGTTCTTTTCTAAACTTATGGAAATCTTCAAGTGAGATCTCAATTTCAGGAGGTTTTTCCAGAATATCTTCTAACGTCGGTATGGGCTCCACTATTAACCTCCCGTTCTCAACTCTATAAATAACCTTCATATGTGGTTTAAGACCTAGCTTCCTCCTGATACTTTTAGGGGGGAATAGCTCACCCTTGGAACCAACCCTACCCTCGATGCTCACTTGGTACACCGAGTAAATGATATGAATTTCGAGTATATATTGATTTTCGAGTAAACAGCATACTAACCGAGTATAGCTATTCCGGTGGTCTTAGGATAACCTTCACCTCTTCCTGTCTATCAATATGAGGGAGGCCGTTTTTCTTTAGGTTTTTCCTCACGGCATTCGGCACCTCTGCGACAGCTATGACTTCATACTTTAAGGTCTCACCCTCTACTTCCATCACTGAAACCATGGCCTCTAAAGCCTTGATTATGTGGCCAGATATGGGTGTGAAGCTGTAATTGTTACGGGCTACTTCCAGATGTTCTAGCATTCTTTATTTAGAAGATTATGGCCTTTCTCGTAATATATCTTAATTACTTCTACTATTAGTGCTACTTCTGACTTTCTAGCACTGACCCCTGTAGAGGGCTTTGTTGTAGTAGGGTTGTGATCTAGGTTGTTTTGTCTGGCTCTTCGGACTTCTTTCCTTTTGTTTCAGACTCTAATCTGTTGATGAACTTCTCTACTTCTCTATGCCATCGATTAAATTCTTCTCTAACTTCGCTTCTGGGATAATTCCCATGATAGAAGTACTCTACATGCAAGATATTTATGAACTTTCTGAACTTACTTCTGTACGGCTCTGGTAGCATTCTCCTGATTAACCCCCATCTAGAGACTTCTGTTGAGAGGTACATCATTGAGGCTATTCGTGCTGCGTGGAATAGAGAGTCAAAGGACGCCCTGATATGTCTATCTCTTGCTAATTCATCAGATGTTCTCTCGGCTAGTTCTATGTAATCTCTTGCTGCTTTTAAAGCGGCTCTTGCCTCGTCGAACTTAGGATCGCTGAGGCGTTTAGCGTACTCAAGCATGTGTCTGCCATTTCCGTAAAGTACCTTGAATGCTCCTAGTACTCCTCTTATGAAGTCTTCTCTTAGTTTTTCACCTAGATTTACTACAATCACGTCCACGTTGAAGGGTAGATCCTCGATGTATGCGGCATCTAAATATCCTTCGTATTCCTTGGCTTTCTTGGTTAATACTAAGAGATCTATATCCCTAGCATGTTTAGGAGCATAAACTGAAGAGCCAAACTGAATGATTTCGACTATGCTTGGGTCATATTTCAAGAGTCTCTTACAGATTTCTCTCAACCACTTTGCTTCCATTGCATCACCGACTAAGCTGTGTGCCTTTACTATTTAGTAATAATTCTATTGATGATACTAATAGTGTTCCGTCCTAGCTATGATAAGGCCATTCTCCAGACCGAGAGTACTTGTCTAGTATCTAATGAATTGGAGCTAGACTTCAATTCCTGGGGTCTGGCTCTTGATTTGGGGATAATTCTTATTATTAGGGGATAACCTATGTGGAATGGGGATGTTTTATGTCTAAGGTTGTCACGGTGGATGACAGGGGGAGGATTAAGCTTCCTAAGGGGCTCGTCTCGCCGGGCGACAAGATACTGGTCATTACTGCTGGTTCGAGGATAATATTGATACCTATACCTCCTAGGCCTCTGGAGGCTAGTGCCTCATGGCTTAATGTGAGGATTGATAGGAAGGCTTTCAGGAGGATGATTGAGGAGGAGGCTCTAAAAGAGGTTGAGAAAAAGCTGAGGAGGAGGGGTAGGGTTGTTGATAGAGACTGATGTAATTCTTGCTCATATTAAGAGAGAGGATTGGCTTAAGCCTTATGCGGAGGACATTCTTAGGAGGGTGGTGAGAGGTGAGCTGGAGCTGTATGTTAGCCGTGAGGTAATTCATGAGGTGTATTACATAGTGAGAAGGCTTAATTTGGAGATAAGTAATGTACTGGACAAGCTAGTTGCACTCACTAAGATACCTAACTTAATATGGGTGCCAACTACTGTGGACTTAGATCTTGCGGCTTTAGCCCTATTAGTGGAGTATGGTTTTTCGTCGATATTTGATGCATATTACGCGGCGACAGCGCTTCTGTACGTTCCAGACAGGACTATAATATCGACAAATGATGTGTATGATAGGATACCGGGGCTTAATAGAATTGATCCGCGTGAAATTAGCAGTATACTTTAAAGGGATGATATTCCAGTTCATGTAAGAACTGAAATATCGTTAATCTGAAGTATTGGGCTGGGTGGGGGTGATGCCTAGGGTTCGTGTGGGTAGGCGGGGTGTGATAGTTATTCCTAAGGATGTTCGTGAGAGGCTGGGTATTGAGGAGGGTATGACGTTAGGGCTGGAGGTTAAGGATGATAAGATAATATTGAGGGTACGTGACTTGTGGAGTGAGCTTAGGGAGAGGGGTAGGGGGTTAAGGGTTGATTTGGAGGAGGCTGAGGAGGAGGTTACGGAGGAGGAAGAGGAGTGGTTAATGAGGCTAAAGCGGTAATCGTGGATACATATGCTCTAGTAGCTGACCTAAAACAGTAATTGTGCCTGTACTATGCTTACTAACTGATTCATTGGTGGGTTTTCGGGGTTTGTTATGAAAGGGTGAGGTGGTGTTTTAGTATCCAGATTGTTTTGTGGTTTGGGTTTTCTTTGATTTTTCATTTTATGGGGTAAATTGTCCATTTTG
>JAGGXX010000049.1 GCA_021162845.1 Thermoprotei archaeon | reverse complement strand
TCACAGGCTTCTCCCCCAAAATAGGCTTCATCCATGTGGACTTAAGACCGCTGATAACTGTGAGGATAGTTTATCAGGAGAAGAGGAGCAAAGCACAGGAAATAGCTTCTAAAAAGCTAAGGAGAGGAAAGAAGCTTCTTGAAAAGTACTCTCATAGGGAGAAGAATAAGTGTAGGGACATAGAGAGGAAGATTGCTATCCAGCTAATAAGGCTATTCCCAAATACTATACATGGGTTTGAGAGGCTGAATAAGGAAAACATGATTAGGAAGAATAGAAAAAGGAGCAAGAAGCTAAGGAAGAGGATAGCTAGGGTTAGCTGGAGGAATATAGTTAGGGAGGTCAAGCAAAGGGCTATAGTTAAAGAGGTAGATCCTAAAGACACGAGTAAGACGTGTTCTCGATGTGGGTTCAAGGTTAAAGACCTAAGGGGCAGAAACTTTAGATGTCCCCGATGCGGGTTGGTTATTGATAGGCAGAAGAATGCTAGTGTGAATATCTACCTCAGGATGCGGGGCTTCTCCCGAAGTGATGAATGGTGGGGTGAGGTGGTGAAGCCACTAATCCACCACGAGCTATGGGTCGGGGTTGCCCTAAGGGGGCGGATGCCGATGATATGGTCTCCGATGAAAGGAGACCTGAAGGCGGTGAAGCCCAAGGGTTTGATAGACCAAAGACCATTAACGTCTATGAAGGTCTATCAAACCTGAACCCCAGTTAGCGTAACTCAAACCCGGGAGGATAAAGGGATTGCGCATGGGGACAGCATTTACGATAAACCCTCAAATCACAACCACATAATTACGTGAAGCGGTCAGTGAGGAATATCTAGGAGCATATGAGAACATATAACGGTCATCAGATCTCCTCGACGAGGAATGGTATCGTGATGGAACTCATCGAAAGGTTAAAGCTGGTGGATTTCTTTCGACGGCTCGAGGAGGAGTTGACGAGCTCGAAGAAGTTTAGACCTAGGTATATTGAGCTTACAAAGTTCATGCCTTCAAATGATGAAGACTTTGATAAAGCCGAGGAAATACAGGAAGATGAAACGCTTATTCTAGCTGAGACCCCTGGGGATTACCGAGTCCTTAAAAGGGAGGAGATTGAGGGATGTGAGATTCTAGCGGTGGATACCACAAGCTTTAGGGTGGGTGAGACGGAGAGGGGAATCGTAGCAGCATATAGAGCCGCGATAGTCCGTTTTGATGGTAAGGAGTATAATGTGACCAGACTCGGTCCCTTTATCGTGCACCTGAGCGATGCAAATAAGGAGTACGTATATAATTACCTCAGGAGCGTGCTCGGCTTAAGGGAGGTTAGTAGCAGAGATGTACCTAAGCTCTATAAGATGGTGGATAGGGTTAGGAATCTCATCGAGCGCTATTTACAGGTGACTACCGCGGACTACCTTAAAGATGGTTTAATATTATGGGATGGAAGCCTAACGGGAGATACGGTGGATACCCCTAAGGAAGTCCTCGTAAGCGCGTTGAATAGGGCTATTAGATCCAATAACGCAGTCTTCGGGATATCTAAGACCAGCAACATAAGGACCTCTGATGGCTATCGGCTGATAGATCTGTTAAGCGATGTCTATGAACCAGCTTACGTTAAGGTCCATCACCTGCTGAAGGGGAGGTTAGCCAAGAGGATCCTAGGGGAAGTTTATGCTGTGAAGTTCTCACCGCAGGGCTTTACGTTCAGGGTCGACGTATATCCAAGAAGGGGATCCAGTAGCGAGGAGGAGCTTCGAAGGCTTATCTCCACGTGTCCGATGTTCAACGGCTACCCGGAACCCTTAAGACAAGCTCATATCAATTGCTACTTCACGGGGAACGAAGTGCTGGCATTACAATCTTATGTCGTAAGTAAATACGGCCTTAAGGTTGTCCCAGAATTCGATATCAGAAAGTTTATCCTATATCCCTTCTAGGCGAAGCGACATGCAGATACTATCCAAATCTGGGGATGAGGTATACTTGGTATATCACCCAAGCGAGGGATTGGAGGTCGGCGAGAGCCTAAAGATAATCGATAGTATTGAAGATAGAGGGGTGATAGTACAGGTCATCGAGCTTAACCTAGTGGATCTACCGGGGATATTGGAGGATGTTGTAAGGAGCGAGGCAGTAAGGGCAGAAGCGAGAGTCAGAGATGTATCTACAGGAGGCCTTCAGAGGCTGCTTACGGATATCAGGAACATGAAGGTCGCTAGAGCGAAGATACGTTTCGAGATTAGGGGCAATAGAGCGATACCATGGAGCGGCTGGACGCCTTCTAGGAGCTCAGAGATAACTCCGATTAGGCTAGAGGAACTATTGAGCTCCTTGGATATCGCCGGGATGAGGAATATAGCTATTGGGAGGAATATCTTCGATGGATCCGACTTCATCATAAACGCCTATGATCTGCAGGGGATAAACATCATAGTTGGGAAGAAGGGTACGGGCAAATCGCACTTGGCCAAGACGCTTTTACTTGGGCTAATAGACCATGGTGCGAGAGCGATAGTATTCGATATTAACGATGAATACTCCAACCTCAGGTATACGGTTGATGACAGGCCGAGCGAGTATTACGACAGGATAAAGACGTTGGAGCCCAACCCCCTACCGAGCTCCGAGTATAGGGCGCTGAAGTTCACGTTACCCTACATAGGGTTAGAAGTGTTTTATTCCATAATGGTGGATGTCCTAAAGCTACCGGAGGCCTCAGCGGCATCATTAAGGGAGATGTGGAACCGGCTAGAGGAAAACGATATGCTCATGCTGGATACTCTATATGGGGAACTGAGAAGGGTGAGCGCTAGGGTCTCTGAGGCCATTTATAGGCGTCTTAGGACTGTTGAGGAGACGAATATAGTAGCGGATAGCACGTCAGAGGAGACCCGAATAGAGGACTTACTTGAGGATATGAAGGAGGGAGGAGCACTGATCATTAACCTAAGAGCCAAGGGCGTTGTCTCACAGAGCATAGTGGTACAGACGGTAATAAGTAAGTTGAGACAGATGCTAGAAGAAGGACGCATAGAGCCGATCTTCATATTCGCTGAGGAGGCGCACCTCTACCTTCAGCGCACGGTTTGGCTGGACCTAGTTACCCGGATGAGGCATCTCGGGGCATTCCAGTTCTACATGACGAATACCCCGACTAGCATAGACGAGGTCATAATTAGGCAGACCGATAATCTCTTCGCGTTCAACCTGACCAATGAGAGGGACATAAGTCACATACTTCCAGCGGCTAAGATAGATGAGGACACCGTGAAGTCCATAGTTCCAGCATTACCTCCGAGGACGTTCTTAGTTGTAGGCACTGCAACAAGGGACTATCCGTTCATAGTGCAGACAAGGGACCTTAGGTATCAGACGGCAGGGGAGACCAGGTTGCTTTGGAGTGAGAGGTGAAATAAAAGGCCTTGTCCGAGATCTTACTTAACGATCACCATTTAAATTATGGAACTGAGTCCTCCTGACTAAAGGCGAGTGGGTCGTTATTCTCTTTCATTCCCATGGGGCTTTTAAGCACTTCCACATCGACTTAGGGAGTCTGATATCATATCTCCCAGGTTTAACGATAGGCAACTGTCCGCTCCTTATCATCATGAACAATGGATTTTCCTTAGTCTTGAGGGGCATTCTCACGAGGCTACGGGTCCTAGCCGATTCATATATGGCCATCATGATCTCCATGGTATATCTAGCTTGTCGTGCACTACATCTATGCTCTCTCCTTCCCTCTATCCAGTCTATCAACTCTGAGAACTCGGTATCCCTCTGGGGATGAGCCTTAATCATCTGCCATCCCTTTCTCCCATCGTTTAACACTAGGACGCCATCCCCCGTAAGGGTCATTATCCCATTACTCCCATATATTAACGGCCGTGAAGGGAAATTCTCTGAAGGAAGATCACTCTCAATGAGGCCTCTAGTACCATTTTCGAAGCATATGAGGCCCATGCACAGGTCCTCTATTGGGCTCCCCCTCTCAAACCTATCGGTCTTCCGCTCGACTTGCCCTATCACCCACTCCGGCTTAGGATCACCCAGCCAATATCGCATTAGGTCTATGTAATGCGTTCCGTTGTTCAATAGGCCGTCCTCGACGCGACAAACCAGTAGATGGGGCTTTCCTATGGCTCCTCTCGCGATTAACTGTCTCACCAACACGTTAGGCGGATCGAACCTATGTTGATGACCTATCGCTAATTTGACACCGTTCCTCTCGCATGCCTCTATCATGGAATCCGCTTCCGCTAAACTGAGACACATAGGCTTCTCGCATAATATTCCTTTGACCCCCAGTTTAGCAACGTTCACCGTTATCTCAGCGTGACTTAAGGGCCAGGTGCATATACTAACTAAGTCCAGCTCCTCTTTAGTCACCATCTCCTCATAATCAGTATAAGCTCTTGGGATGCCGTGTTTCCTACAGAAGTCCTCGACCACTGCCTCATTTATATCCATTGCCGCTACGACTTCCACATTTTCAAGGGATCTCCAGCCGTTAAGATGCATCCTGGCTATCCTGCCGCATCCTATTATACCAGCCCTATAACGCGCGCACATATTCCCCTGTACATTAATTAGGCCATCTTATGATATTTAACTGAAGATTATGCTCCCTTACAAAGATATTTCTCATTACTTCTCAATTTCGTGAATTGTATCTCTAAGTTGCTTATGAGAACGCTTAGGTCAGCTAACCATGTGATGGAACGTGCTCGAATTGAGGGAACACCGATTTCCGTATTCCGATATTCAAATAAAATGTTAACTAGAAGGATTATTGCCCCAGGAGCTAACCTGAATAGCCCTCAATACGAGCACCCAGTCGCCTTGGTTCGGGGGCCTTAGAACTACACGCCTGGAGGTGGTGACCCCTTCGTCTACCTTCTCCCCCGTACGAGGGTTTATCCACGTTATCTTAAGGGGTCTCTGAAGGCCATCTAAGTTCAGCTTAAGCTCCTGTTCCTCAGGTGTGTACACTATGGCTGATCGCCTATCCTCACTCCTCGCTACTCCCACGAACAGCTCTACGCTCTTTAGACACGGCTGTTCGATTAAAAGTCCCGGATCAGGTGATAACTCCCACCAGCGTAAGCTCGTGAAGATTTCCTTGAGCACTGTCATCTGGCTTGCTCCGGGAAGCTTAAGGGCCTCCCTCCATGGCTTAGCTATACCGATTCCCGGATGGTTTATGGGCTCCTCTGGTCTTCTAGCCCAATACCATATCCCATTAGTCCCATAGGAAATGCCGGACGGAGGCGCTATCAGGAGGCTCCAATAAGCAACTCTACGGACCATATGTGCTGTTATGGGCTTACGGATCCTGTATGCTAGGAGCTCCTCATAGTTAGGCTCGAGGTTTATTACAGGCCTATGTGGCTCCAAGCGCCAATCCCTGCTAGGAGGACCGAAACAAATCCACCTTAGATCCTCCTCACTTACACCATGTCCGCTCTGATATCCGATTATATCGTACCATTCCTCATGAATGAACTCAGGCAGGATCCAATGCTTCCCCATGGGATGTAGGGTTACCAGTTGTCTGTGCTTATTGAGGAACAGAGCCCTGCCTATGAGTTTCCATCTCCTGGCCTTTACACCTCTGTAGTCGCCATCTCCACCTGATATCCACACTAGCACATAAGCTCCATATCTAGCCACCAGATAGCGCGCCAGTAGTAGAGCTTCATCATCAGCGAGGTTGAACCCAGGACTTACCTTATCAGGGAACGCCAAAGTAGCACAGGAGCTGCGACCAAGCCGTACTCGTTTACCATAGCGAATTTAGGATCGATGCGTTTGAAGAAACTCACATTTAACCTCTCGATCCTATCCTTCCCTTCATGGGCTTTCTCGCCCTTGATATCACATGGTCCTCCACGCCAATGCGTCATTACAAACTGGATGACTGTGAACCCCTGTTCTTTCCTGAACCGGAGATATTCTTCCCACTCATCAATACTAGCCCCGATCATGCCATTCCAAGCTGTATCGGCAAGCCAGAAAAAGGGAGTACCATCCTCGTGTATTAAATACCTGCGATTATCCGAGAGTTTTAGGGGTCCGTGCACGTATAGGGGATTAATACCCCCGTAAGGTATGCACTCAAAACTTCCATATTGTTCATGAAGCCCTGTGTTCTGCTTATCGGAACAAGAAGTTTGATACTTCCATGTGCCTATCTCATCAGGCATGAAGCGTACACGCCACGATAGCCCTCCATCCCAAAACGCCTCGACGGAAACTTGCCTGCCGCTCGGTGATGTGAAAGTACATGTAACTACGACATCCCGGAATGGTCTCTCATAGCTATATGAGCTCGTATATTCGGCCTCAAATACCCCCCACTTATGTACGGCCATCATGTGCCAGCACAATTGCTATTAGTTTCAGATGAAAGATAAAGTTTCACAGAATATGTCTTCACATTAAACATGATGCTTACCTGAGATATATGATTTGAATTGATACGAAACATATTTGTCGCCGTGAAGCGCTGTATGAAGTAGTGATCCACGCTTGACACTTCTTCAACGGCCTATGGGAGGGGCGCATGTACGAATCCTATGTAGCCGAGCCTTCCTGGTGGAGCCATATCAGTAGGAGGTTCAGAAAGCGGTTACTACTCCATATCGCTTCAGCATTGCTCTTCCGCTATGGAATCTTATCGTCCGATTGGAAGAGTATTTCCGAGATTAGGAGGGAAGCCAGGAGGTTAGGGATTAAGGTGAGCGCTAGGAGGCTCTATTACATTCTGGAGAGATTGGTGCTCCTAGGGATTCTCGAGCGAACTACAGAGAGGAGAAAGGTTCTCTACAGGATTAGGAGGCTAGGATAAGGATCCCTGAGGACAATTTTTGAAATGTGTCATAGAGTACGACGAAGTGGTATCTGACATGAGGCCTGAGCATTTAAGGATATGCCCTAGCTTTTCCAGGAGTCATACGAACATCGAGGATCTTCCTCTAGTGCTAGGGGCAGGTGGCATCTTTATCTCACCGAACTTCTTCTCGTACTCCTTTACGTGATATGTCAGCCACTGGAGTAGGCTCTTGGCTTGAATCGGGTCTAAGATTAACCTACACTGGAAAGTCCTCTTAACGACTACTCGACCGCCACTAAGGGCTGGATCCAACGATTCTGGATCTATCTCATCCGTGAAGATTATCATCTCAAACCATCCCGGCCTATGGCCGCCGAATACACCGCTTACTACTATGGTCCTGTAATGAGGACTTATTTCCTTCTTAAACTTAGGTGCTTCCATTATCTTCTCGCCTCAGACAATTATGCTCAAGATAGTAATAAAAAGTGCTTCATGAAGCTCTTTATCAATAGCATTAGCATAGCTTATTTCCACATGAACCACTAGGACTTCCTCGATTTAAAAAGCCATTATAGGGTAACCAGGTGAACGGAACAGGAGATACAGGGATCGTAGCAACGTACTACGAATTCACAAAGTTCCTTCAAGTCCTTAGTGCTCAGGTTCTCCTTCATCTTCATAATCGTAGTCAACGTTGTTCTCACGCTTTCCTCTATGTCAGCCTTGTTCTGAACTGTTGGTGTTATTATATCCACCTCTGTAACTCTGCCATGCTCGTTAATATCATATTTATGGTAGAGGAGGCCTCGAGGGACTTCTATTAGGCATTCTCCCATTCCAGCCTTAAGTCTAAGTTTTGTTCTTACCCTCGTGGGCTTAGCCTCATGTAAGAGCTCAATGGCCCTTGTAGCTAGGATGACTACTTCGATTAGCTGGGCCAGGGGGATCATGAATGGATTGCATGAGGGCAATTTAACTCCTAGATATTCTAGTAAGCCTCTTATCCTGCTATCCGTGTATTCGTGATTTGTGTTGAGGCGAGCTAAGGATCCCATCATGTAAGGATCTCTCCCATACATGAGGTAACGCTTTGAAGTAGAATAAGGAACCACGAATTCGATGAAGTGTCTTCTGAACTCTCGTTTCGGGATCAGCCTCGATGACCAGCCTCGAATCTACCATTAAATCTCCACGGGTTAAGGGATAACACTCGTTATCGTGAAGCGCTACATAATGCGTAGTCCTTTCGTCATGAGGTACCATGAGTGCGTTGTCTCAAAGCTTATTGCTCACCTTTCATTTGGGAAGTTACATGCAGATGATGCTATAGGGAGTCATACGGTTAAACGTGAAGCGGCAACACTAAATCTCACGTGATCTTTTATTATCATCAAAGGTGGTGTGTTTGTACAAGATCAAATACACGGATCAAGTTGATAGGCTGAGCGAGCTAAGAAGGCCTAAGTGCCGAGATATGGCCCAGAGGCTCGGTGTCATAACGGCTGATAGGATATTCTTGAAGAACTTCCCACAAAGGCATCCCGTAACAGCCTTTAATCCAGCCCTTCTCATAAGGGAAGAAACCATTCATGTCTATGCTAGGCTGATACTCGGATACTACAAGTACGTTAGCGCTGTTGCCAGGATAGACCTGGCATTCGAAGACTTCGAGGAGAAGTACGTGATGCTCGGACAATATCCTGCTGAGTTGGTCGTATGGCCTAGTACGAAGTACGATATATGGGGTGTCGAGGATCCCAGAGTCCAGTTTTTAAGGAATACCTTAGTCATGACGTATACGGGGCGTACGTATTTTTACTTCAGCTCCGTTAACATAGAGAGGACTGTTCCGGTAGTAGCAGTAACCGATGATCCATATGCTGAATGGACGAAGATAGCTTACCTCACCTTACCGACTGAGTTGCGAAAGAAGACTATAACTAACAAGGATGTAGTCCTCCTAGGAGAAGATGATGTAGTCTTTGTCCTTCATAGGCCACATCTGGAAGGCAGACCGCCGTGTCTCTGGATAGGACAGATACCGAAAGAGGTGTTCATAAAACCTAAGGGTGGTGATGAGGTGGAAGAGGTATGCATAGATAATAACGTATGCGTAATGGTTCCTGCCGACTTCGAGGAAAGAATCGGATGGGGAACACCTCCCATTAAAATAGGTAGGGACGAATGGTTAGCTATAATTCACTCTAAGGGATTAGACGAAATCTATAGACTTATGGCCATAACGATCAGTTATGATGGGGAAAGCCTGAGGATAACTGGCGTGACACCTTATTATATTATGGAGCCGAAGGAGGTTTACGAGAGGATCGGTGATAGGCCCTTAGTAGTCTTCGCTTGTGGAGCTCAAATGATGAAGGATAAGCTTTTAGTATCATATGGTGCGGCAGATAGTTTCGTGGCCTTTGCTGAGTTTGACTTAGATGAACTCGTTAGCGAGATAAAATACCTGAAGGCCTGAAAGTCACGGCTGGCTGTAAGTCAAAACCAGGAGAGCCTTAATAAACGATATTACGCTAAATCACATTACGTTGCCTCATGCTTTAAGGCTATAGACCCGATCTTTTAAACTTCTTAACATTTAAGAGGCTCTCCTGCTTCGCCTCCAGAGCAATTCCATTATGTTGCTCCTCGTGACTATACCCATTAATTTCATGTTACTGATCGAGTCGACCACCATTACGACGTTCATACCATATGAGAGCATCTCATCAAGGGCCTTGTCCAGAGTTTCATTAGGGCATATAATAGGAACGTTCTTCTTCATTACCTTAACGATGGGCATCATCCTGGTCTCCTTAGAAATAAGCTTAATTAAATCCCCATATATCACTGCACCCACTAACCTCCCTCCCTGTATTACCGGGAAGACCCCATAGGGCACCTTGATCGACTTCATGATGACATCGATTACTCTCTCATAAGGCTTAAACGCCACATAGTTCGTCGTCATAACGCTCTCTACCTTATAATGCCTTAATACCCTCTTGATCAATAGGTGCGTATGGAAGGGGGACCTCTCCTTAGAGAGAACTTGGCTTTCGTATATCGTAAGTTCTCCTGATATGACGTAAGCTAATACAGAGGCTATTATAGTGGGGACTAGCATCTCATAACCCCTAGTCATCTCTACGATCATCACTATGGAGGCTAAGGGGACCTTAGCTGCAGCGGCAAAGAACGATGCCATACCCACTATAGCGAAGTGTGAGATACTTGATGTTGTTCCGGGTATAAAGCCTTGGAGCAAGGCCCCGAAGGTCCCTCCTATCATCGCTCCTATAAATAGGAGCGGAGCGAATACTCCTCCACTACCTCCAGAGCCTAAGGTAAGGCTTGTAGTTAACATCTTCGTGAGTATGAGGATTAGCATGAAATCTAAGCTGAGCCTTCCAAGGATGGCGAGCTCTATCCATTCATAACCAGTGCCTAAGATGTGGGGGTAAAAGATACCGACGATACCCGTTAGAATGCCACCTATCATCGGTATGAGTGCTTTCGGGGCAGGAATGTTCTTGAAGATCAAGTTCCTCATGCCATAGAAGAGCCTGACATAGAGTATCGCCACAAAGCCTGTTACGACCCCTAAGAGGGCGTATAGCGGAAAATTGTACACCGAGGGCATCTCGTGCCTTGGAACGTAGAAGGCCGACTCAGTGCCCATGAAGAGGATGTAAACCGTATAGGCCACTATTGAGGATATGATAGCTGGTATTAAGGCCTCTGACTCGAAGTCGCGCCTGTAGAGAACCTCAATAGCGAAGAAGGCAGCACCTAGAGGGGCGCGAAACATAGCACCTATGCCACTAGCTACACCGCACATAACCATTATCCTCCTATCATAAGGGATAGCCCTTAACATGTGCGCCAGCCATGAACTAAGACCAGCGCTTACCTGGGCCACTGGACCCAGCTTACCAGCACTACCGCCAGAACCTATCGTTATCGCCGAAGCTAACATTTTAACCAATACTACCTTCCTATGAATTAGACCGCTGAGCTGATGAAGGGATCTTATCACGGCGTTTACTCCATGTCCTCCGGCTTCAGGTGCAAGGCCGTATACTAGGAGCCCTGAGAGGAGCCCCCCAACTCCAGTTATAAACGGTAAGAGATACCATCTGAACTCAAGTGAAGGGTTCTCGATTAGCATTTCATGGGAGTAGTTCACAAGTATGCGCAGAAAGAACGTCTCACAAGCGGATGTCAATAAGTCAAAGGCGACAGCCCCCATCCCAGCGACGATGCCTACTAATGCGCTATATAAGGCCCACTTCTCAAGCTTTAAGAGAGCCTCGAAATCGTGTATCTCGTGCAAGCGCCTTCTCCCTTCTGGGTGACACCCATAATTATTATTCTAAATAGATATGTTTAAATTTATATTTCTAAGAATAGATTGGCCCTATTGTATTCACTTTCTTCACCAAAGAAAGAGTAATAGCAGAGGTAGTAGGATGTTCAGAGCGTGTAGTACGAATACCATTAGACGTAAGGGGAACTAGTCAAAACAGTTAGAGATGACCCAGACAAGAGCTCTGATGATGAATGATGAGATAACATTAACGTTGAAGCCTTCACTCATGAATTAACGGGCGTGAGTCTATCCTTATGCATTGTTGTTTAATAGAATGTCGAAGGAGTGATATTCACCTCGATAACATAAGTCACCATGATGTATGTCAACTCTATAGCTTAGCTACAGGGGGTCTAGCTAAGAAGGCCGTCGCTCCATAAGGGACTACAAAGAGTATATAGTCATCTTCAGAGACATCAACACTTAAGGAGCCTTATCTAGGGTCTAGCTTCTCATAGCTTATAGATTTTTGATGAGGTTCATAACCTTAGGGAATCAGCTAAGGGTGGGCTCTTCATATGAGGCGATCCGCTCGTCTCTTCCTTCATCATCTTAAGAAAAATATTCCTATGGGATCTAATAAAAGCTCGGGATCCGGTCATGAGGAAGGTATACGTGATCGGGCACAAGCGACCTGATGTGGACTCCATAGTATCAGCCATCGCCTACGCTGAGTATAAGCGCATGAGGGGATGGAACGCCGTAGCATCACGTACGGGAGATGTGGATCCAGAGACCAATTATGTCCTGGAGAGATTCGGATTTGAAGCTCCATTACTCCTCAACGAGGCTAGAGGAAGGGCCTTGATACTTGTAGATCATAATGAGGTTGCACAAGCCGTAGAGGGCCTTGAGGAAGCAGAGGTACTCGAAATAGTGGATCATCATAGGCTTGGTGGATTAGTGACCGCTGAGCCTATATTTGTGCACATAGAGCCAACGGGTTCCACCTCGACGATAATAGCTGACTGGTATTTAAGAGGAGGGATTAAGTTAAGTGAGGAGATCGCGGCTATCCTCTTATGCGGCATAATCTCAGATACAATAGTCCTCAGGGCACCTACGTGTACCGAGAAGGATAGATGTATGGCCAGAAGATTAGCGGAGCTCTCGGGCCTCGATATCGAGGAGCTAGGTAAGGAGATGCTTGAGTTGAAGTCCTTAAAGGGGGAGCGCTCGCCTAGGGAGGTGATACTCTCTGACTTCAAAGAGTACACGTTCGGAAGCGTGCGCGTCGGCATAGGCCATGTGGAGATGTTGCGGCCTGAGAAACTCGTCAATATGAGGAGCTCTTTGTTAACCGAGCTCAAGCACATAAAAGAGGAGAAAGGGCTGAGTATGGCTCTATTGATGCTTACTGACGTACTTAAGCTTGACAGCTATGTGTTTTGCGTAGCCGATGACCCGTCTTGGTTTGAGAGGGCATACGGCGTAAAGCTCAGAGGAGGCATGGCCTATATGCGTGGTGTTTCCTCGAGGAAGAAGCAGCTGGTGCCCCCCTTAGCCAGGCTCTTCGGCTTCGGTATATCCTCTTCATGATAGCTTATTACCTTACACTATTCACGATAGTAGTGAGGAGGAGATTGTGAGGATTGCGATACAGGAGAACCTACTTCCTAGGGGAAGCCTACGGGATAAGTTCGCTTTAGCCGAGAAGCTTGGTTTTGAGGGAATTGAGATCTGGGGACATAACATAGAGGAGCGGTTGGGCGAGATAATGGAAATTAAACAAAGCTTCAAGGTGGCCGTATCGACTATATGTTCGGGCTATAGGGGCGACCTACTAGGCCTCGAACGTGAAGAGCGAGAGCTCGCTATTAGGGATATTAAGGTTAGGCTCGAAGCCGCCTCAAAGCTCGAAGCTGTAGGCGTGATAGTAGTCCCCACGTTCGGTAAGCCTAAGCTACCTGATCCCTGGCCGCTATATGAGCGTATAGAGGAGTTTGAGCGGCGACTATTAATAGCTGAGTTAAAGGAATTAGGGAAGTATGCTGATGATGTAGGCGCCTTCATACTACTGGAGCCACTAAACAGGTACGAGACTCATTTCATTAATAGGCTTGAACAGGCCGTGGATATATGTAACGAAGTTGGGATTGAACACGTAAAGATAATGGCTGACTTCTTCCACATGAACATAGAGGAGGCAAGCATACCTGAGAGCCTAAGGAGGGCAGGAGGATATCTACATCATATTCACTTAGCGGACAGCAACAGGCTTGCCCCTGGCTTCGGCCACACCGACTTCAAGGGTGCCTTTAAAGCCCTAAAGGAGATCGACTACAGGTACTTTATGGCTTTCGAGTGCCGTATTCCGAGGCCTATAGAGGAGAGCATAAGGAAGAGTTTGGCTTATCTGAGGAGCCTCATGTAGCTTATTTTTCCTTCAGTCCCGGACGAGGAGGCCTTAGCTTCCTGTACTCGAAACCGTATTCCTTCAGTAACCTCAGGGCTGAGGACGTTATATCAGGTGCTACCAGTATTCCGCGTACATTTTCATATCTATGGGACATGTAATCGACATACCTCTTTAACTGAGAAACGCCGGAGAGCTGTGCCGTGCTCCTTTTAAACTCCAAAACCACTAGATTTCCCTTCGAATCCTCCCCTAGGAGGTCTATCGTGCCATATGGAGTACGCACCTCCTTCTTTAACGGTTTAAAGCCCTCCTCGATCAGCCTTGGCTTTCTGAACACCTCTTGAACCATTTCGTCCTCACTACCCCAGAGCCTGAAGACGCCTTTACCCGAGAGAGCAGCTAGGAAGACGTATACATGGGGACTCCTCACTATGATCTCTTCCCATGGACTACGCCTTATGCTCCTTATTATCAGTTCATCAGCCTTAACTGTGCAGTAAAGGAGAGAGCCGGGCGGTTGCCAATTAACGGGCTCCCTCTTAACCCTTTCATGTATTATCAACGTCCCATCAGGCTTAGTCATAAGTAACCTATCCCCTAAGCTTAGCTTAGACGCGGCCCTCCCCCTGTAATCGACCTCACAGGACAGGTAAAGTACCATGACGTGAGTCTTCCTTAGCTCGTTCATTTTGATGGCGACTTCTTCAAGGTTAGGCTCCTCAATGACTAGATAGTTCCTCGCGTTATGAGGCAATAGGGCATCACCGTATTAATTAACTGCCCTGATCGAATAAGCCCTTCCGTTAAAGATCATCACTTAAAGCCTATGACGCCCAGAGCCTCCCTTGCATAAGCGACCTTAAAACCCACAGCCCTCAGCCTCTGAGCTACACCTTTGGCGATGTTAAGGCGCCTGTACTTGCCCCCAGGGTTCCCCGTGTAATGGAAGAGGATCCCCCTACGCCTAAGGACCCTGTATAACTCCCTATAGAACTCAAGGCTATAGAGTTCGCCTGCTAGGCTAAGCCTAGGCGGATCATGTACTATGACGTGAAAGGATCCCGAGGGCAACCCTGGGAGCACTTCAACCGCATCGCCTAATATGATATCTACCTGAGGATCCGCTAGACGTCGTGACCAGGGATTGGCCTTGGCTATCTTGAGCACGTTTTCGTCTTTCTCTATGGTGAGAACATAGCGAGCGCCGCGTAATCTGGATGCTATAGCCGTGTAGCCGAGACCTGTGCATACGTCCAAAACCCTAGCCCCTGCCCTCACTCGAGCTAGATTGACCTTCATCAGGGAATCAGTCCATGGATCTACCTCCACGATCCTATGCATATGCACGCCGCTTATCTCTAACGTAGGGGCGCGACCGGTGATAGGCGCCCATAATTTATAGTACCTCCTCCCATTTCTCACCTCCACACGATAGGTCTCTCTGCCTTCGATTATAAAGACTGAATCCTTGTGCCTAATCATCTTCCTTAAGCGTTCCTCATCTAAGACATGTCCTCCGGGTAGGACTACGTGATCGCCTTCCACTCGAACCTCAGCGTTTAACCGTCCAACGTTAAGGCTTACTGAGTGCACGCCCTTACTTCCACTTAAGAGGAGGGAGAGAAGCCGTTCAGCCTCGAAACCGGATATGGCAGGGAGGAGATGAGGGACAAATATATATCTGCGCATATCATCAGCATGGGACGAGCTAAGTGAGAAGGGGCCTTATGACGTCCTTAGGTGCATCCTCAAAGGGCTCTAAGTACTTCCTCAGGACCTTGGGTATCACGACCGTACCATCCTCTTGCTGATTGTTCTCCAGGATGGCTGTTATAGCACGCGTGGTAGCTATTGCCGTGGAGTTCAGCGTATGCACGTACCCCTCAGGTCGCTGGCCTACCTTTCTCGTATACCTTATATTAAGCCTATATGATTGCCAGTCCGTGCAATTACTACATGAAACCACTTCTCTAAACCTGCCCTGAGCTGGCATCCAGACCTCTATATCGTACTTCTTCGCAGCTACCGAGCCTAAGTCCCCGGTGCATATAAGCACTACCCTAAAGGGCAGTTCAAGGCCCCTCCATAGTTCGATGGCATTATCCAGGAGTTCTTCATGTAACTTCCAAGATTCCTCAGGCAAGGAGAATATGAACTGCTCCACCTTGTTGAACTGATGAACTCGGAAGATGCCCTTAGTGTCCTTCCCATGGGCCCCTGCTTCCTTCCTGAAACAAGGGCTCACGCCAACGTAGCGTAGGGGTAGTTTATCAGCGGGTATGACCTCACCAGCATGAAGGGCTGCTATCGGGTGTTCCGCTGTGGCTATCAGATATATATCCTCGCCCTCCACTCTATATATGGAATTCTCAAAGTCCTCGATACTCACGACGCCTTCATAGTATTTCCTCCTAAGCATGAACGGCGGCTCTACGAGCTTGTAGCCCTTCCTGGTCAAGCGATCTATGGCGTAAAGTATCAGTGAGAACTCAAGCCAAACCAAGTCCTTATATAAGTAGAAGAAGCGAGAGCCAGCAACCTCGGCCGCTTTCTCCGTGTCCGCATGGCCTAATTTCCGTAACATATCATAATGGCCTAATGGCTTGTAGTCTATCACCTCGTAGTCTACCTCATGCGGACCTATCTCCTCTAAGAATGACTCCAGGTGCCCTCTCCATACCTTAGGCTTACCGTAATAGGTTATGGGAACGTTATCGTTCTCATCCCTGCCCGCCGGAACCGATTCGTGCACTAAATTGGGAATGCTAAGTAGGAGCTTATTTCGAATAGCCGCATATTCCCTGACGTTTGCTTCCATCGCTTCTATTTCCTTAAGTAGTTTCTTTGCCTCCTCGATCTTCCTCTTCCTCTCATCGCCCGAGGATCTAGCGATCTCCTTGCTCAGCACGTTGTGCCTATGACGTAAGTTATTAAGCTCGGTAATGGCCTTTCGCCATAACGTGTCGTACTTCCTAGCCTCATCTACTATACTCGGATCTAACCCTCTCCTCCTCTGAGACCATTTGATCCTCTCTGGGTCGTTCCTGAGGTAATACAGCATGCTCCACACGGTTTCACCAGCATGAGGAGGTTGTATCGTCTGGTAGAAGCTCGAAGGTGCTTATATATTTATTTCAAGGTCCTCCACCCAAGGGGAATGCTTAACTTTTAGAACCGTTCTTAAAACGACGGGTATCTCGTATGCCTACCTTAATGGAGATCGCCAGGAGCGGGAACATCACGGATGAAATGATACGCGTAGCTAAGATTGAGGACTGTTCACCTGAGAAGATTAGGGAGAGGATAGCTAGGGGTGTCGTGATAGTACCCCGAAATGAGATCAGGGAGAACATCAGGATCGTGGGGATAGGCGAAGGTCTGAGCACTAAGGTAAACGTTAACGTTGGGACCTCCACCATGGTAGTGAATGTAGAGATGGAGGAGGAGAAGGTCAAGACGGCCCTGAAGTACGGCACTGATACGATAATGGATTTGAGCATTGGAGGGGATCTTGACGGAATAAGGAGGAGGCTCTTATCAATAGCCAATGTCCCGTTCGGGACCGTTCCCATATATCAGGCATTCATAGACGTAACTAAGAAGAGCAGCGCTGGCATCTACATGACTGAGGATGACATTTTCAACGTCGTAGAGAGGCATCTTAAAGATGGTGTAGACTTCATGACCATCCATGCAGGTATTACTAAAGAGCTCGTAGCTAAGATGAGGAAGACTAAAAGGTTAGCTGGGATACCAAGCAGAGGAGGAACAATACTGGCCGCTTGGATGCTATATAACGATCAAGAGAACCCATTCTTCAAAAATTACGATTACCTCCTGGAGATGCTAGCCGAGTATGATGCTGTCATAAGCATAGGGGATGCCTTAAGGCCGGGCGCGATAGCGGATAGCCATGATTACTTCCAGCTTTCAGAACTACTTAACGTGGCTGAGTTAGTTCGCCGTGCATGGGATAAAGGCGTACAGGTCATGGTGGAGGGGCCGGGACATGTACCCTTAAATGAGATAGCCGCTGACGTTCGTATTGAAAAGGCGATATGCAGAGGGGCGCCGTATTACGTGCTCGGTCCCCTACCAACGGATGTGGCCATGGGATATGACCACATAGCAGCCGCTATAGGAGCGGCGATAGCTGCCGCTGAGGGCGCTGATCTCATATGCTACTTAACGCCTGCTGAACATTTAGCTCTGCCCACACCTGAGCAGGTAAAGGATGGGCTAATTGCTGCTAAGATAGCGGCCCATGCAGGGGACATAGTGAAGTTAGGCGCCAAGGCAAAGGAGTGGGATTTCAGGATCTCTAAAGCTAGGGCTGGACTTGACTGGAGTACTATGTACGAGCTCAGCATGGATAAGGAGAGGGCTAAGAAGATACACGAGCAGTTTGGGGCTTCATCCAAGGGACCTTGTACCATGTGTGGTGACCTATGTGTCTACGTCCTCCTCTCAAAGTTCCTTAAAGAGGACTAGGGCTCCGGTTGAGCCATTAATATATTATCCTTAATCCTAATTATACGAACCCTCATCCTGATACCTAACGGGACTCTCTCCGCATTAATTATGGTTATGGCCCTATTCCTTGTTACGCCTATCTTCTCCCTTTTAAGCCACCCTGGGAGCATTACGTCAACGTATACTTTTTCGCCTAACCTAAATGGTACAGGTAACATACGCCTCTTATGAATACCGAAGTCCTCAGGCTTCAGCACCAGCTTAACAGAGTACCTTCGTTCCCACTCCCTTAACTTAGAGTAGAACTTTCTCCAGGACATAGGACGGACTCCATATGGTTTCCTGCCATGCTTATGCGCCTCATATTTCTGTATCCCTAGAGGGGGCCAGTGCTTACCGGCTCCTATTGAAAGGGCGTATTCTATTATCTTCGGCATTTCCTCATCGTTGATCCCAGGGACCCATACCGGGGCTAGTAGCAAGTCTATCCTAGAATTGGCTATGTACTCCGCGATCTCCTTAATTCTCTCAACGTCATACGTCCTAGTACCCGACAGGAGCCTGGCAAGCGCTGGGTCGAGCGCATCAATGGAGAGGTTTATCCTCGAAAGGCCAGCTGCCTCTAGCTCATCTATGAGGTGTTCCGTGAGAAGGACACCATGCGTTTGTAATGAGATGACCTCTACCCCTTTGATGGAGGCCAATTCCTGTACTAGGTCGACTATCCTAGGATACGAAAGAGGGTCTCCTACCGTGTCTATGTGTGCCTCGAGCTTATGGAGGCCCTTATAACGCGCTATGTCATAAAAGGCCTCCAAGAGGTAATCGAGATCCACGATATACTCGGAAAGCCTCCCTCTAGAGTTCGGACCGGCGTCCGTGGAGCAGAAGATGCAGGAGAGAGGACAAAGCGTTATCGGTCTTACTTGAAGCACATTGGTCCCTCTATCTATTATGCCGAAGGCTACGGTGCCCACCAATGGCACTCCTGTTTCAGGCGTTATCCTGATGAGCTGGGCTTTGGACATCTGAGTTCCGTTCATGATCCCCTATATAAGGGGCCTTATCTTCCTAATATGCCTCCCGGCTATCGGTATCTCACGCTTGCATTTGGGGCACTTCTTGTCCTCCGTTATCCTGTACCTGATTATCCTGACGCCGTAGCGTCTAATCAGTAGCTCCCCGCATTCTGGGCAGTACGTGTTCTCGAAGGGATGCCCAGCCACGTTCCCAATATAGGGGAATTCAATGCCCATTTCCCTCGCCATCTTATAGGCTACTTCGAGTTTCCTTATGGATGTGGGAGGGGCCGTGAACTCGTAGGCAGGGAAATACCTAGTAAAGTGAAGCGGAACTTCTGGTCCCAGCTCCTTAAGGTGTCTCCTTATCACCTCAGCCATCATATCCTCCTGATCGGTGACCCCGGTTATGACTAAATAGACTATTTCAACGTGTAATCCCATGTCCTTGGCCTTCCTGGCATTTCTCCATACGATATCTACTTGGGCGCTATTGTACTTCTTCATGACCTGGTCATCCCCCTTTATATCGATCTTTATTGCATCGAGTCCTGCGCTCTTGAGCAATTCTAGGGCCCTTAACGTCATGTATCCGTTACTCACGTAGGTGTTATACAGGTCGTTCTCCTTTGCCATCTGAAACACATCGAGCGAGTACTCAAAGAGGAGAGTCGGCTCATTAAGCGAAACGCACGTACCTTCATCGCCATTAGCCTTAGCCACCCTAATTACGTGTTCGGGAGGGATATAGGTCGCCGATGGAGGGTCGGGTGTCGCCCTGGAGAGGGTCCAGTTCTGGCACCATGGACACTTAAAATTACAGGACCATGTGCTAAAGGTCAGGGCCGTAGAGCCGGGCCAGAAGTGGAAGAATGGCTTTATCTCTATAGGCCTTGATTCAAGGGCTGAGAGGTCGCCATATACCAAGGTATAGAGCCTCCCGCCTATATTAGCCCTAGTCCTGCAGAAGCCCGTAGCTCCTTCCCCTATCAAGCACCTCCTTTCGCAGAGGTTACACCTGACCTTACTCCCCCTTACCTTCTCGTACAGAAGGGCTTCTCTTACGGTAGGGCATCCAAGCAAGCTCTCGTCGATCCTTAAATGACCTGCCCTCACGGGTAATAAGCCTCCTCACCTTTTAAGCTAAAGTGGCTATGCCTCCTGAAGGCTTGTTTAAGGGTTTCGTATAGGTACTTGAAGAAGTCGTAGGCTCTTTCGTATTTGGAGAAGTTCTCCTTTATGGGATCAATTCGTTCCTTCACCCTGACCATATTGCTCACAGCTTCCTCCACATCCTTATATAGGCCTATGGCTATAGCGCCCATGATAGCAGCTCCAAGAAGTGACGCCTCTTCGACCTCCGTTCGTTCAACAGGCATCTTGAATACATCCGCCTGTATTTGACGCCAAAGCCTGGACCTAGACCCGCCACCACCAGTTCTTATGATGCAGCCCTTTAGGCCGTTCTCCTCCATGGCCTCATAGATCCACCTAAGCGTGTAGATCACCCCTTCCATGAGCCCTCGTATTAAATGATGCCTTCCATGCCTCAACGTTAAACCAAAGATCACGCATCTCGAGAAGGGATCCCTTACCGGAAAACGCTCTCCACTGAAGAACGGTAGGACTATCAATCCATCGGAGGCAGCACAAGCCCTTTCAGCTTCCCTTGAGAGCAAATCATAGGGACTTATGCTCAGGAGCTCGCTGAGCATTTTCTCGGGCTGACCGAGGGAATCCCTGAACCATCTAAGGCATATGCCTGCGTTATTTACAGCGCCTCCCGGAAGTCTAAGGCCATAGCCTATGTAATAGCAGAAGAACCTCATGTCCCTCGACGCATCTGTTAGAGGTCTAGCGGATATACCTCGAATCGCTCCACTGGTGCCTAAGTTAAGGGCTAACATGCCCCTCTTTATGGATCCTACGCCTAAGCTATGAAGGGCGCCATCGGAGCCACCTAGTACTATAGGGATCGGATCCTTAAGCCCTAGGATACGCGAACTCTTTATCGGCAGCTCTACGAACTGCTCCTCACCATCCTCTAGGTGAGGTAATAATTCCTCGTCTATACCGGCGAGTTCTAGCGATATATCGCTCCACCTTAATGTATTTACGTTGAGCAACTGAGATCCCGAGGCCACGGATTTATCTATGTAAGGCTCACCAATGAGCCTGAACATCATGTAGTCCTTTATAGATAGGAACCAGCGTGCCCTCCTGAAGACTTCAGGCTTCTTCTCCCTCAACCATATGAGCTTAGCTAAGGGGTAAACGAACAAAGGGGGACAACCGGTTTCCTTATAGAGGAGGTAGGGGTCTACTTCCTTTGCTAGGACGTTCATTATCCCCCCGGCGCGGGTATCCAGATAGGTTATTAATGGTAAGATCTCCTTTCCGGTTTCATCAATAGCCGCAAGCCCGTGCATTTGAGCACTTAACGCTAAGACGTCAACTGAGCTAAAATTACATCGTTTTAAAGCTGTCTTAATTACTAAAAGCGCCGCCTGGTTAAGCTCCTCCAACCTTTGAATGGCTGAGCCAGGAATAGGGGAGTATATGGGCACTTCCTTAGAAGCGAAGGAAAGCATATGCCCTTGCTCATCAAATACCGCGGCTTTGACGTTCGTGGTGCCAATATCCACGGCTAATATCCGGACCTCAGGCTTTTTCACGTTCAACTCCTCTTTAGGCCTAACATGGGTATTACCTCGGGATTAGCCACTCTGAGGGGCACTAGCCCACTATGGATCCTCCGTATGTCCTCTACGATCATCATGTCCATTCGCTTAAGGGCCTCCAGGGTAAATGCCGCAATGTGCGGTGTTATGAGCACGTTGTCCATATTAAGGAGGGGATTACCTCTATTAGGGGGTTCCTCCTCCATGACGTCCAGCGCAGCACCCGCTATCCATCTTTCCCTAAGGGCCTTTACGAGGGCTTTCTCATCTACTATGCCCCCTCTAGCGGTGTTGACTATTATTGCCGAGGGTTTCATCCTCTTGAACTCCTTCTCTCCTATCATGTGATGCGTCTCAGGGCTTAGGATAGCGTGTATCGTAATTATATCCGAGCTCTCGAGCAGGGTATTCAGATCCGTAAGCTTCACGCCTAGTTTCCGCGCTACCTCCTCAGGGACGTACGGATCGTATGCCATTACGCTCATATTGAAGCCTAGCCTGGCTATTTCCGCTACTCGCTTCCCAATACTACCTAACCCTATTATGCCTAGGACTTTACCCCTTAGCTCTGCGCCTATGAACGTCGACCTCTTGTGCCACATTCCTGATAGGACCGCCCTACGCGCTTCGCATATTCTCCTGAGCAACGCTAGTATAATCGCAAAGGTGTGTTCAGCTACGGATTCCGAATTAGCGTGAGGCGTATAAGTGACGACGACCTCATGTTTTGTAGCGGCTTTTAAGTCTATATTATCTAGGCCAACGCCATGCCTAGCTATTACCCTAAGATCAGGAGTACGTTCCAAGACGTTCTCAGTTATTCTGCCGGAAGCCCCTAGGATAACGGCCTGAGCATCGCCTATTATGGAGGCCATCTCTTCATCTGAGATCCCCTTACGAGGTACCACGCGTCTTATGTCCCCTATCTCCCTTAACATGCTCAGGGCCTCTGGAGCGTGAATCCCGAAGCTCCCGGATAGTATCGCTATATGCCATTTCTTCATCAAAGTCCCCATTCAAATAACCTGTTTCCGCCTCATAAATCATAAGATGGACATGAGCGGTTCACGCCTTGACTATTGGGATGAGCGAGGGGGCCTCCCTTAACACGATTATCTTAGCCCTTGAGCCATGACGCTTAATGGCTAGCTCCAATGCCTCCTCAATGTTACTGGCGTATTCAAAACCGATATGTTCGGCTAGCCCTCGACCTATGCCCTTAGAGATCAGTATGCAGCGAGCCTTTCTCCTTATGATCTCGCCTACATGAACCATATGGCTGGCTGCGATTAGATCTGTAACCTCGCCCTTTTCGAGAAGACACTTTATTTCATCATAAGGCCTATAGCCCACCTCCTCCACCTCAGGATGCTCCTTAGAGATCCCCTCTGGACATGTAGCTAATAGCACTATCGTGCCCTCGGGCTTAACTGCAAGGCTAGCGGCGTAAAGTGACTTAGCTGCCTGCCACATGTCTATATCAGTAGGAGGAGGGCAATCAGCAATCACTATATCCGCCTTTCCTGGCACCTTAACGCCATATACCCTCTTGGCTAAGAAGGAGCCTTTCCTATGAACTTCGCGGAAATCCCCAGCGAAGACATCTATCACATTCCCTCTGCCGTCTAAGACCAAGTTTACTAGGAACTTTAATCCTGCCTCTTCGGCTATGAGGTCAATACACCTCTTTACGGGATTATCGAAAACCCCCAAGATCTCCTCACTCGGAAATTTAGCACTCATCCAATGGGTATATCCCGTTATCTCGGGACCTGAGATCCCCGGTTGAATTATCTTGCCTCCTCCGCTATATCCCGAAACCCTATGTGGTATGATCATGCCGAGGCCTAGGATTAGGTCGGCCTCCTTTACGGCTTTATTAACCTTAACTATGACTTTCCCGTCCACCTTACCAAGCTTTATCATTTGAGTGTCATCCTTCCAGTTATGGAATAAGACGGCATATCTGTCCCGGATTTCTTTACCGATCTTATACTCTACCTCCTTCTCGGAGGGGGGCCTATGCGTACCAAGGGCCATTAATATCGTTATATCGCTTTCCCTTATCCCCCCCTTCCTCAGCTCACGTATTATATGCGGGAGTAGGGCCCTTGTGGGAGTCTTCCTGGTATAGTCATCTATTACGATTAGTACCTTAGCCCCTTTCGAGGCTAGATCGCTCAGAGGCGGCAAACCGATCGGCCTGGAGAGAGCGTTGATCGTTAATGACGTTAAATCGACCTTAGGGGCTAGCCCCAATGGCTTTAAGATCGCGAGTATGTTCTCATCGGGCACTTCAAACTCTACTTCTTCTTTCCCAAAGGGAAGGCGAATGAGCATGTCTGAGCCTCAGTAAGAGTTAGGGAATTCAACAAAATATGGATTGCTTAAAAAGCTATGAGGGGAAATAAAAATACGCTCAGGAGAGTTCATGTAACCTCTTCAGGATCCATCGCTTACTCTTCTTCAACCGTTATGGCTTGTGATGGGCATTGGGCTACGCATGTCATGCAACCTATGCAGTCTTGTGCTCTCACGGGTACGCTGACGTTCTTCTTCTCGCCATCTACATCCATTTCCTGCATCTCGTAGACTTGTGATGGGCACACCTGCACGCATGTCTCGCAACCTGTACAAGCCTTGTAGTCCACCGTTACCTTAAAGGGCATCGATCTCACCGAGGTGTTTTTCTTCTTACGGATTAAATTTAAGCTTTAGTCCCGTGAACTTGAGGAGGAGGTTGAGGAGCGATATCGGAGATTAAAGATTTAAATAAACTATTTTTTAATTTAAACCAGTTAAAACGAAGAGCTGATCCATATGCTGATATTCTCCAGCTCCGGACTAAGAGGGATAGCGCCAGAATGGCTCACACCGGAGATAGCGTTAAGGGCAGCGGTAGCATATGCTAGGGCCCTTAACCCTGATGCTGTACTGGTAGGACGGGATACCAGATCGACAAGTCCACTACTGGAATTGAGCGTGGTTTCAGGCTTATTGAGCGAGGGCGTTAAGGTATTCCGCGCTGGCATAGTCCCGACTCCAACCGCGTTCTTCGCGGTAAGGGAACTAGGGCTGGATGGCGCGATAGTCATAACGGGCTCTCATAACCCCGTGATGTGGAATGCTCTTAAGATGGCTAATGAGGAAGGCACGTTCATTAAAGACGAGGTCATGAAGAAGATAATAGATACGCTCAGAGAAGTAAGATGTGGCTGGAAATCGGGTGGCAAAGCGGTAGTAGTGGATATCATCGAGAGGTACGTGCAGTTCCTCAAGGGAGTAGTTGACTGTGAGGTAATAAGGAAGAGGGGGCTTAAGGTGTTGGTCGATCCCGCAGCAGGGGCGGCCTCTCATGTAACACCAAGGGTGCTTAGGGAGGTGGGATGTAAGGTAGTAAGTGTGAACACATGCCCTTACATGAGTTTCAGGCATTATGAGCCTAGTCAGGAGACGTTAGCTTACCTGCATAGGATCCTACGTACATGCGACATAGGCTTTGCCCACGACTGTGATGGTGACAGGCTCGTGATCCTTGATCCGAGGAGGGGGGCATTAGATCCAAATTATACCCTTGCCCTCGCCCTAGAGAGCTTCCATGATAAGTATGGTTACAAGGGATTTGTAGTCGTAAATTTCGCGACATCGAACATGGTAAGGGATGTAGCGGAGAGTTTGGGATGTAAGGTCATTTATTCGAAGATAGGGGAGGTGTACGTACTTGAGGAAATGAGGCACAAAGGAGCCTTAATAGGTGGAGAGGGAAGTTCGGCTGGCGTTATATTCCTAAGGCTGAATCCCACCAGAGATGGGATATTGACCTCCCTCATGATACTCGAGTTCTTAGCAAGGGAGAGGATAGATCTAGGAGAGAAGCTAGAGGAGTATCCACGATATTATAGCTTCCATGAGAAAATACCTCTGGACACTGACGCTGAGAGGTTAACCACCCGCATATACAAGGATTTAGCCAATTCCTTCGAGGTCGAGGTACTGGATGGGATAAAGGTTAGCTTAGATGAAGGGTGGGTTCTCTTCCGTCCCTCGAGGACCGAGCCTTACATGAGGGTGATTGGTGAGGCTATAGATGAAGAACGAGTTAAAGAACTCAAGAGATGGGGTGTAAAGCTAGTGAGGGATATCATGAGGGAGATGGCACGCTAAGGTCTTTTCTCCTTGAGCATCCTGACACGTCCTATCAATACCCTGCAGCACTTTCTCCTTCTAGGTGAGATCAAAAGCGATATCGAGGCTATACCCGTAGCCACTAAGGCTATAACAGCACTGGCAGGTAAGTCCGCGTATAACGCTAGTAGAAAGCCCGTTAAACCCGAAATCATGCCTATAGCTGAGGATGCAATAATCATATAATCCATATTATGTGTCAATTCGTAAGCCGCGAAGGGAGGCCCTACCGTTAAGGCGAAGACGAGCAAAGCACCTACGCTCTTTAGCACCGTTACTATAGTCAGAGCTATGATGAACATCATTAGATAGTGCGCCATACGGGCATGGATGCCATTAGCGACCGCTCCCTCATAGTCGAACGTCACGAACTTGAATTCCTTATATAATAGGATCATGATGGAATTTACTATAAGGATCGAGATGAGCATGAGAACTAGTTCCTCAAAGGTAACACCTAAGACATCACCGAAGATCAAGCTCCAAGCCTCCACGGTGTACTCCTTTAACATGCCTATGAAGAGAACGGCTAGTCCCATATCTAACGCGAACATAACTCCTATGGCTATGTCCATCCGTAAGCCCTTTTCGCCCACATAGCCCGCAAAGAGAGCTAGCGGTAAAGCGAAGAGGAAAGCTAAGGAGAGGATTGCCCAGGGCTCAGTCTGACCTAGAAGAAGCGCTAATGCTGCACCTGCTAAAGCCGCATGGGCTATGCCAGCACTCATGAAGGCGAGGCCCCTAAGGACTATGAATGTACCGACTGAAGAGCATAAGAGGCCTGAAAGCAGGGCAGCCAAAAGACCGTAAACTAGGAAAAGGGGTAACCACATGATCATCACCTCCTTAACGGGATGAACGTTATGCCCTTTTCATATGCCCTTCTTAAAACCTCTCCTCTCAACACGTCTTCCGGTCTCCCATACGCTATGACCTTCCTGTTCAAGAGTAAGACCGAATCTATGTATTCAAGCATTATGCCTATATTGTGGATCACAGTTATTATGGTCACGCCCTCCTCCCTTAAATCCCTCAGGACCTTAGCTATGATTCTCTGAGATGGGTAATCCACCTGGGAGAAGGGCTCATCTAGGAGTAAGAGCTCCGGCTCTTGAGCTAAGGCACGGGCTATGAGCACCCTCTGCTGTTGACCGCCTGAGAGGTGGATGAATGGAGCATCCCAGAGATCAGCCAATCCGACCATATCAAGCGCGTCCATCGCCTTTCTCTCATCGATCTTCGAGGGCCTGCGAAAGAGGCCGATACGGCTAAAACGTCCCATGAGTACCACGTCTCTAACTAATACGGGAACTGTGGCATCTATGCTCTCCTTCTGAGGCACATAACCTATAAGCTTGCGTGCTCGAAGGGGATGTTCATAGACGTCGATCCCCATAACTCGAACATGGCCTTTTACAAGAGGAGCCATACCTAATATGGCTTTAAGGAGCGTTGTCTTTCCTGCCCCATTAGGCCCCATGATCGCTAAGAAGGAGCCCTTATCTAGGCTAAAGGATATTCCTTCGAGAGCGGGATGCATCCCATAGTATATCGTGACGTCATTCATCTCAACGGCGTACAAGAAGCCTCACCCCTAAGTATAGTAAGCTTAATGCTTCACAGATGGAGACTGCTAAGAGGATTAACATCGTGAGTTGGTTAACGTCCTCCGCTTGTGAAATTGATCGGCCGGTATACTCCAGAGCATCCACCAGCACATCGACATCATACCTTAGGAGATCAAAATAGTCGCAGATCCCCCTCTCAGGCATGAGCAACGGCGTGAACTTTACGGTAGGTATGCCGGTATCCTCAGATATCCTCCTCATCACGGGGATTTTAAGGACAGCTACTTCAACTAAGGCCCTTACCTTTCCCTCCCTGATCTTCTCCTCGATAAGGGCTACCTCCTTTGGGGTTGGCTGTCGTCCAGGGGTCTTGATAAGGACATCGACCACCGTAAGGTTCATGTAGATGGCAAGCGGTTCAGGTGCTGGCGCCGCTAAGATTATCCCCTTACCAGCTATATCTTTGGCACGGCTCCCTATGTACCTTCTTAGATTAAATATCCTTCTTTCGAACTCTTGATATCTAAGCTCGTAGTAATCGGAATGCTCAGGATCAAGTTGGATTAGCTGATCCCTGATCGCCTTAGCTATTATAAGGGCATTTCTCGGGTCTAACCAGATGTGCGGGTTACCGCCTGGCAGGATCACTATGCCCGGTAGCTTAAGACATGTGATGATGTGCTTCTTGCTTAGGTCTATCCCACTTAGCAGCTCATCCCTGAAGCCCTCAAGAGGTTTCCCTATCTCTACGTAGATATCTGCTTCTTTAAGTAGGAGTTTGTCGCTGGGTTTAAGGCTGTATGTATGCGGGTTCTCCATACCGGTGACTATACTCCGAACGTATACCCTTTCCCCTCCTATTTGTCTAGCGATGTCAGCCAGCACGTTTATGGTAGTCACTACTAGGATCCTTTCATCGGGGAGGTCGGAGACCATATGCAGATTCCATGTTAAGAGAAGAAGTATCATGCACAACAGCGCGATGCTGGTCATAGCATAATCCTATCACAATGACGAGCAAGCGATATTAAAATTTTCGGTATACCGAAAATTTTAATGAAGCCGGGAGTGACTCGGACCTTACTCATCCCTCCCCAACTCTGGGGGCGTCGGTAGGTCCACGTATTAGACTGAACGTCGGAGGGATAAAATCTTTTCCTCTTTAGGGAAGTTAGGAATTAAGGAAAAAGTTTAACGCAGGGAAAGGTACTTAATGCTTAAGGGCATGAAGCACCTCCACTAGGCGAGGGAGGGCGTGATGGAGGGGCATAAATATGTGCCATGGAAGGAGGTTCGAACTTGGAGGTGCATAAGATGCGGAAAGTGCTGCAACATATTCAGCATACCACTGACATTAGGCGAGGCCTTTAACATAACTAGGAAATATGGGCCCGTGGTCGTGAATAAGGGGGGCAAATTCCTCCTTATTTCGAAATTTAACGGAGACTGCATATTCCTGGAGAGACGCAACGGTAGGGCGTACTGTACCATATATCCCGAAAGACCATTCGTCTGTAGGATATATCCATTTTACATAAAGTTAAGGCCCCTAAGGAAAAGCGAAAAGAGCGAAGCATTATACGAGTGTGAAGATGGCCTAGAGGTCTACGTCTACTTAGATATGACTTGTGAGGGTATAGAAAAGGGAGGGCATTTCATAGAGGATTTAGTTCCTAAAGCCGTGACCATATGGAGGAATCACATGAAGTTGTAACGAGGAAACCTCGAGAATAAGCCCTTTGGAATTGCCTTCTATCCCTTTCGATAATCGCATCTCGAGATTAACTAATGATGGGCCGAGACCCCGGCGCGGACTAACATATGCCTTGAAGAAGATAGGCCATAGTTAGCGTTAAATTAGTGCATGTACGTTTATGAGAATAGGAGAAGACCATGAGCGTATGTCCACACTTAAGGAAGAGGAGTGAGGAGGAATATATATGTACGAGGATCGGTACCACCGTTAATCCATTCCTAGCGCCGTGTCTATCTAACTATGAGGAATGTCCATTCTACAAGAGAGAGGAGGCGCCACCGAGTAGAAGAGAGGTTGCTCTGGAAGAGGAAGAAAAGAAAGAGGAAGCCATAGCGAAGCCTGAAGCACCCGCTATTAGGAGAGAGCTGAGCATTGAGGATAGGATCGAGGAGTTCGAAAATGAAGCGCATAACTTGGAGAAGCTCTGGAGCGCTTATGAGGAGGCAGCGAAGAGAGTCGTCGACGCATGGCAGAATTACAGGCGCGAACTGGAGAGGCGATTAGCTAGCCTCAATAAGGAGTATGAAGGGTACGAGACCATACTAAATGAAATGGAGACGCGAAAGGCGCTAGGCATGATCGATGAAGCCACATATCAGAGAACAATGGCTGAACTCCAGGCTATCGTGGAGAAGCTAAAGAGCAATATAGAACGGCTCGAAGGTGTAATAAACCATGTCGATGACTTATTGGTGATTCATTATAAGAGGATAAGGCCTTCGGTACTAAAGATCCCACCGAGCAAGATCAAGCTTAGCCTTCTTAAGCTAGACGAGCTCTACAAACGAGGCGAAATAGATAAGAAACTATATGAGAAGATAAGGAAGGAGCTCGAAGAGGATTACGAAATGCTGATACATTATGGTTAAGGGGTGGTAATATGTCCACTGAAATTGAGAATATCTTAAGCAAGTATGAGGGTGATGTAGAGGAGCTCAATAGGGTCTGGAACGGTTATCGGCAGACTGCGAACCGGGTAATAAACTCATGGGTGATAGACAAGCATAAGCTTACCTCCAAGATCTCAGAGCTACAGGGTCTTTTAAATAAGTATGAGGAGGAACTAAAGGAGCTTATGATCAGGTACAACATAGGCCTTATAGACGATGAGCTCCTTAGTAAAATGGCGGAGAGCCTTAAGGAGGACATAGCTAAGGTAGAGGGTGAGTTAAGGACCCTTAAGGAGCGAACTGAACGATTGGAAAAAGCCTGCATCGCACATGCTATTCAAGCCAGACTGGCTTATGGGGGTTTAAGCATAAACGAGGTTAAGGCCAAGATAGCTAGATTGGAGGAATTACGTGAACAAGGTAAGATACTCGACGAGGTTTATAATAAGATAAGAGGGGAGTTAGAAGAACAATTGAGGATATTAGAGGAGACGATAGCCGCTCTTCAAGGGGTACAGCAACCAGTGGAGACCGAGTTACTTACTCAGGAGAAGGCCGCTGAGGTACATACCGAGACTGAGGGCGAGGGAGAAGCGACTGAGGAAGGCGGTGGAGAGGAAGCCGAGGGCACTCAGTAAAACGTAAGGCTAAGTAGCTAGACCGATATGGTATTCATGGCTAGGCTATGTTATCGTTATTACTGGTTCTCCTGCTTCTTCAGATCACGGCCAACGTATTAGGAGGCACGGATGCTCATATAGTCGATGTATTGGGGCCCGAGAAGTTAATAGCTTGTCATCCAGCTGAGTATCGCCTCGTGATTAACGCGAGTAGGACATCGGGGGTTCAAGAAGCGGAGTTATACGTCTATGTGAATGACAGCCTCCTCAGAGTTTATGACATAGGGCCTCTAAGTGGGATAGCTAGCTATACTGTAGTGGTAAATATCTCCAGGCCTGGCTTTTATGATCTTAGGTTCATCATAAAGCATGAAGGAAGCCAATTATGCGAGGCCTCGAGGCTCGTAGAGGCGTGTGTTAATTCGAGCTTGAAGGTGACGATGCCGAGGAAGTTTAGTGAAGGTATGACGATAATGGCTAATTTAAGCCTTACATCCTCGATTCCGGTCAATGCCACGTTGAGTGCTTATCTGGATAAGGAACTTCTATTCTCCAGATCCCTTAGCATATCTAAGGAAGCGGAGCTTAGCTTACCTCTCAAGATTACTAAAAGCGGTCTTCATAAGATGATATTCGTCCTTATGGTACCTCATGAATACGCGATAGAGGACAACGTAGTTGAGTACGATGTTGAAGTCATATCAAGTCATATTAGCGCGGAACGTTTAGCACTAGCCACGCTTCTTGTCCTAGGGATGATGATTCTAACGTACTTGTTAACTAGAAGAAGGCATACCTAGCTCCTTACAGCCATAAGAGCTATGGCTGGTACCTCCCTTGCTCTTTCATTAGAGATGCATCCCCATGAGTGATAGAACGTGTATGTTCTTAGCACCTTAAAGCCCTGCATGTACCTAAATGCCATTTCCATAAGCTCCTCATGAGATAGTATGTGCGGTTGCATATTGAATTCCAAGAGGAAGATGCCTCCTTTCCTAAGTACTCTGCGCACCTCCCCTACATATCTCTCCTTCTCCTTAATGAAGGTGAATGTAAACGAGTCCACCACTAAGTCGAAAGTTGAGTCACGGAACGGCAGGCCTAGATGTACGTCGTGAAGAAGCGTGTGCAGAGCGTTCTCTAACCCCATTCTCTTAGCCTTACTCCTAAGTTTCGCAAGGGCTATTTCTACTACATCAATAGCGCAGACCGTGAAGCCCATCTGAAGTAACTTTATGGAGTTCCTACCATCACCACAGCCTATATCTAGCACGAGGCCGTCCTTTAGTAAAGAGGATAGGCTAGAGATCCTGGGCGACGGCTCATCTCCCCAGGGACTCTGGTCCATGGCATGGTAGTACTCGTATATCTCTTTCCATCTGACGAGCATGGGAGGTTGAATGGACGAGCACATAAATATATCTTGTCAATTCTTACAACTTAGTCCGAGTTAAGTTTATTTGAAAGTTTCAATAAATATTTATTTATAATAAAATTAATTGTTAGTTTAAAGATAAGTTTATATAGG
>JAGGXX010000016.1 GCA_021162845.1 Thermoprotei archaeon | reverse complement strand
GTCCTATATCCCGTCAATAGAGTCCTATATCCCCACGTAAGGGAAGGAGATAAGCCGAGCAAGGACTTCGAGCGGATCCCATGGAGTGAAGCCCTAGACATCATGGCTGAAAAGCTCAAGGATGTATTAAAGGAATATGGTCCTAAGGCCGTTCTTCACCTGGAATATGCCGGCAATATAGGGCTCTTGACGTGGTATTTTCCGCAACGCCTCTGGAACGCCATTGGAGCAACGAAAACCGACCATAGTATATGCAGTAGGTCAGGGCACGAGGCCATATCATTACACTACGACTTAAGCTATGGGATACGACCCGAAAAGCTCCTTAAGATGAGACTGATCGCTTATTGAGGCCTTAACGCAGCGGTAAGCTCACCGCACATGTGAGCTTTATCCTTAAGAGCTAGGAGAAAGGGCTCAATGATAGCAGTTGTTGATCCCAGAAGGAGTGAAGTTGTGGAGGTGCTGATATCTGGTTAAGGCCAAGGCCGGGAATCGATGGGGCCCTAGCGTTAGGGGTGATCAGGTACATAATAGAACATTGTTATATTGAGAGGGACTTCATCGATGAATGGACGTATGACTATGAACTCTTCAAGGGAGAGGTCACTGGAGTAAGATGGGAATTGATAGAGGAACTAGGTGAGGCCTATGGTAGGTTAAAGCCAAGTGCCACCATGATAGGGATAGTCATAGTCAAAATATCAAAAGTAGGATAGCGTCGCTTGCGTTCTTCACATCCTCCTTAAAGGCTTTAAGGTGCTCCTCTTCTCAGATGGTCTGAGTAAGATAAATCCTTCTTTAGGAAATGATGTCTATCACGTCAATCTAACCTTTAAATCCGGATCATCGAGGTAAACCCCTGAGGTATTGGGATCGTAGTGCATGCTTATGGCCTTAATCAGGACGCCGCATTCCTGGGCTCTTCTTAGTAATTTTGGAATCACGGGATCTCCTAAAGGATATGGCTTAAAGCCTTCAACGTGTGGCATAGCCGCTAAGAATACTATCGCTCCTCGTCCTCCCTCTAGAACATATTTCGTTATCTCGCTTATATGCCTCCTCCCTCTAGAGGTGGGACAGTCTGGGTATGCGGCATATCCTCCCCATCTTAGAAGGGCGCTCTTAACCTCAACGTAAATTCGCTCGTCTAAACGGCCGAGTAGGTAGTCAATCCTAGAGGCTTTCAGCTTCACGTCTCTCTTGATAATTCTATAGCTCTCGATCCAGGGTATGAGCCCTCTATCTATCGCTTCCTCAAATGCCCTCATCTGCAGTCGCGTATCTATAATTGCCCCTAGGCCAGCATCGTTTATGGCGATCACCCTGTACTCAGTCTTCCCTGAACGCAAGTTATCTACACAATAGCCTATCTTCCCCTTAACGATGTATTGACGTAGTCTGCCCGTATTATTGATATGTGCTGTTGTCGGCCGTCCTCTGACCAATATCTTGACGACGAACCTGTTTAGTCGCTGAATGATAGTACATTTCGTTACATTATGCACTCTGATTAATTCCGCGCACAAAGCTCTCCTCCCTCATATATGAAGATCCGTATCTCTAGCTTCATTTACCGTTCCTTTATAGGACAAGGGTATACCGTTCATCTAAACCGCACCTTCATCTATTAAATTGTCTCAAACTATGCCGGGCACGGTTGGGTTCATTACGGCTAGCATCCCCCGACCACCCTACGGCGGTCTACCACCCTCGGGTAATCGGGGTTTATTAACGATTCATCATCCTCATTAATCACAGGGTTCACTATGTCGGCAATAGGTAGTAGGGGGAAGTCTTATAAACCCTACCTAGAGGCATAGAAAGACACACTATGGCACAGAAAGCTATAATCTAAGGCTTCTATCCCTGCGTTAATATATTAATATTAACGTAATTCCCCATATTTAGATCCCAAGGGTGAGTATGCTATGATCAACGTCGGGAAAGCGGATGAGTTGAAGATCTACACACTAGTGGATGACTACGCGGGGTACAATAGCCCCTTTTGGGCTGGACATGGGCTTTCGCTACTACTCGACGTAGTACATGATGGAAGGAGAACGAGGATCCTCTTCGACACGGCATCTGATGCAGAGTTAGTCCTCCATAATATGAGGCTTCTAGGCGTGGATCCGAGAAGTGTGGACATGATAGTGCTTTCCCATAGCCATTATGATCACACGGGAGGTCTGATGGGTATTATGAAGGAACTACATAAGGAAACGCCAATCTTCGCCCATCCAGATATATTTAAGGTCAGCTTCGCTACAGAGCCTGAGTTCTTATATGCTGGGATTCCGCCGCTGAGGGGAGGCTCAAAGGATGAAATAGGGAAGTTAGGCGGGATATGGATCTTAACTAAAGATCCCATAAGATTAGCACCAGGAGCGTTCCTCACAGGTGAAATAGGCGAAGAGGAGAGAACCTCATTCGAAAGGGAGTGCCTAGTAGGCCTATACAAGCTAGAGAATGGAAGGGTGGTCCCAGATAAGGTCGAGGACGAGGTAAGCTTAGCGTGCCTCACAAAGGAAGGGTTGGTCATAGTAGCCGGTTGTGCTCATCCCGGTATAGTTAGCATAGTTAAAAAGGCCATGAAGATCAGTGAAGTAAATGAAGTTTATGCTGTCGTAGGGGGCCTTCACTTGGTGAGCGCAGATATGCAGAGGATAAAGAAGACGATAGATGCTTTGAAGGGGCTTGGCGTCCAAAAGATTTATGCCGGTCATTGCACTGGCCTTAAAGCTGAGGCAGCCTTCCTTGAAGCGTATGGGGACTGCTTTGAAAAGCTTCATACTGGGAAGGTCATATGCTTTTAGTATTTAATTATGATAATGCGGTTAATGTCCTCTACATCAGAGGACTATTAGCTTATTTGAGTACTTCCTTAAGGGAGTCATAACACATCAGATGTTTAGGCATACCTGCCTTCTGTTCGTGACTAGTATGGCCTCCATGAGGGTCATCTCAGGCCCTAGTCCCGGTGTAATTGCCTTTAAGTATATAAAAGGCCTCATTTTAGATACTATTATCGGGGTGGGGCCAAGACGCCCCCTTGTGGGGTAGGGATGAATGGCTCTCTCCCGGCCTTCATTAGGAATAAAGGCGATGAGCCAGGCCCTCCTGGCTGATGCCTGTTAAATGATGAATGGAGGCCTCATATGAGCCGACTCTATCAATTCGTCTCTTAGCGCGCTCTCCTAATCGTCAGTATGAAGACCTTAAGAGAATTCTAAACGAAAATATTCAGAGTTTCTTTTACATTTTATCCATGAGCTCTTGGGCTCAGCTATACGTCCCTACATCATCTTTCCGCTGTGTCATCATTCATCATCGCCTTCTATAGGTTATGAGTGGTGGGGGAAGTACTATGGCTAATCTATATAATTCTAGAAATACCCTATTACTTAACGGTTCTCGTGTTTTACATGCATCCTTTGATGATCTTATAATACAATTATGTAGAGTTCCCAGGATTATTGAGAAGAGTGTTGATATGTATATAAACTTCAGTTTAAAGGAAATGACTTGATTTTAAGGATCATTGTGTTTAGGAGTAGAAGAAAAATTGAGCTTATTCCCTTATTAACTGGAGCTAAAATACTTAAATAGCTGAAAGAGTTTTATTGAATAGTCTGTCTTAAGCGGGTGAAGGAAAACGAGGGTTTACGACATACATGGCATCGTTAAGGTAGCTACGAACCTAAGGCCTCAGATCAGCCGAGAGTTTTTACCAGACTTATTCCTAAGTGAGAAGACCTCAGTCGAGGACGTCGACCTCAGCATATACTTTGGTGACTTTGAATACGAAGTCAAAAGCGCATCAGAAGCCCTCTATCGGGAGAGCTCCGTAAGACTGCTGCCCATAAAATCTAAGTTCCTTCTAGAAGATCTGCTTCATAAAACCAGGGTGTTAATTTTAAGCCCTAGATATGAGCTCTTTCGTAGGCTAAGAGGTCGAGTTAAGAGATTGCTCCTAAGCCTACTTGAGCTTAAGCTACTTCTCAAAGGCTATTCGTTATTACACGCAGCATGCATTGAACGTGATCATAAGGCTAATCTGATAATTGCGCCACCTGAAACTGGCAAGACGTTTACGATAATACGCCTAATTAAGGACCATGGGTTTAACTTCATGTCGGATGACATAGTTATAGTAGGTCCTGGAGGCCTGCTATATTGTTTCCCTACCCCAATGACCGTACATACCTATCACCTGAAGAAGCTCAACTTAAAGCTTCCCATTAGTTTAGGCCTTAAGATGCGTCTCAGATGGTTTTTTAAAGGCTTGCCCCTCATAGGCAGGACCATTGGAGAATTCAAGCTTCCATTCGAGGAAGTCATAGGTAAAGAGAAGCTAGTCCTTAAATCTAGGGTGCATAGGATCTACTTGCTCATGAAAGGCTCTAAGGCCCTTAAGGAGGCCGATGCGGAAGAGGCCCTGAAGCGCCTATTAGTGGTAGGTCGGATGCACAGGAACATATTTGAAGATCCCATTGTTAGATATGCATATATGCATCCTACAATAGACCTGGATGGGCTTTTTAAAGCTCAGAGGGATATTTATGAGGAGCTGATAGCCCGGGCAGAATGCTTTATGATAAGTTCTAGGGATCGCATGTATTACGCTGAGGCTATAGCTGAACTTTCATCCTAAGCTTCCCCGATTATCTTCAAATACATTTTTCGTAAAACAAATGCGAGTCAAAAGCCATCGCTTTACGAGAACCTGATAGGGATTAAGGGTTTATGAATCCTCCTACTTGCTCCCATTAACGAACTAATCATGCGATTATGTCTAATTCTTTGAGCTTGTTTAGAACTTTCACCACGCACGTGCTAATTGACTCGTGTTCCGTATCCACGATTACCTCTGGCTTCAGTGGCTCTTCGTATGGATCGTCTACTCCCGTCATATGCTTTATCTCACCTCGTAAAGCCCGCTTATAAAGGCCTTTGGGATCCCTCCTCATACACTCATTTAAGCTACACCTGACGTATACCTCCACAAAAGGCGCCTCCTCCTCAATTATGCCCCTAACCCTCTGCCTCACGTATCGATATGGAGAGACAAAACTACAGAGGGCTAGTACCCCATTTCTTGCTAGCAATTTAGCCACATGGGCTACCCTAATTAAATGTCTCTCTCTGTCCTCCCTTGTAAAACCTGCCTCTGGGCTTAACCACTTCCTGACCTCGTCTCCATCAAGCAACTCGACTTTATACCCCATCTCTTTAAGCCGCCTCATAACCCCTTTAGCTACCGTGGTCTTGCCGCTTCCTGGTAATCCTGTAAACCAGATAACGGCTCCTCTCACCTCAGACACCTATCAACTCTAATAGATGATCATTAATGCATTCTATCTTCATAATTCCCTTTTCTCCAACTTCGATCGTGCCTTGGGGATCATGTACTACGTATATCCCGTACCAATCATGAACTGCATCATCTGGCCCCCGATCGTTTTCCCTTAGGTAATTAGTGGGCCATCCTAATGTGCCCGCACTGCGCCAGCTTAAATCATCGAAATAGACTATCAGATCTGGTGGACTTCCCTTAACCTCTTGATAGAGATCCTCGGGCCTATACGCCTTAGTATCCCACCTCTCACCATGTGGTCCCCTTATCCTCTCTAAATCGCGTATAAGCTGGTCCCTGATAGCTTCATAGTCCCTCTTATCTATATAGCCATGGGGCTCTCTTCCTTTTAGGTTTATGAATATGCGTGCATAATATCCTCCCCATCCCCAAGCAGTCGTCTGGCTCCAGTCTACCTCCACTTCCCTTAACTCCATACCGGGCTTCTTTGGCTCCTCCTTTAACTTAAGATACCCCTCATCGGCTAGCCACTGATTCACGCAGAAGGCCCCTTTCATCCTCTTAGCTCCATGATCGGAGACCAGGACTATTATCGCATCCTTAGGTACCTCTTTAAGGAGTTGTTCAAGCTCCTCGTCTATCAACTTGTAGTACTCCTTTATCACCTCCTCGTATTTATTACCCGGCTCGTACTTGTGATGCTCCTTATCCATATATCCCCAGAAGGCATGTTGCACTCTGTCCACTCCTATCTCGACGAACATGAAGAAATCCCATTTCCTTCTGCTTAACATCCTCAGGACCTGGAAACGCCTTTTGGTCATCCTCCATAGCTCCTGGATGAGCTTATCCCGCTCATTCGTTCGGAATACCACGTCAAATATGTAGTCCTTCAGCTCCCTCTTTAAACTGGGGGGCCATGTAAAACGTACCTCATTAGAAGGCGTTATGAAGCAGCTGATCATGTACCCTCTTATGGGGCGTGGAGGATAGCTTGGAGGTACCCCTACGATTACGCTCCTCAACCCTCTTCTTCCGAGGATGTCCCATGTCTGGGGAAAATGTATGCTCCTAGAACTGGCGATCCAGTACTCATTATAGGCTCCGGGCTTTCTATGCCTGAAGCCGTATAAGCCGAGCTCGCCAGGCGTCTTCCCCGTCGTCATAACAGCCCAGGCCGGAATTGTTATCGGTGGATGACAGCTTTTTAATTGATAACGAGCTCCCTCCTCTATGAGGGCGCCTAAGGTAGGTAGCTCACCCACGAGCTCCTCATATAAGAGGCGAGGTGGTGCTGCGTCTAACCCAATGACTAATAGCTTCCTCATGGTCGCTCATCTCACGAATAGCTCCTTAAACCTTAGAATAGCCTTAGCTACCTCAGGTCGCATGAGCTCCGAAGGCGGTATCTCTCCCTTCTTGATCATCTCCCGTATTCTTGTACCGCTAATCCTAATCCTATACTGTTCGTCATGAGGACATATCTTCTCGTTCACCATGCCGTTGCATTTACGACAATAAAACGCTTCGCGGATGAAGAGCGGGGTTATGCCCAAATCGGGAAACTCCTGAAAGATCTGCCAAGCATCATAAGGCCCATAATAATTATCCACACCAGCGTGATCCCTTCCAATTATGAAGTGAGTACACCCAAAATTCTTCCTAATGATCGCATGATGTACGGCTTCCCTAGGGCCGGCATACCTCATTCTGGTCCTTAAAATGGCCAGTACTGTTGCGTCCCTAGGGTAATAGTACCTGATAAGGGCTTCGTATGCTTCTAAGATCACTTCATCGCGCCAATCCCCAGGCTTCTTCTTTCCTATTAGAGGATTTATGAAGAGGCCGTCTACGAATGTGAGTGCCGCCTTTTGAATATATTCGTGCCCCATATGGGGTACATTTCTGGTTTGGAAGCCAGCTATCCTCCTCCATCCTTTTTCCTCGAACAACACACGCGTTTCAGCGGGCCATAATAAATAGCGCTCGAAATTAGGCGATATCGGGACATTACTTAACAGCTCTATTGGCCCTCCGATCAAAAGCTCCCTGCGTTGCATAACTTGAGCTATGCCTGGATGGGCCGGATCCGTGGTCCCATAAATTCTCCTTACATATCGCTTCTTATCCCATTCGTATATCTCCTCAATATGAAGGATCGCTAGTGGGCTTCCACGAAAGGCTAATGTTACATCATCACCCTCTGAGATTCCCCTCATTTTCCTAGGGTCTAAGTCTAGGATCAGGGGCATAGTCCATGGAGTATCATCACTCAGACGCATATCCTCCAGGACATGAAGGTAGTCATCTTGAATCATGAAGCCCTCAAGAGGGCTATAAACGCCATGGGCAATATTCTCTACATCCACTGCTGTATCCAAATCCAATGATATTTGATATAGCTCTCGCGCCTCCTCTAAAAGCCTGCTTCTCCTGGGTTCCCTCGAGACCTTATTGACTAGCTTACCGCCATGCGGTTTAGCTACCAAGCCCCCCACCCTAGTCCAGATAGCCTAACCTGCGTAGCTTTTCGATAATCCTCTCACGATCTTCAGGAGTAAAGGGTTCCTCGCCTTTCTCCATCTCATGAGCTGCCACGATCTCTCTCAGAACGTAAGTTACGTAACTGGATACTGAGGTGAAGCCTGTGTCCTCGATAAGCTTCTTGATCCTCCTATATAACGTAACCGGGATGGAGACTGTAGTATATTTGCCGCTTGCTCCTTCGCTGGCCATCCTAGATCCCTATAAGTAGTTCCTAATTAAATATAATTAAAATTTTTATCTAGGCAGTATATGCCGTGCACCGCCCTGCGTGTTACATGTATCCTAGGGCTCTTAACCTTCTCTTTATCTCCTCTTCCTCCTCCTTAGTATAGACCGCCTCTTCGTTCTCTTCCTTAAGAAGTTCTTCAAGTACGAATTCTATGTATTCTGATACGTCCTTAAACTCCCCTCCGCTTTCTTCAACTTCCTTCTTTACTCGTTCATAAAGCTCCCTCGATATGTAGACTGCTACCTTCTCATTCAAGGGACGACACCCCTGCTCTTTTACTCAATTATTAATGATATTTAACATTATCCTCATCTAATATCACGCTAAGGAAGTCCTCTGAATTTTTAGCCTCTGCTCAGCTTCTGATCAAGGATATTACACCTCGGGCTTCATGAAAACTGCCTTAAAATAGTGAATCACTATGATTCCGATTGATAAAGGTCGCTGATTCCGCTAAAGGATTTAATGCTAGTGGAAGTATATTCATGTCTTGGTAATGCTCATGGATAGAATTAAGATAGGGTTTATAGGTGCTGGTAGTCATGCCAATAAGGCCCACTATCCCTCTTTAGCTAGCTTTAGAGATGTGGAGATAGTCGCCATCTGCGATCTAAATGAACATAGGCTTAACGCTACCGCTGATAAGTACGGGGTGGAATACCGGTTTAAGGATTACAGGATTATGCTTGAGAAGATGTCCTTAGATGCTGTCTATGTGATCATGGCTCCCCTTCCGGTGGGCTTTTATGCTAATGCTGATCCCCTAGTGAAGATCGTAATGGAGTGCTTAAAGCGCGGATTACACGTCTTCATAGAAAAGCCACCGGGCATCAGGTCCAGTGAGACGAGGAGAATGGCTGGGCTTGCCGAAAAACACGGTCTCAAGACGATGGTTGGCTTTAACAGGAGGTTCATCCCGGTCTTCAGGGAGGCAAAGCGCATAGTCGAGGAAAGGGGACACATGACGCATTGTATCGCCGTCTTTCACAAGAATATGATAGGTCGTGATCAGCCCTGGGGCCGCGTAAGCTACCTAGTAGCCGATGTCATACACGCAGTCGACGCCCTTAGGTTCATGGGAGGCGAAGTCGAGGAGGTTGTTAGTTACATTAAAAGCTTCTATGCTGACTATCCGAATAGCTTTAACGCCTTGATCAAGTTCCGAAGTGGGTGCATAGGTCACCTATGTTCGAATTACTCCTCAGGCGGTCGTATACATTATTTTGAGATGCACTCTAAGGGGATCTATGCGTTGGTGAACGTGCCGTTAGAGCCTCCCGAGGAGCAGAAAGCTTACATATTAAAGGACGATAGGCCATATAGCGAGGTGGAGATCATAAAGAACCTGGATCTCGTGAACGGGTGTAGGGATTTTCATGTGCTATACGGGTACTACCAGGAAGATAGACACTTCATAGATTGCATAAAGGAGGATAAAGAGCCTGAAACTAACTTCAGGGATGCCGTTAAAACCATGGAACTCGTAGAACGCATAATGGCGGCTAGGTGAGGTTTCGTGCAATTGTTACTATTTGCCAAGAAGTTTCAGGTCATGCCCTTACGTGAATTCGCGGATTTAGCAGCTGAAATGGGATTTGATGGAATAGACCTAACGGTCAGGCCTAATGGCTATATAAGGCCTGAAGACGTGAGTAAAAGGCTTCCTGAAGCCGTGGACATATTTAAGGATAAAGGGCTTTCGGTACCCATGATAACTACAGCGATAACCAATGCCAGGGAGCCTTATGCTGAGGAGACATTTCGTGTAGCCGCTGAATGTGGTATAAGGTACATTAAGTTAGGTTACTGGGAATACCGAGGGTTTGGGCACCTTAAGCATCAGATTAACGAACTTCGTGAAGCTCTCAAGGGAATCCAGGAATTAAGCAAGAGGCATCGTATAACAGCAGTTATACATACTCATTCCGGTCCCTTCTTAACGGCTGAACCCACGATACTATGGCTAATTCTTAGAGACTTTAACCCTGACCTGATTGGAGCCTACGTGGATCCAGGGCATATGGTGGTTGAAGGCGGTTTATCGGGTTGGATCATGGGCATGGACATCTTAAGCGATAAGATACGCGTAGTAGCCGTTAAGGACTTCGCGTGGTTTAAAGAGGAAAACTCATGGAAGGCCCGTGTGGTTCCATTGGGGGAAGGACTAGTTCCTTGGAGGGATGTTTTCGGTATCTTAAAGCGGATGAAGTTCGATGGCCCTATCTCCCTTCATAGTGAATACCGAAGGTCGTTAAATGAGATAATAGAACAAACTAAAAAAGATCTTCGATATGTTAAGGACATCCTAGCATCTCTTAGCTGATGGCTGGCTTTATTTTGATTGAAATATTTTCTTTTTCGCCTCTTTAAGCATTGCCAATAGCGCTTTATCATGCACCTCCACGTAAAGGGGTAATTTATCTAATGGTGCTTCCGCAGTAATTCTTGAAGGGCCTTTTATCTCCTCATCACTCCAGAAGTCCTTCCAGATCCCTTCTGGCAAGTAAACCTCTCTTTCTTCCTTCCCCCTCTCAACTATAGGTGCTACTAAAAGGTTTCCTATCAAGTATTCATCATCAATTGTCGCACAGTTTTCATCCTCAGGCCATCTTAAGACTAATGGACATAATATCAGTTCTCCTTCTCTCATCGCTTTCTCTGCAAGTTCCACGTAATAATCAGCTAGAGCTACATGAAGCAATGTATATTCTCTGGATATTTCTACGGTCTCATCGTCGAATCTCCATGGGGGTATCGAATACTGCACGATGGGCATCAGAATAGTCGCTTCGACCCATCTGATGAATAGTTCCTTGTCGCACTTGAAGCGGTATTCGTTCCCACCTATCATGTCCGGCATTATGTAAGGATATCCCGTGATCGAGAGTGTAAGAGCCTGAGTTATGGCGGCATGCAGGCCGTTATCTAAGCCCCATTTAGATTCCTTATCCCCCTCACGGGCCACTATCCCGTATCTCTGCGCTAGAAAGCCAACCCTAGCCTCTGCTAAGTCGTACTGGTTCTCGGCTATGAACCTTAACCACTCATCAGTGTATTTGTTCGGGGTCAAATCCCCATACGTCCTACCTAGCTTAATGATCCCGCTATCCACGACCATTGGGAAGAATAGTCCATCTCCAGCGTCGAACTTAAAGCCATCAATTCCATATTCCTTCAGCGATTCCAGAAGACCGTTAAACCAATTCCTGGCCTCTGGGTTGCTTATATCTAGTAATCCACCCTCACCGTTCCACCATCGAACCTTGGCTGGCTCATCCTTCTCTGGATCCAATACTAGGTATCCTTTAGACTTGGCGTACTCGTAATTCTTTGATTCACAGTTTATGAAGGGGTATACCCACAAGGTTACTAGGTAGCCCATCCCATGTATCTCACCAATCATACCCTTAGGATCAGGGAATTTATCGGGGTCGAACTTGAAGTCACCATAATTTCTTTCCCATTTATCGTCTATTTCCACGACACTGCATGGGAAGTCGTGCTCCTTGATCTCCCTAGCAAATTCCAGGACCTTCTCCCCATCTATATCCTTCTTAAAATAAGCCCAAGTCGAAAAGATAGGCCTAGCAAAAATCCTCCCATCAGGCATTCTTTCCGGCAACCCCACCCTCCTCAGGAACTTCCTCCTAACGTCGCTGACATCCTTCCCTACTATTACGTGGTAGGTGAAGGACTTCGTGCTTAGTCCCCTAATTAAGATGCCCTCACTGAAGTAAGACTCGAAGAGTTCGTAAGTATCCGCTAATATCCCGCAGCCGTTTCTGTTAACCCAGAATGGAACCTGGATATTATTCGCTAGAAAAGGCTTCATGGCTGAAAAATGGCCGTCAAGGGGGAAGACCTGAAATCTGAGCTGTCCCTGTCCATACCATCCTCCCCCATTAACAGCCACCCAGAAGTCAAACACGCTGTTAATGAGCTCTTCAGACTTCCAGGAGATCTCTAGGGAATCCTCCAGTATCCTGACCCCAAGCGATAGCCTGAGGCTCTCATCCTTTAGGGCTGCCCATCCTTCATCCTTCTCTATGGTCTTAGGATTAAAGCTATGAGTACGTCCTCTATACTCCAAGTCAAACTCATTGCTGAGTCTCCTTAAGATAGGAAGGTTATTCCGATAAACAGTCATCGAGAGTGGATAGGGCTCAATTTTTACTGAGATCTCTCCCTTAGATAATACTATCTCATTCAATCTCTTACCCCGAAGTTAAATCTAAAGCTCGTTTGATAATAAAGCTTCATTAAATTAATTTTCCGTCTAATAACAGAATTATCTTATTAAACTGATGCCCGTAGAATTTCATAACAAATAGTCAGTCTATGAAAGAGGTCTCTAAGAACATAAATTAAAGAATAGACGCGTTCTGAGGATTTTGTTTAAACTTTAAAGTTTCTGTTTCACCTGAAAAGTTATCTTGATAATGAATTATGCTATAAAGCGCTATTATCACAGGATATTACCTAGTAACATCAGGGCTAAAAAGCCACATAACTATAGAGAGGATAAAATTGCGATGATAGTATGATGAATAACACTAACATTTACCCCCCTTTGTTCCTCTGAGGTTTATAATAGAGGTTAAGGAGTTCTTAGTCAGCTGGCCATTGTGTAATGCTCTTAATATGCCGCACTAATCCCGGAGGTCCGAGCTTAGTGTATAATTCCTCAGCCCAGGAATAGGACCTAGGCCTCGGGCCTAGGAAGACTAATTCCGTCGGCCATAATAATCCAGCTACGTACGGCAAATCCGTATACCTCAGTATGTTCAACATCTCTATAGCCTCCCCTGTGCCGTCAGGGTTTGAAGGTATGTTATGCGTAGGCGGAGGTCGGTGAAGTACGACGGAGCTGATATCGCCCTTAAGTAAGGCCACGTATAGCGCTATGCAGGCCATTTCTCCGCTTCCCATAAGAGCTATCCTATCTTTACGGACCCAGCTCAGAGACTTTAACACTTCTAAAGCCCTCAGCGTGTCATAAACTCGCATGCTAGCTATAGTCCGTCCTACTAGCATGGCTGCTCTTCGAATGAACCATTGTAAATCCGGGCTCCAGGAGGTCTCTCCTACACCTCTGACCTCCACGAAGGCTCTCGCCCATCGAGGATTCAGACCTTGGATGAGTTCGTCCCCGAACCATAGGTTTCTAGCGGACTTAGCCAAGAACACAAGTATCGGTACAGGTCCCTTAACATTGCCCGGTTTAAGGATCTGCATGCGAAGCCTCCATCCTTCCTCTGGCGTAAAGCTAATTCTATATCCAAGCCATATCTCCCCTCTCTGTGAGGTCGATTCTTGAATTAGCTCTATCTTCATGGCGAGATCACAGGGCTCCTTGGGAAACGCATAGAACACCTTTTCCTGTAACTTTTCGATGAGCATATGTTTATACTCCTTAAGCTCCTCCGCGCTATCTATCTTAGGTGGACCAGCGGGTTTAATGAACCACTCCTGAACGGTAGTTACCCTTTCGTCTAAAGGTGGGCCCTCATCGAATACCCTCAATCTCTCAGAAGGCTCCAGGGCTACGTCCTTTTCATCTAAACTGCTTATCTCCTCTAATGGGACGTCAATTCCCCTAAGACGCTTAAGGAACCACTTGAACACCATACATCGTGATGTCTTATGATATGAATGCCCTCCTGGGGTCTCTATCAAACAGATGTTATCGGGTTTGCCCATGACTTCATAGAGCCTTTTGAGCTTATCGTATATGTACCTCACGGATTCTATATCGAATATCCAATCCCTTACTGCTGAGGCTATCAGCAACGGCCTGGGAGCTATCAACGCACCCACATCCGTTAGATCCCAGAGGTAATTATTTATCCAGAACATGCAATCACAGTGACCGCTAAGGGTCCCCTTGCATACGTGTGACTCTATGGTTGCCGTTCCACATACAGGAGCAACGACCTTTATCCGTTCATCTACAGCAGCTGTGAACCAGCTCATAGCCCCTCCGCCTGAAATCCCGGTCACGCCTATGCGTTTAGGATCGACTTCGGGTATGGTCTCAAGGAGATCTAATGCCCTTATCGCATTCCAGACCTCCACACCAGCTGGGGTATATCCCAGGCTATACCAGTTAAACCATCCATAATGGTATGTACCGTGGTGATGGCCACGTATCTCACCCTTCTGGATAGTCTCAATCATCAACGTCACAAATCCCAGCTGAGCGAATTTATGCCCATGAACCTGATAATGGAACTTCTGATCGAATGAATGTCCACATAAGTACAGTACCGTGGGCTTAGGCCCTTTAATATGATCTGGAATATAGAGGTTACCAGTGACATATAAGCCCGGAAGGCTTTGGAAATAGAGCTTCTCAATCCTGTACCCTTCGCGCTCTGTTACGCCAGTTACGTGGGCTTCTGGAGGTGATCGCTTCCCATCCATATAACTTGTTAAGCCGAGCATATCTATGAACTGCATTCGTCTCCTAGACTTAGTCCTAAACCAGTATTCTGGATCCTTTAGGTCGCTTAGGGAGGAAGTCGTTATCCTATGAGCCTCCCTACAAAGATATTCCATTATATTCATAACTAACAGTCCTCTACATAGCCCCTTATGATTTAGTCTTTACTTAAGTTTATTAACTATGGGTTAGATCTCGTTATTGTGGTTTAAATGAACGTTCTTAACCCTTAGTAATTAATGAATTGCAAAATGGTAAAAAGCTCACAAATGACATAGCTCTTTTCTACTTAACCATTTTTAAGCTATAGCTAATAACACTCATACACGAGTCCTCCAATCCTCTATTTAGGAAGGAATTCAAAATAGTGACACAGAGAACTTAGCTCTTAAGTCAGAGTACCGCTCTTTTTATATGAGTCCTTCACCTCCTATACAGTGTAAGCACTTCAATTAAGCTGATCGCGCGTTTAGGTGTGTTCATGAGTAGGCGTGCTCCTTATGGCAAGAGGATTGAGGATTGCCTTGAGGCTATATACATCCTTCAGAAGGAGAAGAAGATAGTTAGAGTTAGGGATCTAGCCGCCATGCTTCATGTTAAGCCCTCGACGGTCGTTGGGTATCTGGATAGGCTTGTCAAGGCTGGGTATATAGAGTACGAGAAGAGGGAGCTCATTAAACTAACGCGAGAAGGAGAGGAGGCCGCTTCTAAGATCTACGAGGATCACTTAAAATTAAGGGAGTTCCTTAGGAAGGTATTGATGTTACCGGAAGACATCGCCGAGGAAGATGCCTGCTATATTGAACATGGGATTCACAAGGAGACGATAAGCAGAATAGGACTATTCCTGGATTTCATTAACAGGCATATAGAGAGGCAAGGTTTCATGAACTTCCTCGAGAGGCTTAGGTACTTCTATGAATGTGGAGAACTCCCTGAGGAATGTAAGAGACGGCTACGTCTGAGGTAAAGCCTCATTCTTAGTGCTATACATCTATCATCCTATAGGCCTTGACGTTATTGGTCTCACCATTTACGTGCAATTGCACGTAAATAGTCTTAAATATTAGTAATGCCTAATTTTGTTAGGTATTGCTAACAGAGGGACGAATAGTGAAAGAGGGCTCAGGAGATATCGAGGCACAGGATGAAGAGACCGGATTCATCAGGCTCTCAAATGCCGAAATCGGTAAGACGTACATCATCGTGAGAATAGAGGGCAAGGGCTTCATAAAGAGGAGATTATTGGATATGGGGATACTGCCAGGCCTAAAGATCAAAGTCATGCGAGTTGCACCATTGCGTGATCCCATCGAAGTCTCCGTGAGAGGAATTCCCGTTAGCGTTAGGAAATCTGAGGCAAGGTACGTGCTGGTTAAAGAGGTGAATGATGTTTGATGCCCTTAGCGTTTGCACATGAGGGAGCCGTGGTCAAAGTTCTTCAGGTAAAGGCGGGAAGAGGATTAGCCCGTAGGTTAAGGGAGCTTGGCATATTCGAGAATCAGCTCTTAAGGGTAGTGAAGTCCCGTGGTCCTGGCCCTACCATAGTTGAGGTCCTTTGCGGTAGTGTCCCCCAGGGACGTCCTTCATGTGTGCTTACCTCTTGCTACTATCATCGTATGGGAGGAAGAATTCTTCTGGGCTTCGGGATCTCCATGAAGATACTCGTTGAGGAGGTTGGGAATCAATGAGCGTTGTAAGTGACATTAAATTGAAGCGCATGAAGGTAGCCCTCGCTGGTATTCCAAATGTGGGTAAGTCGCTCATATTCAATCAACTAACGGGCGGCCGAGCTTGGGTAGGCAATTGGCCAGGCGTGACCGTGGAGAAGAAGGTAGGTAAGATAAGGATTGGAGATAATGAGTTAGAGGTAGTAGATCTACCGGGTATCTACAGTTTAACCGCATATAGCGTTGATGAACTAATCGCTAGGAATTTCATAGTTGAGGAGAGACCGAATGTAGTGGTCTGTATATTGAATGCTGCTAACTTCGAGAGAAGCCTTTACTTAGCCATTTCCCTTCTTGAGTTAGGCGCCAATGTCGTATTGGACTTAAACATGATCGACATTGCTGAAAATGAAGGGTACGAGGTTGATTACGTGAGACTACAATCGATATTAAAGGTGCCCGTAGTACCAACCATCGCTACTAAGGGATACGGCATCGATGAGCTCAAGAAGGCCATTCTAAGCGCTATGAAAGAGCGGCGTACCTATGTAGGAATAGTGGACTACGGTGCTGACGTAGAGAGGGAAATTAGACGCTTGAAATCCCTGTTAGAGGAACTGGCGCCTGGGCTCTGCCGGAAATACCCATCTAGATGGATCGCGGTGAAACTCCTCGAGGGAGACGAGGACATACTCTCTAAGGTCAGTAAGTTACCTCATGGTTCAAGGATGTTAGAAGAGGTAGAGAGATCAAAGAGGTCTCTTAGAAGGAGGGTTGAGGACCTCGAATCCTATATTACGGAATGCCGATATAGGAAGGCGCTTGAGATAGCACAACAAGTGTTAAAGCGCATTAAAACACCCGAGGTAACGCTAACGGATCTACTGGATTTCGTGCTCACGCATAAGGTCCTTGGTATGCCTATCGCCCTATCCATAATGTACCTGCTCTTCAGGTTCTCCTTCGAGGTCTCAGCACCCCTCGTTGATACGATAGATATTGTCATGAATCACTGGCTCCATGATTGGCTCCTAAGTCTTCCAGGTCTTCCTGAATCACTTAAGTCATTTCTTGCGGACGGAATTCTAGCAGGGATAGGGAGCGTATTGGTCTTTCTGCCGGTAATTGCGTTTTTCTTTCTGGGATTCGCACTTCTCGAGGACGTGGGGTACATGGCTCGAATAGCCTTCATCGTTGATAAAATATTTCACAGCTTCCATCTTCCCGGGAAGGCAGCAATACCCCTAGTTATAGGCTTCGGGTGTAATGTGCCAGCTGTAATGGCTGCTAGAACTATAGAAGATGAAAACGAAAGGAAGGTGGCTGCCTTAATAGCCCCTCTCTCTTCATGTAATGCCAGATTGCCTGTATATATGGTCATAGCTGGTGCGGTGCTAAGAGCCTATGCAGGTGCCGTCATACTGAGCTTGTACGCATTGGGCATCCTATTAGCGCTAATCGTGGGCTGGCTCTTTAGGAAGACTATATTCAAGGGGCCAAGCACGGGCTTCATATTGGAATTACCTCCCTATCTGTCTCCTAAGCTCAGTAATGTAGTCTTTAAGACTTGGGAGAGGACCAAGAGATTCCTCTTTAAAGCCGGTACCGTGATACTGCTAGGTGTGATAGTGGTATGGCTTTTATCCGTTTCAGGTCCAGGAGGGTATCTAGGACCGAAGGCACTAGAGGCCCCGGAGGTACTTGAACGGGGCTGGGTAGGGGTTATAGGTCATGTGTTAGCATGGGCATTCGCACCGATGAAATGGGACTGGAGAGCCTGTGCAGCACTATTCTTCGGCTTCATAGCTAAGGAAACCGTCGTAGGGACCATGGGGATACTTTATGGTGTAGGAGAAGAGAGAGTCACGGAAGCCATAATGCGGAGCTTCACGCCACTGACAGGCTATGCCTATATGGCCTTCGTCCTGATTTATGTGCCTTGTCTCGCTACTATAGCTATGATACGCAATGAACTAGGGCTGAAATACTCCCTTCTCGCGTTAATTTATGAAGTGATTCTGGCGTACTTTGTCGCGTTGAGTATCGTAGGGATAGGTCATCTGATGGGTATTAGGTGATGGAGATATGTCTAACGAGGGATCCCGCATATTATCAGTAGCCATTTCGACGTCCTTAATAATAGGGATAGCCTACATAACGTCTGGTCTTATATCCCTGTATAACTGGTCCGTGATGATCCTTGCGCCAGAGGGGATGGTAAAAGGTATACTGAGGAAGTACATCCCAGGCGATCTAGGGATGGCCTTGATATTGTTATCCATAGGGCTCACGCTATTGGCAGCAGTATATTATAAGCTAAGGCAGAGTATCACCAAGAGCTTCTCCTGTCTAACTGTCGGTAGTACCTTGGCGATAATTACTATGTCCATGCAATTACTAACGGTACTGGCGAGCACCATAGACTCTTTGATCATAGGAGATACTATTACCGTTGAAGGTGTCCAATTAGGAGTTCTTAGGATCGATAGTCTCTTAGGTTATGTAGCGATCCTCTTATTTATAATGAGCTTGCGGTTTTACGATAAGCGGTTTAGAGCTAAGTAACACGCTATCCTGTGTGACCTACTATATAAGGATCCATGAATATTCGCTATAACGTTACTTGTTGGTTAATGATAGTCTAAGAAATTAATTCGATTTATTAATGATGAAGATATTCTAACATCGATCGAACTCTCTAAAAAACTCATAGAAAGATGTGCCAAAACCTCCTCTGGGCTATGGGTTACACCTCGGTAGCTATACCCTCGGCTGCTGGTGTTCTTTATAGCTATGATATAGTATTAACTCCAACCATAGGCGCTATATTGATGTCCATAAGTACGGTGATAGTCGCTATAAATGCCCGGTTATTGAAGCTAAGATGATCAATATAGGCTTATGGCCCTTTTCATTCGGATTCGGAGTGAAGTAATTTAAAGTTAGGAATGAGCATTCATTAATATCGGGTGTGAGCTTGCCTAAGGTCTTAGTGGTTTATTATTCTAAGACAGGGCATACCGCTATGATGGCGGAGGCTATAGCAGCCGGAGCCAGGGAAGTGAAAGGCATCGAGGTCATAGTTAAGAGATGTGAAGAGACGAGTAATGCGGATCTATTGAACGCTGATGCGATAGTCCTTGGGAGTCCTACGTATTTTAGGTTACCCGCTTGGCCCGTTAAAAAGCTGATAGACGAGTCCATAGATGTCTATGGTAAGCTTAGGGGCAAATTAGGCGGTGTCTTCACCTCCACAGCTACTAGATCAGATGGCGAGATATGCCTCAAGGGTTTAAGGGACATGCTTGAGGAACACGGGATACGCGTAGTAGGCGAGGGCGTATTAGCTATAAGGACCCCTAATAAGAAGGCCCTGGAATCGTGTAAGGAGTATGGGAGGAGAATCGCTGAGGAGGTATTAAAGACCTCTAGCATTAAGTGTTGACCTCCTTCTCGTTTTTCAATTAATGTACCTCCCGGTAAGTCCTAGATAGGTGTTGCCTTAAGCTTCACGCCATCATAGGCGATAATAAAACTCGCGGGGCTGTAACTCTTTGTATTCATCTGTGTTCATGACTATATGTCTCCGTATGTCTAAGCAGAGGTGGCATTTTGATATGTACCCCTCCTTTAGCTCCCTATAACCGTACTCCTCCACAGCCAGTCTATAGAGCTCATGAAGGCCCTTGGCCAGAGCCTCAAGTATTGGCTTATCATCTAATTCCACGCCCTGTACTATTTCATCAAGCTTTCTAGCGTCGCCGAGAGATATGCCCGCACAGTAGCCTGGTATATAGTTACAGTAACAATCCACATGGATGTGCCATGGCCTCGTTAACTCCTCAAGGCACGAATAACCGAGGAATCGTCTGGCTGGGTACCGCCTGTAAAGATGTCCCAGCCTATAGGGTAACCTCCCCATGGGAAGAAGGATATATGGGGAAAAGGACGCGGTTATCCCCTCTGGATCGGTCCTCAGCATTTTAGCCAGATAATCCTCGAAGCTAAGCTTGCCCCTTATATTGAGGCGAGTTAGTTGTTCATAAAAGGCGGGGTGATACACAAGGGTATTCCTAACCCCGAAGATCTCTATGGATCCCCTAATACCACGTTCTATATTTTCAAAAGGTACATGTTCTATTACAAAAGGGTTTACGCTTATTAACATGCCATCTAGACCAGCGTCCTTTAGCCTCCTCAATCGCTCCCTCACAGTTTCCATATCCCTGCACCAGAAGCAGTTAGTCTCTACAAACTTAGCGCATAATCCATAATGCTCCGCTATTTCAACCCCTCGAAGTAATAGGTCGAAATTCAGAAACGGCTCCCCTCCGGTGAGGTGTAGCCCATAGTTAACTCCCCTTATGCTCCCATCACCTCTTGGGAAGAACTTAGCTAAGCCCCTCAAGACCTTGCTTAAATCATCTATAGAAATCCAATGATTGCTCCACCGTGGCGAGCAAGCGTACATACAATGCCTGCATTCCCCACTACATCTATATGAGAGTATTATTCCTCCCGATATGGGTCTCTTAACGGGTAGTACGCGCGGGCTCACATTAGGTTATGCGTTATATTGGTGCAAAAACATTTTCCCCTAGTGAAATGAGCGTATTCCTCATCCGGGTGGTCCTCCATGGGTTACGATGAACAAGTAAATGAACATCGCTTACCTCCCATTTACCGCTGTAGGATCTGCGGAGCATACGTTGAGGAGAAGACGCACTGTGGTTATGGATGTACGCTGGTGTTAGACGGTGTGCGAAGGCTTAGGTTAAGTAAACTCCTCGCGGCCCTCTTAAGACATATACCCCACGAGGTGGGCCTCTTAATAGATAATGAGGGTTGGGCATCTATAAAGGAGCTCGTTAATGCTGTGAGAACCAAGTGGCGGAATAAGAGCCTCTATTCATGGCTTAGGGAAGAGCATGTGATTACTGTCGCTCTCTTAGACAGGAAAGGACGGTTCGAGGTGAAGGATGGCAAAATAAGAGCCAGATATGGGCATAGCATTCGTGTGCTAATTCCCTTACCTGAGGATAAGGAGGTACGAGTACTTTACCATGGAACTTCTACGAGGAGCCTTAGGAGGATTTTAAGAGAAGGTATCAAGCCTATGCGTAGGTTGATGGTGCATCTAACGCTCGATGAGTCGGATGCCCTTGAGAACGCTAAGCGAAAAAGTTCCGACATCGCAATAATAACTATCGATGCGGAGAGACTAAGGCTTATGGGGCATAAGGTCTATCGAGCAGGGCGTAAGGTTTACGTGACTGATTATGTGCCGCCGAGTTGCATAGTCGAGGTTAGAGAAATGAGGCTAAATTCTAACTAAAGGGGTATGAGGGTACTCTTCACGTAATACTTCCATGAAGACCTTTTTATGTGCGGATTTCAGGGCTTTCTTTTCCATGACAAAGCCCTTAAAACCGAGGCTCTTATCTACAGTCTCCCTTATGGCTAGTGCTAGCCTCTCCCTATCTTCCGATAAGGCCTCTACAGCATATCTCGGTATTATGTGGCCTAAAGGCATATCCCTCCTCATACACTTCCTGGCTAAGTTGGAGGCGTAGTGCAACCCGCTCACGCCTACCACGCTGGCGTTATTAAACGTCATGGTAGAGACGCTCACTAGCGCTTCAGCTAGTATAGCCCCAGCCCTCTCATTCTTCCATTCCTCTGGACTACTGCCTATCTCTATGTAGAAGGCGGGTTTCTCATCAACGTAGGGCCCATGATGTGTAGCCTCGTAACAACATTCCCATCCCATTCTAGGAAATGGGCTTTGTTCATATGCGTCGTATATTCTCTTAAAAAGTTCGATCATCAGCATTCCATTAGCGTAACAGAGGGAGAAAGGCTTACCACCGAACTTAGCTTCCCCCGTTAAGTTTCCTGGGACGTGAATTGAAAGCACAGGCATCTTGCTTCGCGATTCATGTCTTGAAGCGAAGGCTATCGCCTCATATTTAGAGGTCAATTCCTCTATCCCTTCAAGAAATACGGTATCCGTAGAGACTATGTATATGTCTAAATTCCTCGCCGAGTACTTCACCTTAACCTTAGTGTTACCTACTTGCATATTAACTAGTTCCTTTTCAGCTTCGACGAAAGATACCACGTTATTCACTATGTTTAAACCCGCGATGTCATCTTCCCAAGCTATGATACAGAGCATGGGCATCAGGGAAGATATATCCCTTGTCGATATAAGTCTTCTTAACTTATTTTCTGAATCTCCTCATTAAAGGCTAAAACCGCGTTTAGGAAAATATCAGTCTGAGAGGAGGATGAAAATGGCCATAACCAGGAGGCAGTATGAGGAAGCTAGGAGGAAGGCCATAGAATACCTTGAAAGGGCCAGTATAGCGCTTAGAGACGACGAGAAGGAACGAATTGAGGTAACGGATTTCGGCTTAGGATGCTTAGAGAAAATAGGACTCCAACTCTTGGTGTATGTAAATACAGATAGATACTGCGCTAAGGAGCTGGTCCTCTTTCCCTGGCAGATATGCCCTGAACACAGGCATCCCCCGATAAATGGGGATCCTGGAAAGCAAGAGACGTTCCGTTGTAGATGGGGAACCGTCTACCTATACATCCCAGGCCCTCCTACCCCTAATCCTCACTATAAGTTACCACCTGAACGTGAGAAATACTTCACAGTTAGACATGAAATAATTCTCAGGCCCGGTGATCAGTATACGATACCGCCGAATACGCTCCACTGGTTCCAAGCCGGTGAAGAAGGAGCTATCGTATCGGAGTTTTCAAGCACAAGTAGAGATGAATATGATGTCTTTACAGATCCCGAAATTAAGCGCTTCGTCGAGATAATAGATGAATAAAAATTCCCTTAATCGCTAATTTCTTTATGATAAAAGATTTTTCATATCCCTTCCTTTAACTTAAGTACATAGATCCCATTCTGAGGAAAGCTGATAAATACATTATCATTAGACGTGCTTTTTACGATTATTGTGTTCCGATAAAAACACTGGTCATTAATTAGTGAAATGTATCAGTAATGTACAATCTCTAAAGGCGTCATGAAGTATGGTACTATATTGAAAACTATGCGTGGATTAGGGGATAAAGTCTTATAGGACATGAGGTTAAAACAGGGGTATACGCTATAGACTCCATGAGGGAGATCATGAGGATTATAATCACAGGTGGAGCAGGGTTTATCGGTCATCATCTAGCCTTGCACCTCAAGGATAAGGGCTATGAAGTACTATGTATCGATAACCTCTCACGTGCGTCTAGAAGCGCTCTTACACTCCTCAAGTCCCATGAGATACCGTTAATCAAGATGGACGTTCAGGATTATGATAACCTAGTCCGCATACTTAGTGATCATGATATTATCGTACATGCTGCTGCTCTAATCGATGTTGAAGAATCCTTATTGAAGCCATTGACCTACTTCGAGAATAACGCCTTGGGAACTGCGACTTTAGTTAAAGCTTGTGTGGATAATAACGTCCACAGGATAATCTACCTCAGCTCAGCGGCGGTTTATGGTAATCCCATAAGCTTACCGATAGCGGAGACGCATCCCGTGGACCCCATCTCCCCTTATGGGCTCAGCAAGGCCATGGGCGAGGAAGTGATACGTCTCTATTCTCGCATCTCCGATTTAGACTACGTCATTTTAAGACTCTTTAATGTCTATGGTCCTAGACAATCCCATAGCTCATACGCTGGGGTGATAGCGAGGTTTGCGGAACGGATCAGAGCTGGTAGACCTCCCGTAATCTTTGGTGATGGCATGCAGACGCGTGATTTCATACATGTAAGGGACGTTTGTATTGCCATAGAAAGGGCCCTTATCACGGAACATGTAAATCAAGTCTATAACATAGGAAGCGGGAATCCAACGCGGATTATAGATCTAGCTAAAATCATGATAAAGTTAAGCGGCCTTAAATTAGCCCCGATTCATATTCCGCCTAGACAGGGCGATATAAGGCATAGCTATGCTGATATAACTAAAGCCGTAAAATGCTTGGGTTTTAGGCCTAGCATAGAACTTGAGGAGGGAATTAGAGAGCTATTTCAGTTTAGTGATTAAGAAAGATCATTTAGAGATTTACCGGCTTAAATTCCCTCCAAATCATCTTTGTCGTTATGAGTTATCGTGGTTCCATTTTCCCTTATTAATTCTCCTCTATTACCTCCCAGATTACCCTGCCCTTTGGATCAGGACACTGGATTTCCCTTACACGCGGTAACCAGTCGTCCGGTTCATCTATCTTTCTCTGCTTCGCTGGGAGGAGGGGTAATAGGCTTGCGAGAGCATATATGCATACATGTCTATTTGGCCCTGGGAGGGATAATTTACCCCCTTCCAGTCGAAAGCAATCTCCTACTTTATGTATGTCACAATGGCCTTGTATCTCCTTGACCCTGATGAGAAGGGTCTTCATTTACCTCCCCTACTTCTTTCAAGCGAGTAATGATAAAAAGCGTTTCTCAAAACCCAGGCATTCCATGCAAAGGATTTATTCTCTTATAGGGAAGGGTACTTTTAAATGCAAGTCCTTCATACGAAAGACGGGTGCCCTGATGAGCTTAAGGGTGGATGAGGAAACTTTAAGGTCCGTAAGATCCCTTCTCTCGAGAATGGAAGGGAAAGTTAAGCTTTATTTCATCCCTAAGGAGAATGCCCCTCAATGTGAGATAATACGGAAGATACTCTCGTTCTTAACCGATTTAACTAGTAAACTCGAGGTCATAGAGCTATCATCGAGCGATCTTACTGCAAAGGAAATGGACCTAGATCTAGCTCCCGCCATAGTGATACATGGCAAGGATCGATATAACGTTAGATATTTTGGTGTGCCGGGTGGATACGAATTCGGTGTGTTAGTCGAAGATATCGTCGATGCATCAATAGGTAAGCCCTCCCTTCCCCAATCAGTCTTAGAGAGCCTCGTGAAGATAGATAGTCCAGTTCACATACGCGTATTCGTGACCCCTACATGTCCTTATTGTCCGTTAGCCGCTAGAGCAGCTCATGCATATGCTATAGCTAATACCAATATAGTAGCAGACGTAATAGAGGCCATGGAATTTCCCGAACTAGCAGAAAGGTATAATGTACAGGCCGTGCCCAAGGTCATAATCAATGATGACGTAGAATTCGAAGGTGCTGTACCACATGATTTCTTCATAGAGAAGATAATGGAGGCTATCGAGGATTAGGGTTGAACAATCCCGTGATCTGAATACCTCAAATCCTTAGGAAAAGACCGCCTCCTTCTTCTTCATGCCTTACCCGTAAGTGCTTCCAATCCCTATCAATCCTACTATATCCCTTTATTTGAGCTACGTAGTTATACGCGGAGAGTGCTGCTATAGCTCCTTGTCCAGCTGAGATCACGGCCTGCTTATAGGGAATGTTCGTTACATCACCCGCGGCAAAGACACCTTTACGTGATGTTTCACAGAGGCTGTTAACTATGATCTCTCCTTTCTCATTTAGGTCTACAAATCCCCTTAGGAAATCCGTTTTAGGCTTATATCCCATCTCCACGAAGACGCCTGCCACTTCTATTTCCCTCACCTCTCCGCTTTCTAGGCTCTTAACAAGAATCGAGGAGACCTTCCCATCCCCCTTTATCTCAACTACTTGAGTACGAGGCATTAATACGACGTTCCCTTTTTCTTTCACATATTTCACCACGTTCGGGCTTATAGCTCCAGGCGTAGGCCCAGGGAATATCCAGTAGCATTTCCTCACCACCTCTGATAAAACGGAAGCTGCATGAAGGCCGACTTCGCCTAATCCCACTAAGGCTACTATCTTGTCTTTATAAAGCGGGGCATCACATATGGCGCAGTAGGAGACCCCTTTACCCTTGAGTCTCTTTTCCCCTGGAACGTTTAGTTCGATGGGCGTTTTACCGAAGGCGAATATAAGGGCTAATGTTTCATACTGCGATCCCTCCGCTGTATATACGATGAACCCCTTTTCCTCCTTAACGTTCACCACTTCTTCTATCCTTATTTCAACGCCCATGCCCTCCACTTGTTTCATCACCCTAAGCGCTAAGTCGCTCCCCCTTATGGAGATGAACCCTGGGTAATTTTGTATCTCAGGGGCCATCATCAGCTGGCCGCCTATATCCCTACTTAAAATAAGGGTCTTCAGCTCTAATCGTGCAGCATATAATGCCGACGTCATTCCAGCTATACCTGCCCCAACGACTATAACGTCATACATGTCCTGGCCTCCCCTAACTACTCACTAAGGGCATGACATATTAATGCGTCTTTTCGTCTTAAGCTCATCTACCATAAAGCCCAACTATTTTGGCATATGCAAGTATGTGCCCTTGACAAGCTTTGATGACCTCCCCAGGGCTAACACCTTCCCCTAGCTTTAGGTTCGTATCTAATGCTAACAAGAGGAAAACGTACCTATGCTTCGCCCCTCTGGGCGGACAAGGCCCCCCATAACCAATTCTTCCGAAGCTATTCGTCCCCTGTATGCCATATGGCGTTATACCCTTCTTAGGAATACCTTCAGGTAATTTCGTCACATTTAATGGTATGTTGTAAAGAATCCAGTGGTAAAATATCCCACGAGGGGCATCTGGATCATACATCAAAAGAACGTAACTTTTAGTGCCCTTTGGAGCCCCTTTCCAGGTTAGGGGGACTGAGTTATCCTCCCCATCACAGGTGTATTTAACTGGAATAGTCGTTCCATTTTCAAAAGCTGAGCTATTAATCTCCATCATTTCATTAACTCCGCGAACTAAGTCTTCTGGGGTTTCAACCGTTTGTTGTCCATAATGAGTATAGGTGATTATAGCTCCTATGCAGAGAATGATCAAGCCGATTATCGTGATAAGGAACTTACGCATCGTCATTCTATTCCCTTTTAATCTCTTTCATGAAGCGTTATTAAGATATATCCTTGTGGACCTATCGAGGAGTTTCACTCTTATCATTAGTTAACGGTACCATTAACACTAAAGCTGCAGCGAAGAAGGCCGCTGAACCATAAAACGTAATCACGGGACCGAAAGTATCCCATAGCCATCCAGCTACTATAGGTCCTATCGTGAATCCTAGCCGTATACAGGTTTGTCTCAGCACCACGGCTAGATTACGCGCATTCCTAGGAGTCATCTTGATTATGTACGTTATAGATGGAGACCAGGTCCCGCTATAGAGACCATTTACGCACATGCCCAGTAGCGTCAGCAATAGTAGATCGTTAACATGAGGCCAAGCGATTGACAGTAAAGGTGTAAGCGAGGCAAAAGCTAACATGGCCCTCTTATGCCCATATTTGTCACCTATGAGACCGCTGGGCACCTGGACTATCATCGTCGATAAGCCGAAACCTACTGAGAAGAACGCCCCTATCTGAGTCTTACTACTATTGAACTTCTCCTGAAGGTATATCGGGAGGATGGGATCCAGCATCCCTCTAGCGAGGCTTATTAATATATGAGCTAATGCGTAGAGCATCAGGTTAGGTAACAATCCTCCCAAGTTTCTCTTGTTCTGTGAACCTTTCCTAGTCCCTCTTTGATAGTTTCCGTTATTTAACATCAGGCTCAAGGGTATACATGCCGTCGCCGTTATGCTTACAAGATAGAAGACCCACTTCCATCCGAATACGTCTGCTATGAGCCCGCCAAGCAAAGGTCCTATGAGGCCACCTAATGGCCAAGAAATATTCATCGCTCCATAAATTGCTCCCATTTTACTTGGAGAGGAGAACTCGGCTATAAGCAACATTCTTGGAGGTAAGAACGCTCCCATGGAGCCTATCAACATCGATATCCAGATCATCGCTTCCTCCCACCTTTTGCACATAGCTAATGGAGGCCCGGATAATGCCAGCATTAATAAGCTCATTGCTATCACGATCCTGAAGCCCAGTACGTTAGATATAGCCCCTGAAACTATCATGAGGATCGTGGAGGTAAGTCCGGCCAGGAACATGGTAAATGCTATCTCCGGGACCGATGCCCCCAGCTCATTTAGGTAAAGCGGTAATAGGGCTACGCCCATATTGAAGCACATGGCTATCGTTATATTAATGACGAAGAGCATCCCTAGATTCCTTGAAGCTTCCTTCATTGCCTTTAGCCTTAATATGTGCTCAAAATTAAAACTTTACACATGTTATCATCTCGAGAAGGAGGTGCCTCGTTACTTTAATTCAAGGTGTGGTCCTGAACTATCCTAATGGGAGAAGCATTACGTCATGATCTTCCATGGCCTAGAGGATATCCTTCGATGAAGGGTCCTGCACGTTGAACTGGGCGTAATTCGTGGTCGCTATAAGGATAAAAATCCCTAAGTTTGATTTACTATGATCATCATTAAGTCCAGCCTTATTCAGGGGACGTATTGGCTAGTCGAGCCGTCCCCCTCCAACCGAAATGAGCAGTCAAGTTGCTATTCGTTAGACAGCATGAGCTATTATACGCGCATTTTGGCCATGATGAGGTGTTTATCGCCTTTCTTGGAGAACCATACGTCGAAGCCCTGATTCTGTAATGTTAATACGACCGAGCACCATGGGAAGCTAATGGGATCGATTACCTCTATCTCATATCCATCGGCTACGGAAGAGACCTTTCCTGTGTTATCTATAAGCTCTGCTAATCTCTCGTCTAAATTGGCTATGGGCCTTAGGGCCTCCTCCAAAAGGGCTTCCTCCCTTCTCCTTGCGGCCTCCACCCTCTCCCTCTGCGCCTTTAACTCCTCCTCAAGCCTTGCCACCCTTTCTTTAAGGGCCTCTGTAGTAGCCGTTTCCCGAACCTTACTAAATGTTATTCCCAAGTTCCTAACTATGCCCTCTGCATTCTTGGCTACCAGATCCTTAAACCCCCAGCCTAGGGCTATGCCTAGGCCTACAGCGAGCCCTCCCGCGATGCCCCATGCCAGCGCATTGGCGAATACGTAAAATATCGAGACATCTACTTTCATCACCGTCAAAGCTATGATCACTACCGTAAATCCGAGGAATATCTTCATGAAGAGAGTTAAAGCGCCCGAAAAGGCTAACCCTAACTCATCGCCTAGAGCTGAGACGGCATTCCCTATAAAGTCCGTTATTATGAAGCCTAATGTAAGTATTATAAAGCCTGCTATGAGGTACGGTATATATTCTATAACGCCCCTTATGAAGGAGCTAAAGACTCCCGCTCCAACTATGTCCGATGCCAGGAGTATCGCCGCTAAGTAAATGAACCACCTCGTTAGCACATCGACTATTGATGACAGCGATAGGTTAGTGCGCTTCAGAGCCCTTCCTAAGGTGGTCTTATTAAATGACTCTTCTATTCCTAGCCTCCTTACCAAACCGGAAAAGGCCTTTCCCAGTAACCTACCGAAGATCCACCCTAACAATAGTGCTATACCAGCACCGGCGAGCCTAGGTAATGACTCAGAGGCTATCTGAATTATCCTCTCAACTAGGGGCTCAAAATCCATAAAGGTCGCCCCTCGCAACTATTACGTCCTCTGGGCCCTTAAAAATTCTTTCCTAGTCCATGTGATGTATAGAACATAGGTTTATATCTCCGCTTGCCTATCCTTCTTAATCTATATGTTATTATCGAGATCACATTAATCCTTGGGTACCCTCTATGGATGAAATTGAACTAGCTAAAAGACGCGCTGTACAAGGCGCTATCCCTTACTTGCAAGGCGCTAAGGTGATAGGAATTGGCACGGGGACCACTGTACGCAAGCTGATAGAACTCATAGCGATGGACGAGCGGTTTACTAGAAAGGCATACCTATCCTCCTCATTTGACACAGCTCTTAGTCTGATGAGGCAAGGCCTCTACGTGCTCGATCCACTTACCGTTCCACACGTAGATGTCTATATAGACGGGGCAGACGAAGTAGATCCGCAATTAAACATGATAAAGGGCGGTGGAGCAGCGTTAACCAAGGAGAAGATATTAGCTTACTTCGCTAAAAAACGCATCTTTATCGTGGATTACACCAAACTCGTTCAGAAACTCGGACGTACACGTCCGATACCCCTGGAGGTCATTCCAAGTGCAATGACCATGATTCTTAGATTGCTTAAGGCTAAAGGCTATGAGGTCTCCCCTCGTCTATCTTCTAAGGGTAAGTATGGACCTATCATCACAGACACGGGCGGCATCATACTAGACCTGTGGGTATCAGGAGGTGTAGAAGATCCCGCTAAATTACATGATGACCTCAAGAAAATACCCGGCGTTATTGAGACGGGAATATTCGTAGACCTAGCTGACGTAGTCATCGTGGGTTATCCAGACGGCTTTAAAGAGCTAAAACGGCGGAACAAGGTTTCGAAGCTTCACGGTTAACATATGCTAGGATAGAGCCATTTTTACATCATAATGACTTTTGAGGCGAAGGCGAACGAGGGTTGATAACGCCCACTAGTATTTGATTACGTATGCGTCATGGGCATGTCATCATGGCTTAAGCCTCATCGGTTTACATACGTCAATTAGTCATTAATACTTTATATAAATCTCTAGACGTAAGGATAAACATTGGCAACATCACATTATAATCGACGTTGTACGACATCATATTTTACCCTCATCAAGACGTTCTCCTTACTTATGATGTTTACTTAATATTCGCTACTATGGATGATGACCTAATTAATGCTTTAATCCTTAAAGGCTTCGTTAATGATATGTTATAGACTGATGAGCGGTATAGTAGATGAGATATGGCGATCTATTCAGGAAGCCAGATCTGTGCTAAGGCCCATAATCCATATGACCCCTCTTGATATGTCTATGACTCTCTCTAGGCTAAGCGGCGGACGCATTTATCTAAAGCTTGAGAACTTACAGAAGACGGGCTCCTTTAAGGTTCGAGGGGCATATTATAAGATATGGAAGAGTTCCAAGGAAAGGAGTATCAAGGTTTGTGTTGCTGCATCCTCAGGAAATCATGCACAAGGCGTGGCATACGCTTCTTCACTACAGGGCATACCCTCAATAATAGTGATGCCTGAACATACTCCAGTCGCTAAGGTCATGGCCACGAAGGGGTATGGGGCTAAAGTAATCCTCCATGGAGTTACATATGATGAATCATTTACAAAGGCCATGGAAATATGTAAGAAGGAGAAGGGCCTCTTCGTACATCCATTCAATGATCCCTTAGTTATCGCAGGTCAGGGAACCATAGGGATTGAGATATATGAAGCTTTAAGGAACGTCGATGTGGTTCTAGTACCGGTCGGGGGCGGTGGCCTAATTTCGGGTATCGCTATAGCCCTGAAGAAATTAAAGCCATCCGTTAAAATATACGGCATACAGCCTAGAGGAGCACCTGCAATGGCCCTTTCCTTCAAAGAAAGGAGGCTGGTCATGGTAAGGTCACCTGATACGATCGCTGATGCCGTGGCGCTTAAGAAGCCAGGCGACGTCACATTTAAGATAATCAGCGAGTTAGTCGATGATATGCTCCTAGTTAGTGAAAATGATATCGTAAAAGCTATGTTATTCCTTCTAGAGAGATGTAAATGTGTTGCTGAACCCGCGGGGGCACTTGGAGTAGCTGCCTTATTAGGAGGGCATCTGGATGTAAGTAACAAAAATGTGGCTGTAGTGATAAGCGGTGGAAACGTAGACATGCCCTTACTAGCTAGGATAATCGAGCGAGGTCTCGTTCTGGAAGGCAGGGAAGTTAAGATCAGAGGTGTACTTCCCGATAGGCCTGGTATGCTTAAGGAAGTATTAGAGGTGCTCGCAGAAGGTAAGGCTAACATAATAACCGTAGACCATGATAGAATTAGCCCTGAGTTAAGCCCGAATAAAGCTAAGGTAACTATAACCATGGAGATATATGATGTCACTCATGTTAAAGAACTCATGGAAAAGCTGAAATGTAAGGGCTTTGAATTCGAGTTTGTTAAAAGTGATTAGCATGTCTTCGTTAATACTAGCCTAAAATTCCCCTCTTATTGATTAAGATTGTCATGAATTTAAGCCTAAAATCCTTAAATTTTTAATTAAATCCAGGCAGGTTCAGCTCTTCGACCATATTTGATAACCATTATTATACCAGTTATGCAAGCCCCTATCAATGCAAGTAATGGGATTTTATAGTAATAAGGCATCCACATGAAGGGTTCCTTTTTACTCGTGGTCGCTAAGAGGTTATTATACTGCTCTTGGAGCTTTAGGTATTCCTTCGCTAAGCTATCATAATTCGTCTTAACGTCTTGATATTTAACATATAGTGTTTCATAATCCGCCTTTAGCGCAGTATAATTGGCTAAGAGCCTCGAGAGCTCCTCTTGAATGGCTTTTATCTGCTCCTCTGTAATCCATGTTTCCTTGCTTTCATTCCTCACCTTAGTAAGGAATGCCGTAACAGTTCCATAATAGTAATCACCCTCCTCTCCGTAGTTATACGTTAACTTATAACCATATTCGAGATATACCGTGGCCCTGAGCTCCTCGGGATATCTAATGGTGATTTTTATTTCCCTCTCGAATATCTCGGGCACGATGCCCTCTTCTCCTACCAGACTAAACGTTTCATGTCTGGTCAGCACCTTATTATATACTAAGCGCCCGCCTTGATATAACCGGATACGCAACTCATATACGCGTACCTGGCCACCCGTCAGGTTCCCTTTGTCCGGTAAGACGATGATAGCCCTTGGTACCAGTGTTATCCTTATGATTGCGCGCTCACCTATCTGAACCTCCTCATTGTAAGATATGCATAATGAGAGTATGCCCATTTGGAACGATATAGTTCTCTCATTATCTGCATGAAGAGGTGAAGATATCATCATGAGAGCTACTAGCGTCATGATAAGCGTAATGGCAATTAATTCCTTATTATAATAATATGAATTCACCTCTGATATCCCCCCTAATTGTAAGACTATCTTGGAACTATCATTAATAAGTTTATTAGGGGATCAGAGGCTTAGATTATGACCCTTCGTTACGCTTACCCATTTTCGCTATAATCTCGTCTATCTCCCTAATCCTATCATCGACGTGTCGCCTTATGAGCCCTAGTATCTCCCTCTCTCTACATAACTTCTCCAGAAGCCACTCATCCTCGTTGCTGACCACTACCTTTTTCCTTTCAAGCTCATCCTCAACGTGTTTCATCAGCGATGCTAGTGCCTCAAATACGAGACGTAGCCTATGAGCGTATACTTTTAGTAGCTTAATCCCCTTGAGCGTTATAGAGTACGAATATCTGACCCTGGACCCCAATACCTCCTTCCTTTTATTAACTAATCCATCCAGCTCTAACTCCGCCAATAGCGGGTATATCGTGCCTGGTGCTGGCTTCCACAACCCTTCCGTTCTTCTCTGCACCTCCTTTATTATCATATATCCGTGCATGTCTCTATGACATAATAAGGAAAGCACTAGCAGCTTGAGTAACCTATATTTCCTCATGTCTTCCTTCTCCTCTTCCCTGTTCATACATCACATAGATAATCAATATATCTCATTTCCGTAATCAAAGGGAAAGGGGCTTATTTGAAGGTTATAAGGTACCATGACCTATTAGACATGTGCTCTCGATGTAATGAAATAAGGGGCAACTTCCTCCTTATAACTACTCGTCCTGGTAGCGAGATTCACGCCTTAAGCGAGGTATTAGACGCGCTCTTCCCGCTATATCCTTCGATAAAGATCTACGAAGTGCCGCTCAGGGGAAATATACTTTTAGGCGTTGGTAAGTCCCTGAAGATGGCGTTAGATTTACTTAACAAACGTTACACGAGCACCATATACCATATCTACCCGCTTAGAGCATTGTGCATCCCAAGGCAGTTGACCGACGTTTTTCATGTCTGTTTAAACTTAGCTAGGGAGGCGCTTCCGCCTGGCTCTTCCTTTAGGGTTAAATGCAGGCGCAAAGGGCGCTGTATCCTAAATAACAGCGAGGCCTTTGAACGTTCATTAGGTGAGCTAATACTCAGGGCTTTACGGGACAAGCATTTACACGTGAACTTAATTAATCCCGATTTCCTAGTAATGGTTCACTTTCTGGAAGATCTTGTAGGAGTAGGCGTGTGCGCCCCTAGTCTCGTATTGCGAAAGCCTACGCGCTGGGATTGAATACTTTTGACAGCCTCTTCTCTTAGTGTATTTTTAATCGAAGTGAATATATAGCATGATCAGAATATCATTCCCTAGTGGGGCAGTGGTGTTAAAGCGTGCATGAGATAATCCGCAGGGCATTTGAAGGTCCTACGATATTTAGGGATGAGAGCAAGCTTTTTCCTGATTATATCCCCTTCTACTTACCGCATCGAGAGGCACAACTGCAGTCCCTAGCCCGTTATTTCCGCGTTATCTTGGACAAGCCTGGTTCAGTTTCGCAGAAGGTCATAATCACAGGACCTGTTGGTACCGGAAAGACTGTGGTCTCCAAGCGCTTTGGCTTAGAGGTAGAGAAGTACGCTGCGGATAAGAACCTTAAATTACGCTACGTACACGTGAACTGTCACAGAGATCGTACGCTTTTCTTAGTTATGAGAAGGATAGCCGAGGTCCTCTCATGCCCCATACCCTCGAGAGGCCTCTCGTCCCAGGAAATCATGCACTTACTTAGAGATATCCTAGAGCATGAGGACATGTACTTGCTGATAGCCCTAGACGAAGTCGATTACCTAGTGAGGACTGCTGGTGGTGACGTACTCTATGATCTTATAAGAATTACTGAAGATGAGGTGGATATGAAATGCCGGTTCAACTACATACTCATCATGCGTGATCTCTCCATAATCCCTGCATTAGATCGTAGCATAACCAGCGCTCTGATGCACAACATAATACGTTTCTCACCATATACTTCGGGGCAGATAATGGACATACTTCGCGATCGCGTAAATGAAGCCTTTGAACCAGGCGTTGTAGGTCATGAGACCCTAAAGCTGATATCAGATATAACAGGCTTCGATACAGGTGGTCCCGGAGATGCTAGATACGCACTCGAGCTTCTGTGGCGTGCCGGTCGATATGCCGAACAGGAGGGCTATAGTAGAGTGATGCCAGATCATGTTAGGAAGGCTAAGAGGGATATACATCCCTCCCTTAGGACGGAAGTCATAGATTCACTAGCGGTTCATGAAAAGCTCCTGCTTTTAGCCATCGTGCGGTCCCTAAGGAAATCTGGGAGAGCTTACATATCCTTAGGGATGGCCGAACGCGAGTATAAGCTCGTATGTGAGGAATGGAATGAACGGCCTAGGCGCCATACTCAAGTATGGGAATACGTTCAAAGTATGAAGAGGAGCGGCATACTGATGACCCGCATCTCAGGACCGGGGTATCGGGGTAAGACGACCCTGATAAGCTTACCTGACGTGCCTACTGAAATCATGGAGCGATACCTGATTGAGTCGTTAAGGAGGTTAAAGTCTTGAGGCATGTAAAGATAGAGGATATATTCTCATCTAAAGGTAGGGTTAAGATCCTTAAGATCCTCGCTCTAAAGGGCGAGCTGAATATATCCGAAATCGCTCGAAGGGCAGAGTTAAACCATTCCTCTACATTGGCCCACCTCGAGCAGCTTAAGGACATGGGGATCATCGAGGAAAAGACCTTTGGTAGAATAAGGATCTTTCGCTTCAGAGAAGAGGATCCTAAGGCTAAGATAATTAAGCAATTATTCGAAGCCTTTAATAGGCTTGAACGCGGGGAGTATGGCCATCGTGAGGAAGAGGATAGCGATTAAAGTGTTCTATGACGGGACTCACTTCCATGGGTTCCAGAGGCAGCCTAACGGCTTAAGTGTCGAGAACCTCTTACTTGAGGCTTTATCCAGAGAAGGTTTAATAGATGATTTTAAATCAGCCAGATGGTCTTACGCCAGCCGCACGGATAAAGGAGTCAGCGCATTAGGACAGGTTGTGGCCTTCGATGTAGATAAAACAACGAATATAACGCTTTCGCGTGTTAACAGGCATATATTACCCAGCGCTTGTCTGTGGGCAATGGCCGTAGTCGAGGAAGATTTTCATCCGCGTCATCACGCACTCCTTCGGATATATCGATATGTAGTGCCCTTAATTCTTTACGAGCGCATGAATTTCTCAGCTCTGAAGGAGGCAGCATCCACGTTATCCAATGTAGATGATTATACCTGGGTCGTCAAGCCTCCTAAATGGCGTAGCGGAAGGGTGAACTTAACGATTAAGATTGAGGCTCAGGAGCAGCTATTAGTCCTCGAATTTAAGGCTAGGAGCTTCTATAGGTACCTTATTAGGCGCTTAGTTACGCTATTGCTGTGGGTCGGTGAAGGTCGTATGGATATCTCGAAGCTGAAGATGATGCTCCGAAAGGGCTTAACGTTCAAGCAGGGGATTCCCCCTGCTCCCCCAGAGGGACTAATACTCTGGGATGTGATATATCCCCACGTATACTTCAAGGTTGACCTTTCAGCGGTCTCGGCCATGCTTAAGTGCCTGAACTCTCTCACCTATAGAACCTTGTTTTATGGAAGCGCCCTTTATCAGGTGAAGAGCGGGCTGAAGGGTTTTCTCTCCCCTTCCTCTTTCTCTTCCTCGATTTGACGCATGTTCTTAAGTATCGCCTTAGTACATCGTTCGTCACCAGTTATGAGGTCTATCATATCCTTATTTAAGTCAAGCGCTTTAGCGATTTTAGCTCCCATCATAGGATTAGCCTCAAATATGACCTTAAGCAATGGTATGATCTCAGCATTAGCATATCTCTTAGATACGTGTATCTGCCTAGCTATCCTCTTGCATATGGCCTCCCTTAGTTGCCGAGCGCTCTTAGCTCTTGACAGCATTAGCAATCTCTTCGGAAACTGGTACTTTACGAAATGATAGGGGTGCTTCCTGGCCATGGCTACCCCTGCTGTCGCGAGGTCCAGCGCGTAGCTAAGTAGGGACCAGTTCTGCGTTCTCCTTATCCTACCGAAGTAGACATCCGCCCTAGATAGTGCATCATAAGCCTTCCAAAGTTCTTCTGGGTCCTTGTATTGATAAGGCAGGTTCTCGTGGATCCACTGTATTAGCATGTCGTAGTCAATAGCCGATCTGCTAAGCACTGCCTTAGCCTCCTCTGCGGTTCTAGCCGAGAAGAGCATCTTAAGCACAGTAAATACATCGTATTCCCTTATCCTCCTCCCAAGCCCCTGTACGTCCTCTAACGTTAGGAACTTCCTACCTTGGGCTACCGCCTGAAGGTCATTTATAGCTGAGCGAAGGTCCCCTTCTGCCATTGTAGCGATTGCCTTTAAAGCAGCCGGGTCCGCCTTTATGCCCTCTGACATGCAGATCCTACCTAAAATCCTCATAACTTCGTGTACTCTGAGCCTATTTAGCCTTATCACAAGTGAGAGGTTGCGCAGGGTTCTGAACTTAGGATCCCATGGATCATTAGCTGCCATTATGACGGGAATGCGCGTCCTCTCTATTATATCAACTATCTTAGCTAACCCTCCCTGATCCTCTGTTCCACTCATGCCATCTATTTCGTCGAAGAATATGATTCGCCCTTTCGTGCCGAATAAAGAGCTCGTGTTAAGGGCCCTGGCTATCACGCGCTCGAGCTCCTCCGCCCTTCTTATATCGCTAGCATTAAGCTCGATAAGCTCATACCCTAATTCGTTAGCTATTACGTGGACAAGCGTTGTCTTGCCGACACCTGGAGGTCCGTATAGTAGGACTGCCCGCTTATTAGGAATGCCCTTCTCCCAGCTTTTAAGCCATGTCATAAGTGTGGATATGGCCTTCTTATTTCCTACAATCTCCACTAATCTCCTAGGCCTATACTTCTCGGCCCATGGCACATTAACGCTCATATGGCAGACCTCGTGCTTTCTCTGAGACGTTTACCTATTAAGACGAGCTTTGCTAGAAACGCGGAAAGCTGTATTTCATCATCGGAGCCCTCAACCATCCTATAGTCTATTTCTCCTACAAGATCGGCTACCTCCACTCTAACATCATCAGGCAACTTAATTGAGCTTCTTGCGCTGAATATCTCCCTGTGAACTTGCCTTATTATGTCAGTTCCTGAGAGGCCATAATTTATCATTAACTCCCTCAGCTTTTCCCTAGCATTTACGAAGTCCCCCTTAAGGGCTAAGTTTATCATTTCGCTTACCTCCTTAGGTTTGGCCATACCTACGGCCTTATAGACGGATTCCGCCGTGACCTTCCCTAGGGCGGCGGCGGCCTGTAGTGTGTTTATGGCTCTTCTCATATCTCCCGCTGAGACCTCCCATATCGCGTCCAATCCCTCCTCTGTAAGTTCTACGCCCTCCCTCTCAGCTATGTACTTAAGCCTCGAGAATAGGTCCTCCTTGCTTAATGGGCGGAATCTGAAGAAGGCACATCGCGACTGAATGGGCTCTATTATCTTTGAGGGATAATTAGCTATCAAACAGAATCTGGCCGTGGCCGTGTAGAGCTCCATTATTCTCCTGAGGGCCTGTTGTGCATCGCTCGTCATATTGTCCGCTTCATCGAGTATTATCATCTTAAACGGTACCCTACCAAGAGCCACGGTTCTCGCGTATTCCTTTACCCTTTCCCTAATGGTCTGTATCCCCCTTTCATCTGAGGCATTGAGCTCTAACACATTATTCCTCCATTCTTCACCGTAAAGCTCATGAGCCAGTGCCAAGGCTGCAGTGGTTTTACCAGTACCGGGTGGTCCGGCGAATAATAGATGCGGTACATTTCGCTCCCTGACGAATTCCTTAAGCCTACGTACTACGTCCTCCTGGTTGACCATCTCATCAAGGGTCCTAGGCCTATACTTCTCAGCCCAAAGTATCTCGCTCAAATACCTCCCCCATAAACCGAAGTTACTATTCCCTAATTAATCGCTTGCTGAGAGGATATGCGTTAACTTTAAATCACGCAATTTATATATACGCTTGCCTAAGGGGATGCGGTAACATGAGCGGAGCTAGTGCTTCAGAAGCAAAGGTGGCTAAGAGGGAGATATTGCTCTTTGGTAAATGGAGCTTTGAGGGCATAGAGATACGTGATCCTGGACTGAAGAGCTATATATGCCTGAAGCCCGTTTACCTTCCTCATAGCGGGGGAAGGCATGCGAAGAGGCGCTTTGGTAAGGCCGAAGTACCCATAGTCGAGCGCCTCATAAATAAGCTTATGCGTCCCGGTAAGAATACGGGTAAGAAGCATCTAGCGTACAATATAGTTAAACGAGCCTTCGATATAATATACCTCAAGACCAAGCGAAATCCGATAGAGATGCTCATTCGGGCTATAGAAAACGCTGCACCACGCGAAGAGACAACGCGTATAGCATACGGTGGTATAGTTTACCATGTGGCGGTGGATGTAGCTCCTCAAAGGCGTATCGACTTGGCCTTACGATTCATAACGGAAGGCGCTCGACAGGCGGCATTTAGTAATCCCAGACCTATAGAAGAATGCTTAGCAGAAGAGATAATACTCGCGGCTAGAAATGACCCAAGAAGCTATGCAATAAGGCAGAAAGAGGAAATAGAACGTATAGCCTTAGCCTCGCGCTAGCCTTTAGTTACAGCTATAGGTACAAGCCTCGCAACTTTTCTGGATATCCTGAGCCTATCCGTAACTTCAACCACTCTATCAACATCCTTATAAGCTCCCGGCGCTTCTTCAGCCACCACCTTCCTGTTCGCAGCCCTTAGTATGATACCCTTACTGGTCAGGCTTCGCTCTATCTCGCTCGCCCGCCACCTTCGCACTGCCGCAGCACGGCTTAGGTATCTCCCAGCTCCATGTGCTGTTGAGCCAAACGTTATCTCCATAGCTGTGTTGGTTCCTCTTAATATGTAAGAGGCAGTTCCCATACTGCCTGGTATGAGCACCGGTTGCCCTATCTCTCTATAGTCCTGAGGAACTGCGGGATGGCCAGGTGGAAATGCACGTGTAGCGCCCTTACGATGTACTACTACGGTCCTCTTACTACTGTCTATCATGTGCTCCTCTATCTTAGCTATGTTATGAGCTACGTCGTATATTACTCTCATGTCTAGGTCCTCGGGATCTGACCCAAAAACTCTCCTAAAGGCCTCCCTAGTCCAATGCATTATCATCTGTCTGTTCGTCCAGGCGAAATTAGCAGCAGCAGCCATAGCACCTAGGTAATCCTCTGCCTCTCTGCTCTTAACTGGAACAGCCGCTAGCTCCCTATCTGGTAATCGTATATTATATCTCCTCACAGCCCTCTCCATTATCCTGAGGTAATCACTACAAACCTGATGTCCAAGTCCTCTACTACCAGTATGTATCATTACCGTTACCTGTCCCTCATGAGTTATGCCCATTACTTTTGCTGCCTCAGGATCGTATATTTTGTCTACTATCTGTATCTCGAGGAAGTGGTTCCCGCTACCAAGGCTACCTAGCTGCCGTGATCCCCTCTCCTTGGCCACCCTTGAGACCTTATCGGGATCCGCAAGTTTCATGTTCCCCTGCTCTTCTATGTGCTCTATGTCCTCCTTCCATCCATAGCCGTTTTCAACGGCCCACCTCACACCTGAAGCGAGTACCTCCTCGAGCTGCGAAATACTAAGCCGTACTCTGCCTCGTGAGCCCAGACCCGAAGGCACGTAATTGAAAAGGGTATTTATCAATTCCTTCAACTTCGGCTTCACGTCCTCATATGATAAATTAGTCCTCAGAATTCTAACCCCGCAGTTTATGTCGTATCCTACACCGCCTGGGCTCACTACGCCTTCCTCATAATCCGTTGCCGCTACGCCCCCTATGGGGAAACCATAACCTTGATGTCCATCCGGTAGGACTATAGAGTACTTATAAACTCCCGGAAGACATGCTACATTAGCTACCTGTTCTAGCGTTAGATCGCTCTTCATCTTCTCTAACAGTACTTCATCTGAAAAAATCCTAGCTGGTACCCTCATGCACGCCTTATACGTCCTAGGGATCTCCCAGATGAACTTCCCTACTTGTTTTAAGGGAGGCACCATAATAAGTACCCGTTCTTTACTCAAAGGAAGGTGCCTTAAAAATGCTTTTCTGCTAACTAGATATCAAGGACGAACTTAACAACAGCGAATCCTTTATCCTCCTTAATCTCCATGAGCGAATACGTTATCGCTTTAACCTCGGTTTCCGATGGGTGTTTACTAGGGTCGTATTTCTCCCCCTTGGCTATGCCGCGTAGGAGATACGTGCCGTCTTTTTCCCGAGTTATATTAACCTCGAACTCCGAGAACAGGAGCTGTTGCGTATCGAAAATTATCAGAAATTGTTCGAGCCAGCTATAGAGAAGTGCCTCGAGGTCCTCGCCTCTGACCTCTATGTTAATGCTTGTTTTAGGAGCAACCTTCCGTACGTCGGTCATGACGTCAAACACGGCTTTAGCTGCATTAGCGAATGCCTCGTTCAGGTTCCTACCATAAGCTGCCACGTAAACGTCAGCTGTATGCTCCAGAAACTCATATCCCTTCTTAGCCTTCATGGTTCCTCACCTAGGCTAGGGGGAATATCTCGTAATAATAACTTGATTGATCGCTTAAATTCTCTCTCGCTTAAAAATACTTAACCTAAATCTAGCCTCTTGACGTTCATGAATAGAGCTATGCTTTTTCATTTGCTTGGCTATAGCACTTGAGATGGTTCTCAGTTATATTTATTTACCAGTCCTGAAATATTAAACAGATTAATGTAGGCTCTAAAATGCGCAATACGCCTAAAGCTGAACTGCGTCGAGGGAGATAGGCGTGACCGGAAAATATGGGTCAAGCCTTAAGATAAGAATCGTCAGCACAATTCTAAAGGAGTTTATAGTAAGAGACGGTCCTAGGGCGTATGTTAATTCCCTAACCTTAGGGCTTCTGCTTCTAAGCTCAATAAGATGTATCTTCAGGTGCTTCTGTATCTTCCCAGTTGCCGATCTTTAGGTGGCGACTATATAATGAGAGTAGATGCAGTATTGCTGACTAAGGATTGCATTTCACAAAAACAGAGAAGGCTCGTTTTTTACAACTGTTTGCTTTCGCTCGCTAATAATGTGCCTGTCCGAAAGCTTATAGTAGTTGATGGTGGATCCAAGGATGGTACCCTGCAGTTTATAATTAGGCTTAACAAGCGTTTCTCTCTATTCCCTCACATACAGTTCATAGATGACGCTGGTGGAACTAGAGCTACAGCTAGAATGAAGGGAATTAGAGCTGTGAGGACCGAGTGGTTTGTTTTCATCGATAGCGATTGTATACTTTGCAGTAACTGGTTTGAAAATGCCTTAAAACATGTTAACGAGAATGTGGGAGCCGTTGAAGGGGATCACAAACAGATATTAAACGCTAAAGACACACGCTTTCTACAGGCAAGAGAGATACTGACAAGGAAGTTTAGTAGATTAGCTAAAGGAAGGATAGCTGATGTGTGGTTTAAAAAGGGGAGTAGAGGGTTTACTGGTAATACATTAATCAGGTCTGACCTAGTAAAAGACATTAAAATACCACCATATTATCATGTACTTGAGGATTATTACATAAAATGTTGGATAGAAAGAAAGGGCTTTAAGTGGATTAAAGTTGCTGATGCATACTGTTATCATTATACTCAATATCACAGGCCTAGGGATGCTTACTATAGCTCGTATATACTCGCTAAGGAAGGTAAGCTGACCTTAAAACGCGCATTGATAAGCACGTTAACAGCGCTTCCAAAGTACATGTTAATTGGTTATCCTGATTGTGGCTTAAGAGAGTTCAGGTTATCGTTGTATAGGCTCTCTGGTGTATGCAGGGGAGTCATTACATGATACGACTCGTCATGATTGGGATACCAGGTGAATATGGTAAATGCTTAATCTCCTCATTAAAATTTAAAGGGGTAAAAATACTGAAAATACAAGCAAGAAAAAATAAAAATTTTTCAAGAAAGGTGATAATGCTACTTCGTAGTTGGAAGCCAGATATAGTACATATACAATTTTTTGAGGGATCTTATAGGAATATAGGCCCAGTAATAGGTGTAGGCATTTTACCGGTATATAAATATTGTAAAATAAGGAAAATACCAGTGGTTACCACATTTCATGAAGTGCCTCATCCGGCTAGATTAGAACTATTCTTTAAGAGGTCTCCATTCTTCTTGAATAGAATAGGAATATATCGTAAATTCAAGATCTGCATAAGGAAGCTCATATATGAGTGGATAATAAAGAATTCATCAGCTGTAATAGTACATACTAGAGAACATGAAACGCTTCTAAAATCTTGGGGTTATACTAACATCCACTGGATTCCACACGGAACCGAGATAGTCAACTTAAGAGGAAAGAGATCCATTGATAGATTTACACTAGTGAGTTTTGGCGCTTTCAGGACTGATAAGCGTTACGACATAGTCTTCGAGGCCTTAAAGGCCCTTAAATGCAGGCCGATAACGTACATAGTCCACGCGAGTACACCGGAAGATGAGATATCAAGGAAATGGTTAAAGTACATAGAAAGCATAAAGCCGGAAGATGTCGTAATCATAAAGGGTTTTCTCCCTAAGAGAAGGTTATTAGAGCTCATAACTTGCGCTGATGCCGTCTTATTTCCATATGATAAGGTAGGAATGGGGGCATCCTCGGGTTTTCATCATGCAATAGGGCTTGGGAAGCCCGTGATAGCTCCGAATATCGGGGAGTTCAAGGACTGGGGAGACTATGTGCTACTATACCATTATAACGATGTAGAAGACCTGCGAAGATCCATAATGAAGATGATGGATGAGCAGATCAGAGAACACTATGCCGCTCTATCTAGGGAACTCGCTGAGCTTACCCGCTGGGACAGAGTGGCAGAAAAGCATATTTCCTTGTACTTGAGCTTCATCTAAAAATAGAGGGGCTCTTTCGCTTCTTCACGATAATTCCCTATGTCCTTGGTTATGTCATTATGAATGGTTGCTTGAGCAACTAGTTCCCTATCGGGACTGAGCCGACTAACTGCGCTTTTCTTGTACTAAATCCAGAGGGCTTATACCCTTTACCTCAAATATCATACAGTGCTTAAACCTAATACTGAGCTTAAGAAAGGGTGCCGACATCAACCGCGAAAGGCCCTCAGGGTTGTGTTTCCTCATCCATGTGCTATCTATGGCTATATAACGTATGTGAAACTCCTTACATAGCCTATATAGCTTATCAGTGTCGCCCCACTTTACTGCAGCATCAACTTCAAAGCATCTTGTTTTGCCCATGTTTATGATGCCTTGGTCGAAACCGCCGAGTACCTGCCTAATTCCCGGCCTAAAGGCATTGATCCATTGGGATCCCTTATAGTGGTCGCCGTACATTACATAAACTCTATAGCGTGTCCCGACATGGTCCCATAACCATACGGCTGAGCTGTACTCATCGCTCTGTAATACCGTATAATCGACTACACATTGACTACTATAGTAAGGTAGGTAGTGCGCTATCATGATCATAGTTAAGGCAAGCGATATAACATCAGCGGCCCTGTGTAAGCTGCCCTTCTTGACTAATTTAATGCTATATGGTATCGCAGCAGTTAAAAGGGCTAGGAAGAGAGCGCACATGGGTATGAGCCTACACCACTGTACGTTTATCGAGTATATCAAGGCTACCCAAAGGACGAACATGGTACCAAGAGGTAAGATCTCCTTACAACGTAAGATGAGGCCGAGACAGAGGCCTATTAGCCCGAGTAGCGTTAAAGGGAGCTGTATCACGAACTTACCTACTTTAGGCTCAGGATTTAGGAAGAGGTAGGCGAAGGAACGTAGTGGTCCAGGTGGTCCTACTAAGTAGCCTGAGATACCATAAGGTATGATTGCTGGTATGAGCCACCAGGCCGTAGTAATCGCTGTATAAGTTAGGACTTCGCCTATTAGACGAACTCCTTTCTTAAGGGAGCCAGAGGTTATCGCACGTACTAATGTGTAAAACGTGAAATTCACGAGCTCCTCGAACATGGATATGGTATTCGAGAGAGTGCTCCACATACACATCAAAGCAATAGTTATCCCCGTCCCCTTTTTATGCCCTTGAAAATACCTTTCCACAGCTAGAAGAGTCCAGGGTATCACGGCGTCCCCTAACTCCCTCGTGGCTTCCCAGTACATGCCCTGAAAGGATGTGAGATTTACGTTACATATGCTCCAAAGAAATGCGGCTATCAGGCCTGAAAGGATCTTATTGAAGTAGCTCGCGGAAAAGCAGTATATGCCCAGGCAATAAGCGGTATAGGCGAGAAAGCATAGTATGTTATACGTTAACTCTACGTTGCCTAAGATCTTAGCCAATAACAGGGGGACGAGGGTAGAGAGAGGAGGATAAAAGCGTAAGAGAGGGTATTCCACGCAATACCACGAACTCGTCAGGAAATAACATGGCGGGATATACCTAGTAAAGCCCTGCAGGATCATATTGACCTTAGCTATATAGAAGGCAACAGTACCATTCAGGTAATCCCTTGGAAAGCCAGGACGTAGCGTATCCCTTAGCATGAGGTAACATAATAAAGTAACCATAAGGCAACATAGAATGTGCGTTCTTCCCGACCTCGATATGCCTCTTAACTGAGCACTCATCGTAAACTTCAGTCTTAGAATTCCACTAAATGCCGTTCTTAAGGTCTGAGAGTTAAGGATAACGAGTGCTGTCCCCAATAATGCGTAAGCGCTAAAGCATAAATAGCTATAAATGAGGAGAGAACTAATGTCATCTCGCCTTACGTAAAGTTCAACAGTTGCTATCATGAAAAGGACTACAGACACCATTATGAAGATATAGCTAACGATACGTCTCTTCTTCTCATCATCAGATATCATATTACTCAACTCGCTTCTCTGCATATCCCTCTGAAAGTAATTGTTTTTATCCTCTTTCTTATTTAAGGATAGCCAATGTAATTCATGAAGTCTAAGTATTTAATGCTGTGAGTTATCATGGTCTTATCCATAGTAACCTTAAATGAAAAATAGTACAAGAGAATTAGTTTCCGAATTTTTAGGATAAAAGTTCTAAATTATTTAATTCTATAATCTTAATGTTGGAATGCAGGGCATGATAATAACCTTCACAAAACAATAGAAGACCTATACTCTTCATCGATTTAAAAGATGCTTGAATTCAAACTTTTCTACCGCTTAGAGAGGGCTTTAAGATTTTGGCGCCGGGGGCGGGATTCGAACCCGCGCGCCCTCGAAGGGGCACCGGCTTTCTAGCCCCAGGAGGTTTCAGATCTCGAGGCCGGCGCCTTAGTCCGCTCGGCCACCCCGGCGCTCCCTGAGAAAAAATGACCTAAAGATGAAATTAAAAATTTTCCAGAGGATTAGTCTACGTACACTGGTTTATCATCAGTAGCTATGTCTTTCTCACTATTAATCCTTTCCTCTAAGAAGAGCGGGAGTGCGAAGAGCGCTTTATGTAACCCTGGATGATAAAGTCGTAGCTTGTCCTTAACTCCCCTATTATGGAGCCTCTCCCTTACCTCCTCTTCCGAAAGAGCTACAGGATCATAACGCTTAGAGCCTATGACGAAGCCCCATAATGAATTAAAGCCCGGTACCCATACTTGATAGGGCCTAACGATAGGGAATACCGCCTTTAACGTATTACATATTGTCGTAAAGGTCTTAATAGTGTAAAAGGTCGATGTCGCTTGAGTTACCATGAGCCCTTCATCCCTCAGCGCATCAAAGACTATTTCGTAAAATTCCTTAGTGTATAGCGGTACTGAGGGACTACCCTTTAACGGATCCGTAGCGTCCACTATTATCACGTCATAATCATTATGCTTAGCACTTAGGTACTTTCTCCCATCTTCTATCACCAGCTTAACACGTGGATCATCAAACGATCCTCTATGAAGAGCCTTTAGGTATTGCTTACATAACTCGATTATCTCCTCATCTATATCCACCATCTCAACGCTTTCAACGGTATTGTGTTTAAGCACCTCCCTTAAGGTGATTCCTTCGCCTCCACCTATTATCATTACACGTCGTGGATTAGGATGAGTTAACATTATGGGGTGTACTAATGCTTCATGATACATCCATTCATCAGCGCTTGAGGTTTGAAGTTTACCATCTAGGAATAGGCATATGCCATAAGTAGGAGTCTCGACCAAGTCCACATCCTGATATTTGGTGTGGCCAGAGAAAATTACGCGCTTAACTTCATGCAGTATACCAAGTCCTTTACTACTCCACTCAACGATGAAGCGCCAGTTAGAGTCTTTATTATTGGCGATTCCTGATGCCAACATCAACACCTCTTCTAAGCTCCATGACGCTTACGTATTTCGGCTTTAATACCTCTTTGAGTACCTCATAAGCTTTCCAGGGATCAACATGATTACCGCATGTGAATATGTCTAAGGCGGCATAGCCATATTCAGGCCAAGTATGTATCGATAAGTGTGATTCTCCTACGATAACTACGCCTGTGACACCATAAGGCTTGAATTTATGGAAGGCATCTCCCAATACCGTTGCTCCAGCTATCTCAGCTGCCTTAACGAGCTCCTCTTTCAATACCTCTATGTCGTCAAGTACCGATGGAGGGCAACCTATGAACTCAGCTATTATGTGTCTACCTAATTCCCTCCCAGTCATCACTTCCATCGCCCCCGGCCCTTATGGCATTAATGCATATCACCTGTAAAATTTAAGCCTTACCCCCCTCTCGATATCCATGAGCTGGGCTATCCATTCCTCATCATAACTCTTAGTCACGATTTTAACTACCTGAGGGCTTAACTTTAATCCAGAGGAAAACGGACATGGACCTCCTCGTCATGGGCGTGGACTTGGCAGGTTCCATACTACGTCCTACAGGTCTAGCGATAGTGCATGAACGCTCTGTCACGTGTATGACCCTATACTCGTCGGAAGATATAGTGAAAGTAATAGCTAAAACCAGACCTCGACTAATAGCAATAGATGCGCCTCTCTCATTGCCTCTGAATGGCCGCATGAGGTGCGTGGATCGTATGATGCATAAATTGGGGTTTCCCGTGTTACCCCCTCTCTTCCCAGGCATGAAGGCTCTAACGATACGCGGCTTAATCCTCAAAGCATTACTTGAGGAATCCGGAATGAACGTTATAGAGGTGCATCCAAGATCAAGCTTAAAGGCACTAAAGCGCATATGGGGAAGAAGTTTAAGCTTATCTGATATAGCCTCTAAGCTAGGTCTTTGTTTCTCTCATAACCCTAAGAATAAGCACGAGGAAGACGCCTTTCTAGCAGCTATAACAGCATTACTACATCTGAGGGGAAGGACTCGAGTGATATCGTGTGTCGATGGCGAGATAGTCCTGCCTAGGTGGTAGGAATGAGAGATAACATAAAACAAGCGCTCAAAGTGGCCCTGAGCAGGGGCTATCAGTTGAGCCCGGATGCCGTTGACTATCTACGGGAAGTGGAGGATCCCCTCTCGTTAATCTCTCACATATTAACTAGAGCCATACCCAATGATCGATACGTGATAGACCGTCACATGATTGAGCGTTACCTTGAATCGCAGGCTAATAAAGCGCAGGTAGGATTGGCCTCGGCTTCCGAATATGATGTTGACATAAAAGTTCTTGAAAGCCCGATAACGCTTAACGTCGATCCCTCCTTCGATGGTTTTTTACGTTACTTCAGGGATAGGTACGTTTTGTTATCATCTCTACTTCGTTCAAGGCTGGATATGCATGATGCGGTTCCAATAGCCGAAGCTAAGAAAACTTCTGGAGAAGTCTGCGTGATAGGTTTAGTTTACGATAAGCGAAGCGTAACGTCGAGCACCATTCTCTCAATTGAGGATCCCTCCGGTAACATAGACGTTTTAGTGCCTGAGGATCCTAAGGTGAAAGCACAGGTGAATGACATAGTTCTGGATATCTGTATAGGCGTTCGAGGCGTCATGCGTAATGGCAAGTTGATGGCGGAGGAGATAATATTGCCTGAGGTCGTCCCTCCGCCTCCTCCAAGGGAGGCCCCTCCTATCTCCATGCTCCTCCTCTCGGACTTACATGTGGGAAGCTCGCTCTTCGGTGGGCAGAGGTTTCTTAGACTAATGCGTTGGCTGAGAGGTGAAGAAGGGAACAGGAGGATGAAGGAACTCGCTTTATCCGTTAAATACGTGATAATCGCTGGCGACTTAATAGATGGGGTCGGTATATATCCAGGCCAGGAAAAGGAACTCGCCATTAAGGATTTAAGCGGGCAGTACAAAGCTGTAGCAGAGTATCTGGCTCAATTTCCTGAGCACATAAGGATCATAGTGATTCCAGGTAATCATGATGCCACCTCCCCTGGGCTCCCCTATGTGCCTTTCTTTAAGGAATACGCATATCCTATATATGAGCTAGATAACGTCATAGTGCTCCCTGATCCAGTGCTCGTCTCCCTTCATGGAGTGAAGGTGCTTATATCACATGGACGTAGCCTTGATGATCTCCTCTCTGCTCTACCAGGTGCTACCTTCTCCCCTGAAGGCGTGATAAAGGCTATGAGAGGACTACTTAGGTTCAGGCATCTAGCCCCCATCTATGGTTCACGTACCCTAATCTCCCCTATGGGCTACGATCCTCTGGTAATACGCAACGTACCTCATGTACTTCATATGGGCCACGTACACATATGTGCAGTTCAAAGGTACAAAGGCGTAATACTTGCCAACTCAGGGACTTGGCAGGAGCAAACGGAATACCAACTCTCTATGGGGATCTCCCCAACTCCTTATATAGTCCCACTCATACGCCTCGATACACTACAAGTTATCATGTTAGACTTCCACTAGGTTCCTGCTTAGTCCTTTGGCTATCAAGTTTGCCACTCTTAATGGCTCGGGACGTTTACCCCAGATGGTCAGTGCTTCCAGTACCTCCAAGGCGTCTTCGTACCTCATTCCTACCAACTCTATGTAAAATTTACTGGATTTTATGTTAATGACTTCCATGGCTTCCCCAATGCGTTCTATTATGCCCCACCGCTTCTTCCAATCCCTAAAGTGCCTCCTTAGGGCTCTATATACCGCCTCATTATCCGGTTTCCTTCTCGAAATTATTATCACAGGCACTTGGCATTCCTCATTAACCCTAATGGGATCTAATACGTTAAACCCCGCAAAGGTTATTCCCCCTGTAATGACCAGTTGTAAGCTCCTTGCCCTTCTAGTGAACTCTATAACCTTATCAGTAACGTCCATTCCGTCAACAGTTACATAATCGAGAAATACGTCACGTATGCACAATCCATGCATCAACACTCCAGCCAGTATACAGTATCTAGAGATGCGTGGTATGAAGCTTCCATCCTCAACTCCAAGGATGTTGCCTGGCTTAAGCAATGGAAAGCCCTCTCAATATCGTATCCTCTCCAAGTCCTTCTTTAAGGCTTTGTTCGCTTATGCTAAGCCTAATCCTCCTAGTTCGTCCGTATCTCCCTCGACTTATCACCTTAGCATTAACTATGCCGAGCATGTCCAATTCGCTTATGAGGTCGCTTACACGTCTCTGAGTTAATGGCTCAACTCCTATTTCCTTACAATACTTCCTATAGACAGCGTAGATCTCACCAGTCGTTATCTCCCTAACTCCCTTTCGTTCCAACACATAAGTGCTTAGCACGACCAGCTTAGAGTGCACCGGTAGCGTTCTTATGACGTCGACGACATGGTCGCGTTCTATCTCCCTCTGAGCCTTCTTCACATGTTCCTCTAAGACCTTCGTGGCTCCCTCCCTTTCAGCTATCTCCCCGGCGACCCTCAATAGATCGAGCGCCTTCCTAGCATCCCCATGCTCCCTCGCGGCTAATGCTGCGCAAAGGGGTATGACGCCTTCGTTAAGGACTCCTGGATAGAACGCCTCCTTAGCTCGTGCCTCTAATATGTCCTTTAACTCCTCGTAACTATAAGGGGGGAAGACTATCTCCTCCTCGCTCAGACTACTCTTAACTCTAGGATCTAGGTACTCTGTCAGTCTAAGATCGTTAGTTATCCCTATTAACGCCATCTTAGAGTTACTCAACTTCTCATTAATCCTAGTTAGATGATACAAGACGGCGTCACCGCTTTTCTTAACAAGGGAGTCTATCTCGTCTAAAACCGCTATCATAAGCTTCCCTTCCTTTTCCAGCCCGTTTATGAAACGCCTCAATACCTCGGCTGTCGAGAGCCCTGTAAACGGAACGTAGACACCGGTACTACTACTCAAATCGGCTAGCACCCTATAATTCGTATCCGCTTCTCGGCAGTTCACGTAAGCGACAGCTACTTTATCGCCCACTTTAGCGTTAAGCCTCCTTAACACATACTTAGCTACGGCGGTCTTCCCCGTGCCCGGTTTACCATACATGAATACATTCGAAGGTCTCGCTCCTTGAAGGGCCGGAGCCAATATACCTGCAAGCTTAAGTATTTGCTCCTCGCGATGAGGTAAGGTCTCAGGCACATGATCCGGTCTAAGCGCCTCCCTATTCTTGAAAATACGTGACTCCAGCATCTTCTGGAAGAGTTCATCAAGTATGTCCATGAGAATTACCTCTCATGACCTATGATTCCACTAATTCCAGTGGAACCTCGTGAGATAAAGAAATCACTTAAAATAACCAGATATTCCCTCATTATGTGGTTATGTGAAGGATCATGCTATGACAGGTAAAGTGAATGGGGCGTATACTCCTTCCTGCCAGGTACCCCGAGTGGGACTTCGTGAGCGATGTACTCATGATTGATACTTAATGATACTCTAGAGTTAGGAGAAGAATAACCGATGGTTTCGTAGAGCTTATGGAAAAGTTCAGGGAAGGAGATCTTCTAAACTATAACCTTAAGAGGATGAGGGAAGAGAAAGTAGTCGATAAAACATCCACTTTTATGAACTTTATTGCCTCATCTAAAGTACTGGGGCGTTATGCGATGTATATGGATAAGGTAATTCGTTACTTCGATAAACCGGGCCCTCAGAATACTGAGGGAACTATTAAGATTGCTAAGGAAAGGGCAAAGGAGCTTGGCATAAAATACGTCGTGGTCGCCACCTCCAGTGGTGATACAGGCATAAAGGTCGCTAAGGCCTTTAAAGATTTAGGCGTCCAAGTGATTGCCGTTACATTGCATGCTGGTTGGTGGAAAGTATATGAGGCTCCTGATCCCGAGAAGATCAAGCAGCTTAAAGAGATGGGCGTTAAGGTACTGACTTGCACTCACGCTCTTTTAGGCAATATCGAGATGGCTATCAGAGGGAAATTTAGCGGTGGTATGATGCCAGCTGAGCTAATTGCACATACGCTATACAGGTTCTCTCAAGGTATGAAGGTGGCCATTGAGATAACGCTAATGGCTGCAGACGCCGGTCTCATACCTATCAATGAAGAAATTATAGCTATTGCTGGCACTGATAAAGGCGCTGATACAGCGTTGGTTCTAAAACCCGCGTATACCAATGACTTCTTTAACTTAGAGGTGCGTGAGATAATCGCTATACCTAGACATAAAGAATAAGCCCTCTGAGGCAAATTCCCCTCATAAACACTCCTCAGCTCACTCTTTCTTTTCCAGTACCCCATTATAGTGTGATGGCAGAAAGCGTATAGTGTAACGCTTTTGTGCCCCTTAATCTTATCGATACGTTCTTTTTCAGTGAACTATATAGCTCATCGGAATTATAAAATATCATAACGGGCTATGCCTTCATGAGGTGATGTCATTGGCCGATAGTATTCCCATACGCTTCGGGTATATCCTCGAGAGGGGAATTAATAGCCTCTTCTATTGCTGGGTTAGGGAGGTCACCGATAAGGGGGAAATATTTAGAATAGAAGATCCCGGAAAATACTGGATCATATCATGGGATGAGTATAGGTACACTGAGTTCTCAAAGGCCCGTCTCGTAAAGCCTAAGGGCTTTAACACGGTATCGTTACGATCCAGAAGTGTCTTCAGATATGGCGTCTTCCAACTTAATGCAAAGTTGCCTAAATGGGGAGATGGCCCGATGCTATGGTTCGGTTTCGAGGCGGAGGATCTCTTTGGCGGAGGAGTAGTCCATTTTATGTTACGTAACGATAGGCTTCATGCGTTCTCCGGCGCGTGGGGTGGTGATCTATTAAAGCTTACCTTACCTAACTTCCCCAAGGACTATTATCTCAAGAGACATGTTTACTCCATCTACGTGCATGAGACTCTTGCCTTATGGTTTATAGATAACCGCCTATCCGGCTTAGCGGTATTAGCCAACACCAATAGACCTCATGTAATCCACGAAGGCCCTCCTTACTCCATAGGGATAACTTCCATGAAGCCATCTACGACGCTAGGCGTTCTAATGGACATCGATGGTGGTTCCGTGGATAAGGAATGGGTCTGGGACGATATTCACCCGTGGCAGATCCGAGTCCTTAACGGCGATCCTAAGCCATCACTCGTATTGGAGCTTTACCGTATGAACTCAAGTGAGCTACTTAAAGGGGAAATTAGAGAAAGACGGATAATGAGTCATCCTCTGCCAGCTCTTGGGTTAAGGACTACATTCCTGTTTAAATCGCGCTCATCAGGGAGGCTTATAATACAAGCCTATACCTTAAACGGCTCGTGGGAAGCATTAGATGAAGTTATGGTTCAAGGTAATGAATTGACCTCCTATACCCTAGAAGGCGCACTGCTAGTTCGTCTATTGTACGAACCCAGAGACATCCCTACCAAAGTCGAAATAGCCGATGCCATCATAAGCTAAGTTCTCTCTAACAATATCGCCTGAGCCTATATATGAACAGTTAAGATGGTGACGATCCTTGCGCTCATAATGGAGTATGAAACCAGGATCTGCTCTTCTCACCCATGTGGGTATTATTCCCCAGGCCCTAATTCCCCAGGCACGGAGACCGCTCTAGCTTTTACCCATTTACTCTCCCTATCTTCAGTGATAACCTTAACATTAACATAAATTTAATATATAAGTAGTGGTCTCGGAACCCACTACATGATAACGTTCTGCTCTTAGGCGTTCGAGAGGAAGACCTAACCTTCGAGCAAGAGCAAGGGGAATGTGTATCTCCGGCGCCTCGCTCTCGTAACCACTATTCACGAGAGCTACGGTTACAACATTATTTTCCTTATATCGAATGCTAATCCTTATCCTCACTCCCAACCTTCTTCACCTTAATGAACTTACCAAATCTCTTTCTTACCCTCTTATACCTTAGATATGGTGATATGAACTTACCGAATCTCTTCATCATAATGACATTACGCCTCCACTAATATATTCATAACCCTCCTTATGCAGGAAATTAACTTCCTAAGAGCGCTAAACCTTAGCGTCGTCTATTAAG
>JAGGXX010000044.1 GCA_021162845.1 Thermoprotei archaeon | reverse complement strand
TGGCTTAACCACCGTACGTCTTTCTTAGCCATTCTAATGTAGAGTTCCATTTCTTATCATTATCCCAGACCAACACCCACTCTTTCTCCCCCCCATATGGATAAGTATACACCGTGAACCGCTTATCAAGAAGAACCTCCCCACCCGGAGACCTAAGCACCACATGAACGACAGTAAACATCACCGTAATATAACCCCCATATATTCTCTTCACCCTCCTCATCCCCTCCGTAACAATGTACTTATGAACGAGAATATAATCCCCCGGCTCAGCGAACTTATAGACGAGCCTATCACTCTCAGGATTAAGAAGAGAACACACATAACATTCGAGCCCTGGATAGGGGAAGTATGTTCCCTCCCGTAATAAGAATATCTCCTTGAATGGATAGACCTCGTGTGTGCATATCCATGAAGCGTTAAAGATCGGGAACCTGTCCACATCCCAATCCGGTGGATGACACCAGCCAATAGCCGGGCAGTTCCATGGGTTATTGAAGGCTAGCTCTAGGGTCGTCGTATTGAATGTGACCCAGCCTATGAGGGGAATCTTATCAGTTAGCCCCCATGCTAAGACTTTCAGGGGCTTATCACCGAGCCATGCTAGAATTGCGGATTTATGCCTCTCTATATTCTCTATCGAATACCTCTCCATCCTAGCCCACCTAACCCTGGTGATCGCCATAAGGGATTGTATCCTCCAGACCCTAGTATCTATGTACATCCCACTCACGTATATTAAGGAGTTCCACTCGATAGTGATCTCACTCCCAACCAATCCCCCGCTTATGTTGATGGGTAGGAAGTATAGGTATTCGTATAGGGCTGGGTTGGCATTGAACACTCTGGCATCTTTGATTGGGGGTAGTATTAGCTCGCCTAGTCTTAGGGGGAGTAGGCCTGGGGTCATAAGTCCATATATGAGCATTATGATTAGGAGTGAACGAAGCATCACCCTCCCCAAATTAGACACTATGATAAACCTTAGTATAAAATGATTACTTTCGTTTAGAAGTGGGGTAGGCTTGTAGTTTCTTTTAGTTGTTTCTAGGGTAAGGGACGTCTATGGACAGGGCAGAGTCCTAAATCAATTATCACTTAGTAAATTTGTAAGCCTAGGGTTTTAAGGAGCCTATTACTCTATCTCATAGAGTAAATTCAATATGTCCTCCGCTCAGAACTCGCTCCGAATTTTTCTGAAGGATGTCGCTGGTGCATCGCCTCGTGAAATCCAGTCCAATCTGCCAGCGATCAGAAGGATATTAAGCCATGCCCTAGAGTACCTTAGTGTTCCCAGAGAATAATAGTCCTATATACAAAGATAATAGATAAAATAATTCATCATGGGAAGAGTACGGAGAGTTGTGGGCTATGTGTTATTTGGAATTAGTGTTATACTGATACTCCTTTGCCTCTTTATTGAGGGAGTATGGTTCTCTGCGATGATTAGTGCATGTCAGAAAGGATCTGTTGAAGCATTTAGCGGAGTCATAGCCATGGCTCTCCTCTGGTGGATTCCCGTAGTTCTCTTCTTCATTCCAGGGATAGTTCTAAGACCGCATATCCAAGACTTGAGATAAAGAAGTACCCGCTTACATCCTCAAGTACTGTCTTACACATTAGCGAAGACTATAAAATTGATCCTTTGAGACTAATAGGCATAACGTGCAAAGTAAAGAAAGAAGCGTTATGGGCTAAATAGCGCTTGGCAGAATAGGATTTAAGCCAACAGCTATGTCAATGAAATTAAAATCTAAATATACCACTTGATATGAGCCATATCAAACTGAAGATATAGAATAAGTAGCTGACTACTAGAACTTCGAGCTTTTGGATATGATGCCCTATCTGAGTGAGGAGGGAGCTGAAAGGCCAGGCTTGAAGGTCAGGAAGTAGACTAGAGAGGCTAAGTAGTCCTTATCAAGGAAGCCAATCGGTGAACGCTAGGGTGGTTGTTAATGTTTCAGCTACCGTAGTGGGCTTATCGGGGGATCAGATAAAATTCCAAGACTTATACTCATGGTGAGGGCTGAGACGTTTTCCTTCAATGATACCATGCATGATGTAAGCTAACTTTAGTGACCTTATGATAAGGCAAGGTGCTTAAAAGGGATTAATGGCTAAGGTTGGGAGAAAGAGGTGATCCTATGTATCCCCGTAACCTCTCATGGATCGAGCTTAAAGAATATGTGGAGGGGAATAAGGGTCCTTTAATACTCCCCGTAGGCTCGCTCGAGGGCCATGGGGCTCATCTCCCCATAAACACGGATGCCCTAATCGCGAGCTTCATAGCTGATAAGCTCGCTGAGAGGAATGGTTGGATTTCATTACCGCCGATAACCTATAGCATAGCTATTCCCGTGAGGCCTGGAAATGTGCGTGTACCACCCATGATCTTCAGGGATTATCTGCGTTCCATAATTGAGCACTTCATAAAGTTTGGGCAGAGGAGGTTCGTCATAGTGATGGGTCACGGGGGCCCTGAGATGAAGAATGCGGTAACCGAGGCATGCGACAGCCTATGTAGAAATCATGATGTAGCCATATTAGCTTTTCATATAGCGCGTATTCTCGAGGAGCTGAACCTAGTGAATACCTCCACCGACAAGCATGCGGGGATGTGGGAGACGAGCATCATCATGACAATAGATAGTAGCCTAGTCAGGGACCTCGACCTTTATAGAAGGATTAAGCCGCGAAGATATGGGGTCGTGGGAAAGCCATTGGAGGCTTCTCCTGAGTTCGGGCTAAAGCTCATCGAAGCGGTGATTAGCCATATCGGGAGCTTCGTTAGGAGCTTCAGGCTTAGCGGATGCTATTATAATTGGCTAAGTAAAGAGGCGCGCTAAGCTTAGCGGCTTCCTGAGGCTCATGCTTATAAGCTAATAGAGATGTTATCTCGCACTCCAGCGCTCGTAAACTATTATGAGCTTAAGCAAGTTCCGGGATTTTAACTTGAAGCTTAGCCACTCCCGCATAATCATAGCTTCTCAAGTAGATAACCTTACTTGAATTAGCATAGCTTAAGGTTACTCCAGGTTCAAGCCTATCCTTGACGATAAACAACATTACCTAAACGGCATGAACCATTATTCTTCAGCGATGATATGCCTAAATGCTCAAAGTGCCTATCAGGTGGAGAGCTTCCGATGACCTCGACCTCCCCCGCGTGCATTGGGGCTACTACCTTGAGCCTATCGTACTCTAGGTCTAGGATTAAGGGCTCCTTCTTGGGCTTGGCGATGGTCAAAGCTGGATTCGCATGCTCAATACTCCAACCTTCAATAAGCTTAACAGGATACCTCTATTCAATAGGCTTTAGCCGCCTTAATAGCTCTACTCCTAAGATACTCGAAGGTATCTTGAGTATCCTAAGCCTAAGGCCTTATGAGTATAAACACTATGACTATTACGCCACTACTCTACTAAGGCGAAGAGCACCGCCTTCTTAACAGTCCTCACAGATTGCTAGCGACCTAAAGTAAAAAGAGAAATTCAGCTCTCCTTAACCTTAAGAGCCAATGCAGAGAGTTTCTCGCATAGGACACATAATACTTCTGCGCTTAGCTCCTCTATCTCATCACTGCTCAATACGTGCTCTTCTATCTCCAAGGCCTTGATAGAGGCCAGAACCTTACCGGCTAAGATAAGAGGGAAGTATTTGGCCCTAACCTTACCACTCCCTATCTCCTCTAGTATCTCCTCAGCGTTATTTACCGCCTTAACTATCACCTCACCCATGCATAGATAATAAAGTGGTGGAGCCCTCAGTTTCCCCCTACCCTGATCTAAAACCCGAAGCTTTGAGAGCGCCTCCATCACCCTCTGCCTTGCATCATCAAGTAGCGGCACTCCGCCATATGCTTTGCTCAGCGTTTTCCAGAGCTCTAATCCGCTGAAGTCACCTGGCATGTACCAAACTCTTACCTATTTGATGAAAGGAGGTAATGTGGAAAACTCTACAGTAATCCTAAACTAATAATCCTGATGATACGTGGGCATTTTTCAGAAGAACTCGTCTAGCCTCCGTTGCCTCTTAGCCCTCCTATAAGCCTCTTCTGTAGCCTCACGCCTTGCTCTCTCGGCTGGGGTAAGAATGTAAGCGTAGCGTGAAGTGAAAACACCGGTGTAAAGGCTTTCTAAGACATCCCTTATTGAGGCTTCGTCAATTGGAGCGGGGAGTATGCTTAAGGGCTCGAAGAGGATCTCTTTCCGATCCGAGATTATCCCCAAATCGCGTAACCTAAGCCTTCCTACGACCTTAATTATCTGCTCAGCCATGAACTCCCCGAACTCATCAACTGCCCGATCATAGGATATCCTAAGTATGGCATAGCGGTACACTCTGCCCAGCACTCGATCCTGAACGAACTCCACGAAGCCTGTAGCCCGTAGATCATCCATATAGGGCGCTTGAGTAGGATCCACCGGGAGTGCAGGACTATCCGAGACCTTAGCCACAAAGTCCCCGAGGTGCCTCCTCACTATGAGCTCCGCTAGATGAGGATCGTCGATCTTCGGACCCGAAACCAATAGCACATTATCTATCATGTAGGTTCTTATCTTTCTGCTAGCCAGTATGAGAGCCTGCGTTGCGAGGAATCGCATAACATGAGCATCCCTAAGCCTTAGGTTATTATCCTCCGCGAATTTCACGCAGAAGAGACGAGTATTACGTAGCGGGATAGGTGTCTGGTTGAAGTTAAAGAGCAGAGCCATGACCGCGCAATCAGCAGGGTTATAGCCCAGGGCTTCTGAATATCTGGCATCCATATACCTTCTAACCTCATAAGGCTTAACCTCGCCCACGAAGCGGTCTCCCCTAAGCTCGCCTATGCCATAGCGTTCCAGCCTCTTGAAGGGCCTCAAGGGATCTCTAATATAGGTGGGTATCTTGTAGTCCTGCGCAATGCGCCGAATTCTGGGGACTATGACCTCGTTAGCTATCCTCAGGCCATCGATTATGAGCTTATCCACAGCGAAGGCAGCTCCTGAGGGGAAGAAGGCCCCAACCGAGTGAATGGAATCGTTCTCACTTATGTAACGAATCCCCTGCCAGCTCCCGGAAATAGCAATACTGCTCGCAGGCATAGGCTCCCTTAGATATGGGAGCTTAATCCTCCGAGGGGGCATCGGGAAAAACTGTGCTACACTATTTATAAGCATATCGATATAGCTTCAGGTTGTAATAAACATCATCTTTTGTAAAACATTATGATGCATAGTTACTCTAAGACACTATTAGTGGTTCCCTAGCGAAACTATTAATAGTTCCCCAGAGTAACTATAAGGTGATTAAGATGAGTAGAATGAGTGCTAAGGCCAGAAAATCCCTAACCTTAGCAAAGCTATTAGCCCACATGGCTGGAGGGCTTTCGCAGAATGAACTACTACAGAGAGCTAGCGTAAAGCGCGCTACAGGATATGGGCTGCTCCAGCTTCTTCGGTCGTATAATGTGATAAGATTACGCAAAATTCCCGACCGACGGGGATTTAGGCTGGAGCCTGTTCCCTTATACTATCAAGGCCTAGGAAGAGTTATGTTGAAATTCCTCACTGAATGGGATTTCCTCCTTAAAGACTTGGGCTCCGAGAAGGTAAAGTTAGGACATCTCCCGCTACTATTAGCAGCCATGATGGAGATAGCTTTAACAGCGTATAATCAGGAGATAACCCTGAGCCTTAAAGAAGCAGAGAATATCGCCATGAATTCCCTAGCCCCCGTAATATCAGCTCTTAACAAACTACTGGAGGCCGAGGAGCTGGCACGTGTGAGGCTAAGATATGAGGAGGCACCAGAGCATGTGAGGAAGCTTATCGACGAACTCTATGCAAAGCTTAGTAAAGCACCTCGGAAAGAACCTTAACTATCCCCTTACTATATCACATCCCTATCAGAGAGACCATAAGGCCTTTCTCCCATGAATTCTCACCACTTCTTTTAACCTCTCCTTGAGCACTTTAGTTCGAGAATCGCTGACCCTCTAGGCACATCAATAATAGCCCTTACTAATGCCTAGGTCTTAGGGCTTATGCCTTTGGAGCCTCTTTAGCATATTCAATGAGCTTACGCCTAAGCTCCCTATGCTTAACCACAGCTCGGGACGAAAACTGCCTTCTTCAGGTTCTTAAGCTCCCCTAGGAAGGCAATCTCGAAGTTCTCTAAAGTCCTAACTTTAGATGTACGAGGCGCGAATAGGAGTTCCTCTCCCACAACATAACCGACTTTATTTATCATTATGTCAAGAAGTTGGGCGTAGTATAGATTCTCAAAGACAGGAATATACTCGGATTCCCATAAGAGCTCAAGAATAGTTAATGTTACTTCTAAGTCTAATGGATGTGTGGAAATGAAGAGTAGCTTACGCTTATACCTTTCAAGAAGCTCTCTCAGCAACTCCTTGAATTGACTAGGAGTTAAGTAGTTCATTCTCCTGCCGAAATTAGTGCCCTCCACAATAAGAACGTCAACCCCATCCTCACTAAGTTTCTCAAGACTTTCTAGCGAGTTGCTAGAAATATTATGAGGTGCAGATAGCCTAAGATCCCCTGTATAAAGTATGGAGACATCATCGGCATCTACTCTTAGAGCATATGATGGAAAAGCACTATGAGATATCCTAGCATGTTGTACCTTCTTACCCTCCTCTAAGTCCCTAAAATTGAGGAAAGATAATGTTTTAGGAAGCAAGTGCTGCTTCCAACCAAACCACCAAGATCTGGAAAGGATCTCAACAACATCCTTAGAGGGCAGATAAGTGCGTATTTCTCCTGGTATATTCAAGCTACCTAGATGATCCAGGTGAAGATGCGTTATGTATATTTCCTCTACACCTTCATAAGCCTCCCTTAGGGGTAGCACCTTCATTTCCCTAAGCTCTTCGACGCTATCAGGCTGTATCGAGAACCCGTAGAACCGCTTTAGTTGAGCAAAGTTTACTCCCTGATCAAGCATCACTTTTAAAGATGGAGAGTCAATAACGATGCAGTTGCCACCTACGGTATTAAAACCTCCATAGATTTTTATCTTAGTTTTGCCTTGGCAAAGACCTTCATAGTCCTGGCCTACCCAAGATCAAAATAGTACTCCTCCCTCTTTTCAATAGTAACTCTTCTTCGGAATGGTAGACGTTCAAGAGGATTCCTTATAGCCAATATCACAGGCCTTTCTGTCCTAACTCCATACACTAAATAGAGCCAGTACTTATCACTCTCCTCCTTCGCTATCCTAGTCTCCTCCCTTTTAAGCCTTATATTCAAGCTCCTTCTCATTTTGGTTTTAATCTCGATAAGCCTCTCCTCAATAATTCTGCCCTCAGAGTCCTTTTTCACACTTCTAACATCATAGTGTTCATAGCCTGAAACTCTTACTGCTTCTCTTCCATTCAGCCCTTCATAATTAAATACCACTGGCATAGCCTCATCCTCAGCCCATTCCCAGACTTCATCACTTATAGTTTCCTTAACTTCTGGAAGGAAGGCCGAGCTCAAGAATATCAGCCCTGGATCCTTAATACTTATCCGAGGCTCAGCTACCTCGAAGAATCTTAAGCCTCTTAGCCTCTCTTTGAATTCCTCATACTCCCTTACAGATTCGACTATCCTGGCGATACCTTCCTTTGCTTCTCTCTCATAGAAAGTATTGTGAGAAGCATTGTGCCGAGATATGATTAAAGCCATAAATACATTACTAATAAAACGAGAGTTGGGGATATAAGTAAGGTTATTTTCGACAATAAGATCGAAGACGCAGTAAACTATGAGCTTTTTCACACCATAGTCACTTGAGTGACTCTCTTAAGTGATAGTCACTTGAGAAACTATGAATTATCTACGCAATAAATATTACTCCATCATGCAGTTCGGAGTTCAAATCCCAGATATGCCTCTCGTTAAAGTTGCTCGTTAAATATTTATTGCGCTGATCATAAAGTAATTATTTGAGTGTGGTATAATGGCTAGGATTGTACGTGTGAAGTATGAGAATGGTGTTTTAAAGTTGTTAGATGAAGTGAGGCTCAGGGATGGTGAGGAGCTCGAGATTATGATTATTAGGAGGAGGTTTAGCGGTTTTAGTGAAAGGCTTGGTAAATACATATTTAGAGTAGATCGTGATGTTGTTGGTGAATTTTGTAGTAGGAGGAAATAGAATTGTCTAGGTATCATCCGATCCCAGTAGTTATTGATGCTAGTGTGTTTGCCGATTACTATTTCCTATATCCTAAAAGAATTGAGAGATATGAAAGGGCAAGAAGAGTTCTAGATAAAATCTCATATTTAGGTCTTCCTGTCTACGAACCTTTTCTCTTGGAGATAGAATTAAAGGCTGTACTAGCGAGACGTTTAGAACCTAAACTCGTGATAGAGATCGTTAGTAAAACCCTAGATCATGTTAATATAGTTGAGGAAAACGAAATCCATGACCTAGCCTCCGAGATAGCTTTAGCAACAGGATGTAGGGCCGTCGACTCATACTACATAGCTACCACAAAGAAATTCAAGTCGTACTTATAACAAACGATAAGGTTATGAAACTTAACGCCTCTAAGATGAACGTAAAAGCCTACTACCTATTAGAGGACACGGATTACGAAGAGTTATTGAGGCTTATAGAAAGTTTAAGTCCTACCAGTAGGGAAGATAGCATAATGTAATCATAGTTGCATTTAGAGAATTTTATAATTATGTCCAGATCACATTAAAGTCGTTAAAACTTACTCTTTAATGTGGTCTACTATATGGTCGATGCTTTATATTATTATGTATGAAGCATATCTCTTATCATCTTTACTCCGCATAAATTGCCTATTTTTCAAGCATATTCAAAGCCTAAGTAGTCAATTATCCTAACTTTGCTCATGCCATCAGGTGAATATTCCTCAATAGTCCTGCCTACTAGCTTAAGGTATTTAGGCATGAGAAGAAGGCTAAGAGGATTAAAGAGGTGATGAATAAGCGGAAATATTCAGGACGAACCTTCGGCGCAGATGCAACATACGCCTCCCCTTAAGGGTAAAGTCAAATATAGTCCGAACTGTTTTCATAATTAGGTGATCGGATTGAGAGTTAGATCTGGCAAGGTCTCTGAACTCCTTAAGCCTGATGAGGAGATATTGGTAGTAGAAATCGGTAATGAGCACATCATATGGAGGATTAACCCCCTCGAGCTTTTGGATAAGATACCCTATTTAAGCGAGGAGGAAGCTGAAAGGCTAGGCTTAGAGGCTAAGAAGTGGGCTAGGAGGACGAGGTAGTCCGATTAAGGAGGACGGCTGATGAGCACTAAGGTGGTTGTTGATACCTCAGTCATTATAGCGGGACTTGCCGGAAGAGGATCCTCAAATAGAATTTTAAGGCTTATACTCATGGGAAAGCTCAAGATTATTCTCTCCAAGGATATATTTCGGGAGTACGTTAGGGCAGTACATTATCCTAAGTTGAGGATTCCACTATCATACGCCTATATCATCCTGGATAAGCTATATCGCTCAGCTGAGCAAGTTCATCCGACTAAGAAATTCAACATTTGCAGGGATCCTGATGATAACAAATTCCTTGAAGCTGCATATGAGAGTAGGGCTGATTACTTGATAACTCTTGATAGAGACCTCCTCGACCTTAAGAACTGTAACAAGGAGCTTAAGCTAGACGGGCATCGCCTAAAAATTCTAATACCAAAGGAGCTATTAGAGCTAGTGGAGGATGAGTACTGAACTCAAAATGTCGGCGATTCTCTTTCAGGGAACCTGGTTTAGCGAAAAATATAGGGCATCAGGACTTCGTAGTAATGGCCATAGCCATACTCCACGACGCTGGAGTAGTCACGGCTGATAGGGACCTCAGGGAAATAGCAGAGGTATGTGAGATAGGAACGCCGGTCTACTATTTTGAAGTAATGAAGGGGGGTCGGGGTGCATCTCCCCGTAAACGGTCAGGTTCCATGTATAGATGGGATCGCCAAACAACTATGTACGAAAAATGTAATTCCATGATTAATGGTAATCCTCGCCTTGGAGTCTGGTGCAAATTCGCTAATGACCGTTAACAAGAAAAGGAATATCTCCATAGCACAATAAAAGCGCTCTTCAAGACCTAGCGCTCGAAATGAAGCCCTTCTCAATGTTTTTACTTTATAGCGTATGTAAAGGGTCTAAAACGCAAGCCCTTCTCAATGTTTTGTCGTAATTCCCACGCTTTTGCATAAATCTCTCCTCTTACCGAATATTTCCAGCTTCTATGCTTTCTCCTTAGCGCCCTATAGAGGAGTCTGGTAACAGTTTCTAATGACCTTTTAGTTAGATAGCCATATTTATCTATGCTTAGTCTTGCTAATCTAGAAGCAATCATTACAGCATGTATTGCTACTGGTTTGAACATTTCTGAAAAATCATACGTTAAGGAAGTCCTTCCCGCTCTTTCAGAGTGAACTATCCCTACATAGGGATCTAATCCAGAAGCTATTAGTGCATGCGTACACAGACCATAAATTACGGCGTAGGCGTAGCTTATAGCGGAATTTACTGGATCTTTGCTTTTAGGATCTCTACCTGTAAATTCATACTCATTTGGTATGAATGTAACAAGTAATTCCCAGAGCTTTTTACTCCACTTAGCCTCATAAAGACGTAGATCTTTGATACTTTTAATGTTACTTGCTTCTGCTCTCCTAAGTTTATTAATATCGTCTATTTCTTCCAAGACCCATTTAACGTTCTTTCCTTTCTCTATATCTTTATACGCTAGATATCTAATCACATTAGCTAAACCTGAAAGTTTACCTTCAATAAAGACTCTTCCTATGTGAGTACGCCATTCAGTATTATCGGCAAGTCTGTAAAGTCTTCTTCTAACTTCAGCTATTCTCACATTATACGGAGTTAATAGCGTTGCGTCGAGTCGTCTACTATGAACTATGATTGGAATATTTGCTTCTGCAAGCATCAGCATAGCTCCCGAACTTATCCTTACATTAGATCCCACAATAACAAGCATTTCAATATCTATTAAGGGAATATTCTCTGTTATGAATTGATACTTCTTATTAGTCTCATCTTTTCCATTCTTGATAGGTACAGGTCTGGATATACATAGTGCTGATCCCCTTCTACTTATTCTTGCCCCCCGTTTTACTATGATTATCACCAAGATATTCATCCTCCTAGAATTCACAAATAGTTCTATACTTGCATTCTTTACAGAAAACTTTTGATTTAGAGTAAGGCTGTGGAGGTCTATCAAGAGCAGAAATGTAGCTAAGTTCACTACATAAAGTTGAGAGATACGGTAAGCGAATTCGAGCCTTCTCCGCTTGATTTATGAACTTGTTTGTGGTATTAGTTAGACATATTATTGCAAACTCTTCCGCTATGGACAGAGGTATTGAAAAAGAAATAGGGGTTATTCCATATCTTCTGTGAGATGCTAAGGCATATACATAAAGTCTGGGAAGTACATGCCATGTTTTCTTAACAGCATTAAAATCAGTCTCATGAAGTTCTATTACTAATCCTCTTACTACCTTACCAATATTCGCTATTAAATGTAAATCTGGTCTTCCTCTTAGTAAAATACCCCCTATTCTAATCTCTAAGATGGGTTCAGCCTCGCTTAATATCACTATATTTGATAATTCCTTTTTTAATAAATCTAAGAGCAAGCTTTTCTCAACACTTAAAGATTCATCTGATGTTCTTATCTTAATATGTGGAGTCCCTTGAAATATTCCTTCAACTCGTTCACGTATAC
>JAGGXX010000059.1 GCA_021162845.1 Thermoprotei archaeon | reverse complement strand
GTGGATACACCCAGCATCTTACATGCTTCCTTTGGAGTAATCAACTCCTCTGACATCAGTAACGCCTATAAATCAAATAACTCAAACGAGTATAAAAACCTATCTAAGTCAAAACAGTTTCGTTAGGGCGTTTGAGTTACGTATGCTAAGCCATAAAGATAACATAGATAACCTCCTTTATGCAACATCGGTAATAGGGGGTATGGTATTTCTCACCATGGATGAATACCTTAAAAGTTCTTATCAAGACATAGTTATGAAATCGAGAACTTAATGGATCACGTGGAACTCCTTAAGAGAATTTAGGGTAATTATAGTTAAGAATCTTAATTACAGAACGCCGTCTAAAGGGGCATTGTATAAACATCCTTATCCATTAACCGCTTGTAATAATGTATTAAATTTCCATGAATAGAATAAATGGACTAGAGGTGTCGATTTGATGGTTCTCATCGGGGTGTGGATTCATCCCTTAACACTAGGGAGAGGGTAATGGAGGTAGCCGATATAGTGGCCCAGGTACCTATGACCAAGTTAGTGGTGTTAGTGAAAGATGGTAATGGTAAGTTGTTCTTTAAGTATGGAAGACATAAACCCGAATACGATTACTTAAGAGATCTGATTGAGGCAGCTAAGGATCGGAGTCTTGAAGTTCACGCTTGGTTCGTTGTCTTGCGAGAGGGCGGAGAAGTACCAAGAGGCTGGTTAGCTGAGAATACTAGATACGCCGTAGTGGACGAGAGAGGAAAGCCCGTAGGATGGATCTGTCCTTCACATGAAGAGGCTAGGAAGAGGGTACTTAACCTCTTTAGAAGCCTTCTTGACGAGTATGAAGTAGACGGCATACATCTAGATTACATAAGGTACCCTGAACCTGTTATGGCCAAGGGTTGCTTCTGCGATCAGTGCGGTAAGGAGGGCTACCTTAATGAGGAGTGGGTCATGAGAGGAGTTAGTCATGTCGATACCTTAGTTGAAGAGACCTATGAGCTAGTGAAGGAATATGGGGTAGAGTTAAGCGCTGCTGTCTTCCCCGATTACCCCGAATGCATCATCGGAGTTAGACAGGATTGGGGGAAATGGGTTGATCAGGGGCTCCTAGACTGGGTAGCTCCCATGAATTACACTAATATAATGAGCGTTTTCAATGTGAGATCCATGATTCACGTCTCCATGATCCCTGAGGGAATTCTATTACTTGAAGGTATAGGGAAGAAGTCCTCTGTCTCCAGTCTTTCACCAGAGAAGATGATCAGACAGGCAGAGGCCGCTGTAAAGGCAGGAGCAGACGGAGTAGTGGTCTTCAGTTACGGGAGTTTGACGGAGAAGGATCTTAAGCTACTGAGGATATTCCGCGCTAGGTGTAGGTTTAGCTCTTAAAGATCTTGAAATAGTATTTATGGTCAAAAATTGAAGCGTGACTGTTTAAAGGATAAGATATCTCCACTAACCGCTGACGTACCTACGCTGAGCCCTTACTCTCCTTCTTTTACTCTTCCTCAGCACCCTGCCTAGTTTATCATGAAGTTCGTCAAATGCCTCCGCTAGATACCAGCCATGAGCGGTCACGACAAGAGGCCTAGCGGATGAATATACCCTAGCTATGATTTGATATAGAGTTCTCTCTCCGCTTTGCTTCTTCGGTTTTACGTCTATTATGACCTCCTTTACGCCCCTATGAAAGGTAAATCCCATGCTTAATACCCTGTTGATTTTATCTTGAATAGTCCATATGCTTAGGAAATCGCCGCGAGGTGGCAGGCCTAGGATGCGCACGTGAATTAGCCCCCTGACCTTAAATCTGAGTAATAAGGCTATCGCCTCCATAGGCGTGATGATGCCGATACCCTCAGATCCCTCAACCACACATACCTCCTTCCCCGTCTTCCTAAAGCTCTCCATCACGTTCATTAGAGGATCTTTCTCCTTAACGATTAACGGATCTGCATCCATTAGCTCCCTGACGGAAGCATCCCAGACTCTCACGCTTTCCCCGATGATTTCTCCCTGGGTTACGCTCTCTCTAGGCTGTATGAAGTTGAGGACTATGTCCTTAGCCGTTATGGTACCTTCAAATTGCCCTCCCTCATTCATTACTAGCAGGTGGTCCACGTCATGTCTGCACATGATACTTCGTGCAGTTGAAACCTTCTCATGTACTCCTACCGATAGGGTTGAGAGCTTCATTGCATCCTTGCACGTTATATCGTCAAATGCCGAGGATGCCATTATAGCACGAAGTACATCGGTGCAGGAAATCATGCCGACGACCTTCCTACCCTCCATTATCGGTATTGCCCTAAGCCTATTGGAGATCATCAGGTAAACGGCTTCCAGTATCGTCGCTTCTCGACTAAGGGATGATGCCTTCCTCGCGATGCTTCCTAAAAGTGTACACTTTGGATGCGGAGCATCAAGCACGTCCACCGCAGTCACTAAGCCCATTCTCTTCTTAAATACCACCAGTGCCTCACATGGATCTAATGGGTGGATGCTCCCCACGAACCTGGAAAGAGTATCCGTCGCCGGGAACATCAAGAAGGAGATCCTCATGAATTGTGAGACCTTTTGAAAAGCTATCTCCTTCATGCTATCAACATACAGCCTTTAATTAGGAGAAGTACCATTTAAACCCTCTGTTAAACTATGTAGGGGTGTGTTGTAGGCTGATGTGATCATGTTTCAGAATCTTAGATCCATGTCTCAAAAGCGAGCTTAATAACCTCATTATTACTCGCTGTGTTATTATCGCTGAGAAGGACGTCAATGAGAGAACGTATACTGAAGTCGAAAAAGCCGTTAGTAACCGTAAGCCTAACACTCATAAGCATAGATGTCGCTCTCTCAAACATGATTCTGTCGTCAATAGGATCATAAGCATAGGGCAGAACTTTTTAGGCTCCATCCTCTTTATCATCATATACGCTAATGGAGAGAAGTATATCACCCCTATGAGGATAGAGGCGACGAGGCCCGCGAGCACAAAGGCCAATTCAGGGTTAACGCCGAAGACAGGGAGATCATAGCTGTAAGCCTTAACGCCCTGATTAAGGGGTAGATTAATGCTTTTACTATGATTTTAGCTGGCTCCAAATCGCTTATGACTGAGACGATGTATGGGCTCCAAGAATAATAAAACCTATCGAAGACTACATAGAACGACCTTCCAGCAAAGGTAGCTAAGATGAAGTTGTCTCTAAAGCTCCTTAGGAAGGTCACTTCAGGAGAGAGCTCAGATCCAAAGATGACCGTAGCTATCACGCACTTCTTTTCCTCGATCACCTTTAGCGTGATCACGTTAGATTTAGGTGAAGCGATCTTCTTGTTTCCCTCTATTTCAGCATAGACGCTCCAAGTCCCTTTATCGGAAGGCTTGAGCGTGAAGGAGAACTTGCCTTTAAGTGCGATGATGGAATGAGCGGATCCTCCCTCAGGCCCGCTAACTACTATGATCACCTCAATCCTCGGGAGCAGCGGTGAGATCGTTCCTGAAATCCTGACCTCTTCACCGATCTTTACCTCCATCTTATCCACTGATATTTTGATCCTCTCCTTAACCGGACTCCTTAAGACCCTTAATGACTTCTCCTCGCTCTCAGCGATCAAGTTACTGAATTGATCGTAACAGACGACCTTAAACCTATAGATGCCCGGTTTCCGAGGGGTATACTGGAAGGCATATTTTCCTTCGGAGAGGGGAACGCTGCCTACTTCTTTGTATTCGCCATCTATGGATAGCAGTATCTTAACAAGCCCTTCTGTAGGTGGCTCTATTCCACCTGATAGCATTATTGTTTCACCCACCTTAACTATGTTCTTTGAAAGCGAAAGCGTCAGTGCGTAGGAAACGACCCTATGTACTCTAGTGATATCGAACCTCCAGACGGAACGTCCCTCTGTCCCAGCGAATAAGTGATTTCCCTACTAATAGTAGGTACCCCACCCTTCTGGTTAGGATCTCCTCTAACGGTCTTAGACCTGCTTCCAGGTCATCGAGATCTCCATACAATACACCTGGATTACTCGTGTCGAAGGTCGAAAAGAATACTACTCTGTTCTTCCAGTCAATAGCCATGTCGGAGTAAACAGCCTCTGGGAGCTGAAGCTCCCAGTCCTTAATGAGATTCGTGAAGTGCAATCCCTTTCCCTTGACGGTTAGGATAACCAATTCATCCCCATGAAGGCTTACACTCACTGCTCTCTTACCCTTGTAGACTAAGTTACATGTGTCGTTAACGAATACATAGACCCCTCCGAGGGCTCGGGTATCGGAGAAGAAGTAATGATCCGTGTTCTTATTACCGCCTTTAATGGTGGATACCACCAATATCCCATCATAGTACTTGATGTTTATCCCGGCTTCATCATCTGGTATACCCTTAAGCTTCTTGACATCGTAGGTTTTTAGGTCAACTACATCTACACCGCTGTCCATCCTGTCCACATAAAGGACATTATCGATGATTACTAGGTCATAACAAGAACCTTCGACGATCCTCTTTAGAGGTCTTTCTCTGGATCCGGTCTTAGGTCCCTCGGTGTCCACTGTATATACGCCGTTACCTGTGAAGTCAGATGGCGGATACCCTGTTGCTATGAGAAGGTCATATCTACCCTCGAGCTTTTCACTAGGGGACGCTGCTCCCCAAGCGTATCCAGGTAGGCCATATCCTATGTCTCCTATAGTGAAATCAATGCCCTCCTCCCAACTATCACCGAAATCACTGGTTATCTGCGTCCCTGAAACGCATGTAACGACTATGTCCCCCTTTCTTAAGCCGGATTCGATGAAGGCGATCTTGTTAATGGTATCCGCGTAGATCCCATTATATGACCTTTCCCAGGTACTCCCCCCGTCCATAGTCCTTTGGATGTTACCCTTGCCAGCCCTCGGGACGAAGGCCATTCTAGCTCCAATACCGTACTTGGTCTCGATTATATAGTTATCTCGACTCTCCCCTTCCTTATGCTTAACGATGGCTATCGTCGGAGCCCATCTGGGGTTCAATCTCAAATCGTACCATTTGCCGTCTCTCCAGAAGCCTACTCCCACGAATGTTGGCACATTCCGTTCCTTAGATCCGGTCCTGTAAAGAGACCCCCTAATGCCGGTCTCCGTCCCAAACCATAATCTCTCAGGGTTATAAGGGTCTCTGACTATGAAGCCTGCAACAGGACATGTTCTCCATGGTATAGTTATGTGCTCCCAATTCCATTTTTCCGTTCTCATACCTCCCCCTATAGTACCAATCCCCTATCGTGTCGACGTAAACGTAGTCGTTCTCGTAATCTACCGAGACCCTAGTGGTCCTCTTATTTAGAAGCTTCTCCCAGCTATTGGTCGAGAAGTCATAAGCGTATAACCCGCTCTCGCTACTTGAAACGAACATTAAATCCCTACCGTTGAAATCCTGATCATAAGCTATCATCGTCATGACGTATTCAGAGGCCCCCTCCGGTAATTCACAGAACTTTAACTTGCCATCCCTATACTCGTAAAAACCGTGCCTCACTACCCTAAACCCCTTGAATAAGGCCTCCTTATTTATTATAACCGAGAAGAAGAAATGATTCTCGCTTAGGGCAACTATCGAGACTACCTCGTACTTAGAGGGGGAAGAATCAAGGTAATCATCGCCTGTGATCACCCTGGTCCAAGTTACACCATCGTCCTTACTCTCCCATATACCATGGTTCCCGCCTCCAAAGAGCACGCCATCGGCCTCAGCCATAGACAAAAAGTTAAGGTCGATCCACTCCGGGTTATATATCAATTCCCAGTTCTCACCTAAGTCAGTGCTCCTCTAAACTCCACCAAAGCCATGTGATGCGAAGAGAATTTAATTCCTAGTTACGTACACGAAATGCATATCCCCTCCCATCGGGTCCGATGGATTTCCAGTACCCTTCGACGGTTATTTGAGATTTAGCTAAGCCGAATTTAGCATGAGTAACTAGTTCCATTGTTAAGATTAAAAATGCGAGAATTACTGTGAACTTACTCATCTTTACCATGATTAAAGCAATCATCTTTAACGTATTTAAATTTTATTTTACCGTGAAAATCCTTAAGCTAACCTCTTTTTATACTTCGACTTCATACGAGAAAATATGTAAAACAGCTATCTTTCATCATAATTTCTTCTCGCTATCCTATAGTTAAATCATGCTCTTATGCTAGAGCACGATTATAAATGTCCGATACGTTTCCATGAATTTCTCAACACCTAAGTTTAAGTCACGGTTATAGATACTAGGATCGGTACCTGTGTTCGGCTTAATTAAGAGCTAGGAAGGAGATATTCGGAAATAGCGAAGAAAGGTCCGGAATCATGAACCTATTCAAGATATTCCTACGTCATAACTATTTATAACAGCCATAGCACATTATTACCTTGTGCGGAGCATGAATAAAGCGTATCAAGTTTTAAATGAAGAGTTCTCAATTCAGGAATTATTGAGCTTAACCAATAATTTAAGTCAATTCCATAGGATTCAGGGAGCCCCAGAGCTAGAGAAGGCGGGGGAGTACATAGCATCCGTCCTTGAAAGTATAGGTCGTTTGGAGGCTGAGATTAAATGGTATGATTACGGGGAAATACGAGGGCTTTTCGGATCAATAGCAGGATGGTGGGTAAGGGACGGCGAACTCAGGCTAATTAAACCCCATGAAGAACTCCTCCACAGCTTCAAGGATTCTAGGACCTCCGTCATAGCTCACAGTCCAGGGGGCGTAGTGGAAGCGGAGGTAGTACACATAGGGAACGGCGAGGATCCCTTAAATTATGAGAAAGCGGACATCGAGGGTAACATAGTGCTTGCATATGGGAACCCTTACCTCATATACAAGCAAGCCGTGGCTAACGGAGCTCTGGGCATACTAGTATACAGAGAAAGGGGGCCTGAAGATGCAGTACCGTACATGGGGTTATTGTTCACACGTCAGGAAGCCAGGGAGGCTAAGGCACCTGCTTTAGCCATCTCGAGAAAGACCGCCAGGAGGTTAATCGCCCTGATAGAAAACGGCGAAAAACCCGTGGTCCAGATGAGAGTCGAGGCGGGATATAGGGATCGAGCTCGAATGCCGGTGATCAGCACCACGATAGGGGAAGGGAAAGGTGAAATCCATCTATGTGCACATTACTGCCATCCTGCAGGAACGGTTAACGACAACATAAGTGGGGTAGCATCGCTCATAGAGCTGGCCTTAGCCCTTGCTAGGGCTATTAGGTATAAGCGGCTCGCAGCTCCTGAGAAGCATACTATAAGGTTCATATGGTTCCCCGAGTACACAGGATCATTAGCTTATATGACTGATAACGAGTCCGACGTGGTATTTTGCGTCAATTTAGACATGATAGGTGAGAGGCAGGAGTTAACGGGCTCTACTCTGAACTTCATCAGACCGCCCCCGAGGTATTTCCATCCATATGAGGCGATATTCTACTTCGTGTTAAGGCGAGCGCTAACTAGAAGTGAGAGTGTCTCCTCGCCAAGGAACGCCTTAAGCTACAGGTTCGACGTGATCCCCTATGGGTTTGGAAGCGACCATGACGTATATCTCCAACTCGGCGTTCCATCGGTAATGATCAATCAATGGCCCGATAGGTTCTATCATACGGATCAGGATACGCTGGATAAATTCGACCCTCAGTTAGCTAGGCTCATCGCCACATCAGTAGGCGCTGCAGCTTACATAGTATCGAAGCGAGGGTATGAAAATGAAATTAAAATGCTGGTCAAAGCTTACTTTTACGAATACATGGGGCAGGAGCTCTCTTCGACGGATGAGGACATCTATCAGCATAGATATTCTTATTTGATGAGGACCATAGGGAGCAGGGTGCTGGATTACATACGTGAGGAGGGCATTAAGATGCCAATGGGGCGAGACGAACGCGAACGCTCGCCAGAAGATGCGAAGAAGTACGTATATCAAGGGCCATTAGGGCTCATAACGATGAGAGCTCTCCTTAGAAAATTAGATCCGAAAACATATGATAAGTTAAAGCGCTTAACTCAAAGGGAGAAGTTCTTAAGAACCGTAATCGCGAGCCTAATCCCGCTGTACATGCGTAGGCCTTTGAGCATTCGTCAGCTTGAGGAAATGATAGAGGAGGACTACGGAATGAAGGTAAGCACAGAAGTATTAGCCGAAATAGTGAACGTCCTGGTCAAAGCAGGACTAGTTAGAAAGGTCGACTAGAGGGCTTCCATTAATCCGTATCATTTTATTGAGAACCAATGAGGCCCGCTAATGGTACGGTGATGATGAAATGACCTGTCCCCCTCTAAGGCAGGTGGACGATGCGTTATACTGGGGTTCCCTTCCTTCAAGGAGCCGAGCGCTGGAGCTCATGAGGGAGTATGGTATTAAGCTTTTCGTAAACCTCTATGGATATGCGGGGTACGAGGATTATGTCAAGGGTCAAGGGGCTTCGGTCATAACCTACCCCATAGATGATATGTGCTTCTCGCCTATCGAGGAAATACACGTCAGGATCCTAAACGTAATCCAAAGGAACAGAGGTAGGAAAGTATTCGTACACTGCTACGCGGGCATTGGAAGGAGTGGAACGCTGGTTTCCATGTACTTAATAAGGAAAGGGATGAGCTATGAAGCGGCGTATAATAAGGTCAAGGAGCTTTGCCCCCTCTGGCCGGAAAGCCGCATACAGTCCATTGCCCCTAAGTGGTACGAGAGACTTCTCAAGAAGATTGGTCCAGATGTGATTGAGGCCTGTTACGTGGAGGGTAATAGATACTCGTTCGGGGGAAGCCTAGGGCATGCATCCACAGTAGCTAATATAGCCCTCGACATATTGGAGGAATACGTCAGGACGCACCTTGTCCAAGGTGAAGACTGGAAGTGGAAGGTGGTATATATCGCGGGGATGTTACACGATATAGGCAGATATGACTCATCAGGTGAAATTCATCACATAAGAAGCGCACAGATAGTCGAAGACTTAAGCACATTAAAGAACATCCTCAGCGGGAAGGAGCTGGAAATAGTGAAGTATCTAATAATGACGCATAGGGCTAGGGTGGATCAGGTGAAATGTCCCCAATTTAAGTTAATACCAAGTAAGACAGAAGCCCTATTCCTATCCTCGTGCGTGAGGATAGCGGATGCATTTCACGATGTTTACACGGTGGACTTTTATGAGGGGTGTAGGTTAGAGGGGGACGTACTCATAATTCACGCTGATGAATACATGAGAGGGAGAATAGCTAATAAGAGCCGAATCCTGAAGGACATTGGGATCCGTACTGAGATAGGATATCGTTAACATCAAGTTTTACTTAATTTAGCAGCTTAGTGAATCATAGGCCTGAATGATATAATTTAGGCTTAAGAGCTGATATACCTCTTAATGACGCTCTCTATCACTTTGAAATATTCTTTAACTTTTGTAAATATTTCCCCGGCATAATTCATGCTAAAGGCCTGACTCGCTGGTATGCCCTCCCTTTCGTATCCATAGAAGGCAGGCCCCCTTATGGCGGCGAGCTCTGCTACAAGCTTTGCGAGCTCCTCTATTCCATCCCTAAGCTCCTCAGGTAGCTTATCTTTAAATTCCAATAATACATCACTCACATCGTGAGTTCTCGGATACTCTATGCCCAGGAGCCTCAACAAGGCCTTTAAAGCAAGTTCCAGTGCTTCCTGTGCTCTCCTTATTGTCATCGCTGCGTCTTCCTCACTGAAAGCTAGCTCCGCCTCCCTTAGACACCTCTTCCCCCTTAAGATGTAATCTTTGGCCATTTCTATGTTGATCATATCCTGATGGCCTCGCCGAATTTTGCATCAGGCTTGAGAATCCAGTACCATCCATGCTTGCTTTTAACCCTCTTCGCTCCAAGCTCCTTAAGTTTTTTCCTCATCTTCTCAAGCTCTCTGAATAGGAAGTCATCTTTATCATATACTATTATCCCGTCCACTGTTATATCGAGGAGGATCGGTGGGCGCTTGGAGACCTCTTCAGGAGTTAATATGATCTCGGATATGAGCGTAGGGACTCCTCTAGAACGAGCTTTACGATAGATCTCGGATTTCTTCAACTTAAATTTCAATTCTGTAAGCTCCCTAACTCTCGCTCCGATGTCCACTGGGAGATCCTTGATAACGATTAGAAGGTCTATATCGCTTTCCGATTTAGCCTCACCTCTAGCAATGGATCCGAAAACGGCCATTGAGATCAGATTTCCATGGAAATGCTCCTTAAGGATTTTCAGATAACCGTATATGAGCTCCTTTACATCTTCAAAACCATAGCCCATGACCTAGTCTCCCTTGCCTTCCTGTCAGTAAGTATATGATGGCCTCTAATATCCTTAATCGTTCGAATTTTGATAATTTAAAGCCAGAAAGTGAGAAAAAGAAGCGATATTATGGGAAGCGGCCGACACGTTTTAGGGGGCTAAGATATACACAGGTCGAATGATGACTGCTTAAGCTCGCTCCTATAAAGGCGTTATTCTATGCTGCTTAATTCCACTTATAATGCTTGTTCGCGTCAACGTTCCATGGAAGGGATAGTAGTTTTTCCACTAAGTTCTTTGCCTGTTCAAAGGATTCTGTTCTATGATCGTCCATGAGGGTGAGCACTAGGCTCTTCCTATCTCCATCCAAGAAGGCTTGGAGTATCCTCTCCATCCTAAGTACCCTCGGTATCATCACGTGAAGCATTAACCTCCTGGGTAATTCTAAGCTTGAGAACACGTGCTTGTATCCCCTAGCGCTTACCATTACCGGTACCTCCACTGCGACGTCGTCCCCTATGCCCGATATGGCCCCCTTATTGGGCACGTTTATAACCACTCTAGTCTCCTCATCGTTTACTACTGCGTTGATGAACGGTATTATCTGCTCATCACTGCGCTCCGGAGGCAATTCCTGTAAGAGCGAGGCCTTCGGATTCTTGGCTAGAGCGTATATCCTCCTTAGTAGCATGTTGTGTAGTGATAGGTATATGGCCCATCCTACCTCGGAATCAAAGCCTCCTGTAGGACCATACCACTTGCGCTTAGTATTCAAATCCGTGTGGAACCACCATGGCGATACTGCCCTGATAGTATCGCCTAACGGGAATAAGCCGTATAGTCTATACATCTCGACTGCAGCCGGTGACATCTGCTCGCTCTCCCAAGGGAGGGCGTTTAAGTACTCGCTACTTTGCCAGTATTCCTCAGCCTTCTCCTCTATCCATTTGTCTATTAGAGGATAGGCATCCTCACCTTTGTAAGTAAACTTAACGAGCCATACGTTATGATTCGTGCCAGCCATATCCGCCTCGACGTATTTAAGATCTAAGCCTAGGGTCTTGGCTATTGCCTTGTAACCTAACCAGCCATGACACATACCGACTACCTTGACCTTAGACTCCCTTGAAACGAGTGTTGTACCCTCAAACACAGGATTAGCGAGTATGATGTACCAAGCATCCGGAGAGAGTTCCTCGATATCATGGGCGACCTCTAGGAAGAACTTTAGCTGCTTATACGCGCCTATGTTTCCATAGTAGTCACATACCCTATCCCCTATCCCCCTGTAATAGCCGTACTCCTCGGCTATTCTCCGCTCCTTCTCCATGTTCGTATAACCCACCGTAAATGCGGTATTCACCACGAAGTCTGAGCCTTCTATCGCCTCCTTCCTATTGGTCGTGGTCTTGAACTTGATATCGGCCCCGACCTCTTTAGTATACCTCTTGGCTAAGCTTGCCGTGATCCCTAGTCTTTCCTCATTTATATCCATCAGCACGACCTCGCTGCCCCAGAGGCCTTTAGTAACCGCGAGATCCCTAACAAAGGTCATCGACCATGCTACGCTACCAGCACCTATTATAGCGATACGGGTTTTTGCCATAATTATCACCAGCCTACTGGGGTACTCTAAGGGGATCCTGTTAACTTAAGCCTTTCAATGAAACTCGATAAGCCAAAGGCGACATTCCATCGATGAAGCACTTAAGGGCTATTGTACGCATAGTCGACCTCATAGAATAGATGGCCTAGATATCGTAGTTTTTATGACATGAAGTAAGGGAGCGCACTCTAAGCTCATCAGTGCACATATCTAAGTACAGCGGGCTCAAGCCCTAAATATTCCGCTACAGTCATCAGCCTAACCCCCTCCGCTTCGGCCGCCTTCCATACCTCCTTAGTCCTCTCCTTGAACTTAGGCTCCCGAGGTAGGTGATGATCATACAGTATGAGCTCAGCATCAGCCTCCCTTACGATACGTATAGCATTGTCGATGGCTCTACGTAGGTTCACCCTATTGAGCACGTAGCCGAACATGTAGGTCATCGGCCCATCTAGGATTATTACATCCGGCTTTTCGCTTATTATCCAGCTTGAATAATCCTCTATTATGGGACCGTTTAGATCCGAGCTGTACAGGAGCTTCCAACCCCCACACTCAACGATCAGGCCTAAGACCCATCCTACCCTAGAGAACTCCACGCCGTGGAATAAGGGCTTCGTGAACCTCAGTGTCATCGCCCCGAATCGGAACTCACGACCATCTGCAAACCTAACTTCCACATTTGGAAGCTTGAGCTCTGGCACCCTTCTGTATTTGTTCCACTTCTCAACTCTTCTCTCGAACCACCTCCTGCCCATAGTGAGGAGCTCTCTCCTTCGAGGATTATAGTCCCCGAAGTCCTTAGCGTTTGCCTCCGGCAATTCTAAAAGAGGATCCGCGGGTTCTACCTCTTCAGGCTCCTCCAGCACATCCCTGAGATCAATATCATAGACCTCATATAGGTGGCTGAAGAAGGACATAGCTCTATTCCTCTGAGAGTCGTTGATGAAAAGATTTGGATTCTTGACCAAGAGCACTTTGCCCCGGTACAGCATTTCTTCAAAGTCCGTGAAATGATCGTAATGATAATGCGTTATCACAATTACTTCAGCCTTCCTCGAAGCCCTCATTATGGCCTGATAGCCCTCTTTACACCATCTGCGCTTGATCTCAGGAGGCGCTGGGAAGCTTCTATGCATAATGGCGATCCCAGGGTCTATCAAAACAGAGGACGAGTTTGTCCTTATCAAAACACAGGATGACTTTGCCCCTAATGAATCAAACCATATGGGTATAAATGAAGGCTTCATCCCTTTGATAGGTATCACGCAATAGGTAATAGTTTCTATGTTAGTTACTAGGTTCACCTATCTCTCCATGGCCGATAGGAGGTGGCTCTTCACTCGAGTGAGCCTTGCGGTTGAGGATTCCTGGTGTATCGTATTTAGCCTTATACTTCTCACGAATCCTCTCTAAGCCATAATCATCCCTGAGGATCACACCTTCACTAATAGCTTCCACGGCTATCGGGTTTCCCTTTTTAAGTAACCTCATGAACTCCGATTGCGTCAAGGGTATCATCTCAAATCCGGGTGGATAGTCTATCATCTTAAGTCTCTCCAGAGGATTACCATGGAGCTCTGCTATGAGTACTATGTCTACGTCACTCCATAAATTGAAATCCCCTCGGGCATAGGATCCTATCAGGATTACCGACGCTTTAAAGGGCAAGCTTTCAGCCCACCGTTTAGCTTCCCCTATCACTCTCTCCCTCTGTCTCCTCCTCTCTTCAAGTACTTCCACGTCTCCTCAACCCACACAATGATGTTACCAGCATACCTTATAGCGTTGTTAGCATCCTTCCTCGTATAATATTCATGAGGCATCCCCTCGGCCCATGCATTAGGATATCTCGTAGGCACGTAGTACTTATCTAGGGTCTTAGCATATTCTATGACATCCTCGGGTACAGGGACTTCCTTCGACTTAATACTAATCAGCAACCTTGATATGCTATGACCATAGGCTGGCATACCAAGACCGTGCAGTAACGCCTTAACAGCAGCCTCAGCGGCTTGTTGAGCCTTAAAACACGCCCAGTTATAATCCCCTCTATCCAAATCACCATGAGCTGATTCCAAGGTCTTCTTAGCTGAATTCAACCACCTGAGGTATTCAGGTTCGTCGAGCATGAAGGCTTACCTGGTTTAATTCCATATAACGATAGGATTTAAACATCCGTATTCAAGACTCCTGACGGATCTCAGTCGCTAACAGCGTAGTGATCAAGGGTATTATCATGGTATTATGGAAATGGGATTATGCTCAATTTTGATTGAGTCTAGAGGAGGGCCACGGGCTCATTAAGATTTATATTTCCGAATGGCTGGGCATTATGATAAGTGAGGATTTGAGCTCAATCGCCTTAAGTCTTCTTGAGACCGTGATGAATGAGGCTATGGATAAGATCCTAAAGAAAGTCAGAGAAGGTAAGAAATTGACTGATAACGAGCTCCTCCTGCTACATGTATAAGACGATGAATGAGAAATTTAGCGATATCAACAGGAGATTTAATGAGATCCACAAGAGGTTTAATAACGTTAATAGAGGTTCGGAGATGTCGATAAGAAAGACAGCACATTCATGAGGTCATAAGGGGGCATCCTCATACTGGCTAGTGCAAGGGGGCACAAGGGGGTGAGGGGGATCCCCATCATCTGGGGTATCCCTTCCACCTTTAGGGCACTTCACGATATCGCACCCATAGGCTACCGAGCTGGGCTTATTATCTTCCTTCATTATCCGTGCTTTAGGCGTATATCGTTATTTGCTGGAGCCTTTTAAATCCTGGCGCCTTATCAAGGCTTGAGATGCGCTCAGATGAGGGGGATATGGGAGGGATTGTTAAGAGGCGTAAGCTCTTCGTGGTGGCCGTATGCCTATGCATAGGGATCCTTATAGCGTTAACGCTCATGAAGTTGTTAAAGCCTGCCAAGCATGATGAGCTCAAGGAAGGCATAGTAGTGAAGGGGGGAAGAATTCTCCTACCCATGCCTGAACTGGAAGGAAGGATGAGCGTGGAAGAGGCCATAGCCACGAGGCGTAGCATAAGGAGCTATGAACGGGTACCCCTCAAAATAGAACAGGTAGCTCAGATCTTATGGGCCGCGCAAGGTATAACAGATCCCAGAAGGGGGCTTAGAGCTACGCCTAGTGCTGGCGCTATATACCCGCTTAACGTATATCTAGTAGTCGGGGAGGATGCCGTCATTGACCTACCAGCAGGGATCTACCGTTATGATGCTAGTTCTCATTCGTTGATCATTCTAAGGCGGGGAGACGTAAGGGAAGAACTAGCTAGGGCCGCGTTAGAGCAACCATGGGTTAAGGAGGCACCAATTAGCCTCGTGATAACTGCAGTCTACGAGAGGACCACATCTAGATATGGAAGTAGGGGGATAAGGTATGTCCACATCGAGGTAGGGCATGTGGGCCAGAATGTGTATCTACAGGCCGTAGCGTTAGGGCTTGGGACTGTGGCAGTTGGCGCCTTTTACGACGACGAAGTTCGAGTGGTATTAGGCGTAGGCGAGGATGAGCAACCGCTATACATAATGCCAATAGGAGTACCCGAACGCATCTATAAGCCAACCTTGGATGAACTTAAGGAGTACTACGAGAGGCATAGAGGGGATTAAGGAGTCCTGTGGATTACAAGTCCTGCATGATCCATAAGTGTTTAAGCTCGAGCTTAAGGGAGAGGAAGCCAGCTCTGCCATTAGCCTTATCTCCCTCTTTCATGATATAACCTGAGGGTGTTCTCAGGAATATAATAGCATCATTATGGCTGGTTTAGGACGGGAAATATTTTGATGGTTAAAGGAGGATTTATGTGATGTTTATTGATGGAGGTCCGCCTAGGTGGCGGGGGCTAAGCTTAGGTGAGGATCTCATGCCGTTAGGCTCGACTGCCGCCCACGAACCCATAGGGATGGGCTAGATGAGTCCTCTGGGCGAAGTGGGACTTCCTAAAGCGCGATCATGTACTCATGCAAAATGATTAAAATGACCACCTAAATAGAAGCGAAGAAAAATGATGGAAGAAATGCCTCTTGAGAGAGGCCCCATTCCATACTCTAGAGCTTCATTATCTCGTCTTCCTGAACCAGGCCCTGACCACAGGACGAAGGAAATAGGCGAGTATCAATATGGCGAAGGCCAACCCACCGAGGGTATAGTAGCCTCCAGACGACAACGACATGGAAAATGCGCTGAAACATATGCTTAAGGCACAGAAAATCACGCTCAAAGCCCAGGCCCATCTACTTCCTCTCCAGAGCCCCCGACCGATGGCAATGGTTAAAGCCCCCAAAACCATGGCGCTCCCTCCTATCTCATGCGCGTAAGCGGCGAGGCTTGGCGTGATCGAATATATGGCTTCGGGCGCTAAGAGGAGTAGCATACTAGCAGCTATCGCAGCTATTCCGATGATGACATTCAAGACGGCTAGGATAGCAATCCCGAGAGGGCGTCCCATCTCGGCAGGCAAAGCACCCTTAGTGGATGAAGGCGTAACTGAGTGCGCAGTAGAAGCCATAACGGATCTAGGGGGAGAGGCTCTCGGAATCGAGGCAGTAGCTAAGGGTTGTGCTTCAGGAGCTGAAAATAGAGTTTGAGGAGGCATGCCCCGTACCCAGGATTTCCCGTCATGATAATACCACTCCTCCGATCGGAACCCGATGGTCCAGTACTTACCCGTTTCATCCCAGAATTTAAAGGCCTCAAGCCAACGGGTATACTCGTCTAAACTCATGGCGCCGCTTCCGTATTCCTCCTTCATCCTCCTGAACACTAATATGAGCTCCTCGGGGGTATACGCGTTTAATTGAGCCTTTTTAACCATATCATCCTCACCATATCGCTTATTGCTCTCTGACCTTCCTATGCGCCTTCTCGAGCTCTCGGGCGAGCCTATTCCTAGCCGCCTTAGCCCTTCCGATCTCAATGAGCCTCTTCCTGGCCTCCTCGTACAGATGCTTCATCGCTAGCCTTCTCCCTCTCGGCGTCATTACGTGCATCCAGTTATAATAGCCATACTGCTCTTGCCCGATTTCAGTGAGCAGGATGCGGAACTTACCCGATACATCGGTGTTTAGGAGGTCCAATGCCGCGTTTCCTGCGGCATCTATGTCGGTCTCATTTCCAACTTCCCTTTCAACCTGTCTCTCTAGCCACCTCCAGCTGTCCTCCTTTAGGTAGTTCTTGAACCACTTCGAAGAGCTCATCCCTAGGTCGTAGGCCACCTTCAATGGACCTATGACTGGGATGCTCTCTATTAGCTTATCGGAGGCGAACTTGAGGAGATCTCCGGCTGCTTTAGAATAATTGCCCTTCTCTATCTCCTCCCCTATCTTAGTTAACGTCACGCCATCCAGATACTTCCCTGCAACATCGCTACCCTTCAATCCCAGTACCTGCAAGGTCTTGTTAGCGGTGTCTATGGCCTTTGTCGACCAATGGTCTGCAATTTGTTCAGGTAGTCCCTTCGGGATTATAGTCGGCGTGCCGTAAATGACGCGTATAGTCTTCTTAGCCCTCTTCCTGTGTCTTATACTCGCTACAGTCGCGACGGCAGCGATAGCCGCTCCAGCCGCTATCGTGTATTCATTAACCCATGAACTGATTCCTGGGAAGAGAGAACCCATCCCCCCTGATTCCTCTATTATCCCCATCTCCTCACATGCCCTTAAGACGAAGTCCCATAGCTCCTCAAAGTCCTCCTCCATATCCGCTCGATTGGCAATGCTAGGATGAACGCAATATTGCGTTTTTCCGGGCTTGGGCTTGCAGAAGATATAGGCCACACGGATAGTAGCCCAGCACCCTTCAGGGCAGAGCTCTCCGAACTCCGTGTTATAATCCTTAGTGAGTATGCGATCGCAATGGATTTCCCGTCGATGAAAGTAGTAATGCGCTATGTTATCATCGTATTCCTGGACAACGTCTAGAATCTTCACGTTCTTATAGTCCTTTAGGCTAGCGTCCTTATTCGATTTCAAGCTTAGATATTTTTGGAATACCTCATTGTACGCATGTTTCTCACAGCTAGCCATGCCCCGATTCTTGAAACCCATCACCCTATCCAGCCTATCCACGCTAATCCAGATATCCGCATATGGGTTCCCTACAGCGCCTGGCGAATGCTGTTCTGTTCCATAGAGAATCTTTATCGCTGTTATATACCCGAAAGCCGAGACGAACTTATCTGGTAGATTCGCATGAAAATAGTAAGCACGTGATGCCTCCCAGCCTCCTAGGCTTTGATACTCAGGGAAGAAAGCAGCGTGACAGTAATCATATTGCTTATATTTATAAACGATGCCCACATCTGTGTCTCTCAAGAACGTCCTGTGCTTGCTTAACGGGCCTGCCTTGAGCTTTATCTCCCTCACAAAGGAATCGCAAAGATGAGCCACCACATCCTTAGCGTAAAAGACCTTCTCAAGTCCTAGGCTATCGGTACTCATAGCGTAGAAGGAGCTCTCGAGCTCGAAGTTGAAGGAGTTTACGAAGGGCAGTGAAAGAATTAGCACCTGATATAGAACTACCAGAAGTATTTTCATTTCTATATTCAAGCTATTCCTCCACTTGATAGATAGCTGGCAATAAGAAAGCTCTAAACTATTTAAACTTTTCGGCATCTTGATAGCTATGTAAACTTTACCTTAGAAGAAATGGAAATCTTGTATTTCTATTTACTTAGGCATGAGAGATCAATATTTTAAAGCTTTGAGAGAAAGGGCCACGCCTTCCTTCCTAACGCGAGATACATCAACGGCTAACCTTGAGATGAATCGGAGGATAATGCCCTAGCGGTGGCTTCTCCGGCTAACGTCAGTGCTTCCCTCAGAGCATTATATTTGATGAACCATATTATGCATAGTATGAGCGCGACCGGTATCAATCCAAACAAGGTAAGCAGGATTATGAGGAGCAAGCAGGAATTCCTGAGCTCTAGCCTGAATCCAAATCTTACCCCCCTTCCCTCACTTGAGATGTAGAGATGGGCCCTATTGAAGAAGTCCTCGTATAATAGGGTATCCTCATCCATCACTTTAGCGGAATACCCCCTCTTCCTCAGTTCAGATGATAACCGCGTCAAGAACTCCGCCTTTTTGCCGATTAATGATTCGTACGTGTTTTCCTTAAATGATACGGTAATCCCACCTGAGCGCCACAGTAACGCTATAGCCAATATCACTATCAGGGAAATGATCAAGAGGATGAGGAGTATGCCAAATCCTATGAATACCATGCCCCAGTTCCTCAGTAAACTAAGCCCCACGAAGGGTGGCATGAGTGGTATACGCACGCATTTACTAGCGTCATTAATGCCTATGGTGATCATAAGGCTCATCGGAAAGAATAACCATCCCAGAAGGGTGAGAGTTGAGAGCAACGCCAGTAATAGTAAAAAGCCTAAAATCATTATGCTTAGCCGATCCACAGCCATACCACCAACTTCTCCTTTCCCACTATCTTAAGGTTAGATTTCGCTATTTATGATTACCCTGAGACGTGAGTTTACGTCTATCTTATTTCGTTTCGGCAACGGAGATATTTTCCGTACTCCCTATTACCTGGAGATGTCATGTACGTAGCTATGCTGATAACGACGGATCGCGAGAATGTAAACTCGGCCTATAGTGACTTCGATATCGTGCTCTTCTTCATTCGATAGCCTCCGGTGGGGAATTCACACCCCCTCTATGTAGGATCCTTACTCCACCGGTCCACTCTCTATGTTCAATACGTCATTCCTCATTATATCATGAGCCAGCGGGTTAAAAAGTGGTCACTTTCGAATCCGGGTCAGCCCGTCCGTCGATCTTCACGGTTCCGATAAAGGAATCTTCATCATCCTCGGATTTCTTATGCGGTAAACGTATATAAGTGCCTTGCCCTATGAAGGATTATGGCCTCAGCGTGCTTAGGCATGCCTTAGTTAGGCCCTTAGGTGATAGCCATGAGGTTAAGGTGGTGGAATTATCTGCTGATATCCGTTTTGGTGTTTGGTATACTCTTCAGGGCTGTGATCTCAATGGCCTTTAGGGAGGGGCAAGCGGAAATCGTTTGTCCTAAGTGCGGCAGTAGGTTCGTCTGGACCCCGATCGGGACTAGGAGCGAGAACTTCCTATGGAGGTGCTTGGAATGCGGGGAGACCTGGATTAAGACCTACCCTGATGCAGTATATATGAGGTGGAAGCGGAGCATGCCAGGGATGGTGCGTGATATGGTCCTAAAGTACATAGGTGAACATCATAGGGATGCGGCTCGTTTCATCCCTAAGGAAGCTGAGTGGAATGAGTATAAGATAATAGCGCTGGATGAATCTGTGTACGAATATTCGTATGGGGGATGGATAGTGCGGATAGAGTGGAGCGTGGCTAACGGCCCTACGCTTAAGGTGACGGCGGATTATTCGGCTCAAAGGGTTAGCGGTTATGTGGGTATTCCCCATAGGATCATATGGGAAGGAAAGTTCGCTGATGGCAGTATTGTTGAAGAGAAGTACATTCATGCCGTATAAGCCTTTTATCCCCGTGAGACCGTCAGTCTACGATTCTTAACATAGGCCTCTATCTCTATCAGTTCCCTCAACCCTGATGTCTCGGCCTTTTTCATAAACACCTCCTCTATTTGGAATAGGCCAGCTGTGTCCCTCATGTAAATTCTTATGCATACCGGCTTCTCATCACCCTGACCTATCTCCACGCTATCTATGGCTAATGCCGACAATGAGTGCATATCCACCTTTCCCAGCTGGTATGGTATCCTAGCCCTTCCCTCAGCCATATCCGTGCCATCAGCTATCTTCACGATACCAGCTTCGGTGGTCAGACATCGGACGTGTTCATCATGGGAGTAGATGACGTGAAGTATCTCTTGTCTCATATTTATGAAGCGGTCCTTCTCATCGATTACTTGCGGAAGTAGCCTATTGAGTATTGGGATGGCGAGGTTATATCCGTGTATATGATGACCTATGCGGTGAACGGCGTTACCTATATCATGCAGATAGGCGCCAAAGAGGACTATGAGCTTGGCTTCTTCCTCTTCGTTGACTACGTGATCCCTAATAGACGTCGGCTTTATGCCTCTGCTGATGAATATGTCGAATAGCTCGAGGGCAGCTCCAGACACTATCCTCGAGTGGACTACGCCGTGATCATTGTACTTGAGTCTAGTAACGGCCATGATATTTGTCATTTTCAATAGGGCTTGAACCTCACGGTCTCTCTCCAGGAGGCGATAGGCGGATGCGAGTAAAGGGCTTCGCCTGATGTGCTTTTTTATCAGATCCGGGCTTACGCGTTCCATATTAAAACCTCCCGTAATTGGTTGAGTGGCTAACCTTTAAGAGGTTCGTCGTTCATTTCCCTTCGGGGTAAGCTTCATGGAGAAGCGTGTGCTTGATATAAGCGAGTTGTCGTTAGATGAGGGAGCCTTTCTCGTCAGGTTAGCGAGGCAAGCCGTAACGGAGTACTTCCATGGTCGTAAGCTTTCACCTCCGAGTGATACGCCCTCTAGGTTATGGGAACGTGCCGGCGTCTTTGTCACTATAGAGCTTCACGGAGTTCCCGTTCGTCAGAGACTGAGGGGATGCATAGGTTATCCCAGACCCGTAATGCCCTTAGTTCAAGCCACTATAGACGCCGCGATACAGGCGGCATTCCTAGATCCGCGCTTCGAGCCTTTAAGGGAAGACGAGTTAGGGCATGTGACATTTGAGGTCTCGGTGCTCTCAGAGCCTAGGTTACTTGAGGTGAACGATCCTCGTAAGCTACCTCGTATGATAGTCGTAGGGAGGGATGGGCTTATCATAGAGAAGGAACCATTTGCTGGCCTCCTGCTTCCTCAGGTTCCCGTGGAGTATGGTTGGGATAGCGAGCTTTACCTGATGGAGGCTTGCTTAAAAGCCGGATTGCCACCCGATGCATGGCTCGACCTCGATACTAAGATATACGTATTCCAAGCGGTTATCTTTAGGGAGATAAAGCCCAAGGGCGATGTATTAAAGAGGGATCTGCTTAAGGAGCTAAGGAGTCGCTAGGATCTATATCTTCGGGAAAGGAAGGAAGAAGCTATATTTGGGATCCCTCAGCTAGAACTTGGTGCAAGACCTTGACCAAGTACGTCTTCATAACAGGGGGTGTACTTAGCGGTCTCGGCAAAGGGGTCGTCACCGCTTCGATAGGTAAACTCTTTCAGTTCAGGGGCTACACCGTGGATGCTATAAAGATAGATCCTTACCTGAACGTGGATCCGGGCACACTCAATCCAATAGAACATGGGGAGGTATTCGTATGTGAGAGGACATGGAGGTTTAGGCCTGCCGATGGTTATGAGTTCCTGATCGCCGAGATAGACCAGGACTTTGGCACGTATGAACGATTTCTGGACAAGGACATGGATCCATCGAATAACATAACCTCAGGCCAAGTATACTTGGCTGTCATATTAAGGGAAAGGGTGGGCGAGTACTTAGGCAAGACGATACAGGTCATCCCTCACATAACCGATGAGATAAAGAGGAGGATACGCCAAGTAGCCGAGCGTAGTAAACCTGATGTCCTCTTAGTTGAGGTAGGAGGCACCGTGGGGGATATAGAGGCTATGCCGTTCCTAGAGGCCATACGGCAATTTAGGCTCGAGGCCGGCGCTGGGAACACGGCTCTAGTGCATATAACCCTAGTTCCCTATCTCGAGACCGTAGGCCAGCTCAAGACCAAGCCCACCCAACATAGCGTTCGGGTACTGCAGAGCTCTGGGTTGCAACCAGATATCGTGATAGGCAGGGCATTTAAGGAATTACCTGATGATGTAAAGCGAAAGATAAGCCTGTTCTGTAACGTACCCCTCGAAGCCGTGATCTCAGATCCTGACCTTGAGGTCGTCTACGAGCTTCCACTCGTCTTTGAGCAACAGGGGTTAGGGGAATATCTCTGTAAACTGCTCCGCTTGTCCAGAGTGAAGCGCATACCGGAGCTATATAGCGAATGGGAACGGATGGTCGAGCTCTTCAAGACCCCTACAGAACACGTTAAGATAGCCATGCCAGGGAAATATACGCTGATCGCTGATAGCTATATCAGCATAAATGAGGCGCTTAAGCACGCTGGCGCCCATAATGGCGTTAAGGTAGATATAAAGTGGATTGAGACTGAGATCTTCGAGGAGGACCCAGGCCTCCTAGAGCCCTTATTGAAGGATGTGGATGGGATATTGCTGACCCCTGGCTTCGGCTCCAGAGGAGTAGAGGGAATGATTATGGTGGCGGAATACGCCATGGAAAAACGCATACCTTTCCTGGGTATATGCTTCGGAGCACAGCTCTTCTTCGTCGCCTTCTGCCGTAGGGTATTAGGCCTCAAGGGGGCTCATACAACCGAAGTCGATCCAAATACTCCATATCCAGTAGTAGACCTCTTACCCGAGCAAAAGGCCCTTAAATTTAAGGGAGGTACCATGCGGCTTGGTGGCCACGTAGTGATTATAAGGAGGGGAACTAAGCTCTATGAGGCGTATCGTCAGGAACGGATTGTGGAACGTTTCAGGCATAGATACCATATAATGCCGGAATACGTTAAGCAAGCAGAGGAAGAAGGACTTGTGATCTCGGCTGTGGACGAGACGGGTAGGATTATAAACGCGATAGAGGTGGCAGGCGATCAATGGATGGTAGGAGTGCAATTTCACCCTGAATTCAAGAGCCGTCCTAATAAGCCCTCCCCGATCTATCGGGCCTTCATAGCGGCAACCCTAAGACACAAGAAACTCCGAGCTAGGACCGCTGCCCAAGCTAGAAGCTGATAACTATAATGGATAAAGATCCGGCCGAGAACTATCTATATCCGAAGTAGCCCTTAGGAGCTATTATTCATCATTTAAATAATCACTTAATTCCTCCTTAAGATAGGTAAGGTCATGCAACGCGGTCCCCCTCTACCTTTCATGAGCTCCTCAACCTCTAGTCCTATAACATCCACGCCTTCTCTCTCTAAGACCTTCCTCGTCCACCTGTTAAGTCTATAGCCATCGACGAAAATCAGCTTGCCCGGCCTCACGACAAGCCAATTTAGGGCTAGGCTCTTAAAGTCCTCATAGGGCACCTCTATCACATTATAGTCCATGGATATCAGATGGTTAATGAGTGATTGAGGGAGGACCTCCGGATAGAGCGCTATTAGTTCATGTGAGGCTATATTAAGGGCCATGTCTAGGTGAAAAGCTTCTCCCTTAAGTGGGACACATCGAACCTGCTTTATTAGGCCCTCTCTGGTTAAAGTCTTCATCATTAGCCTTACACCCTCTTCGTTTGTTCTCTCCCCGATGCCTACTAGTATTTCATCCTCCTTTAAGAAGAGGACATCCCCTCCCTCAAGGAATGCCTCCCCCTTAATCTTGAGCAATATCGGTACTCCTAGAGCCCTCAGTTTCCTTAATGCTACTAGCTCCTCCCCTCTTCTTATCTCATGCCTGAAGTTCCCTATTACAGCTCCTCTCTTAGTCACGAATCCTACGTCCCTTGTAAAGTACTGATTTGGCATCGTGGTCTTCCCTACATCTACTACTTGTACGCCTTCCTCTCTAAGTATCATCACCATCCTTTCGTGCTCCTCTTGTGCTCGCTGAATATCGGGCTTAGCGTCGAAAAGCCATTTCCATGGATCAGTCGCACTTACCTTCAGGAGTTCCTCACCAGGCTTATGGGCCATGACCACACGAAGCGTTGCTAGCTCGGATTGTGCTCCATAGTCCATATACATCCACTGCACATCTAACCGTATTAGACGGTTAGATGTGCAGTGGATGTATATGGACTATGGAGCACAATCCGAG
>JAGGXX010000036.1 GCA_021162845.1 Thermoprotei archaeon | reverse complement strand
TCAAGGGATACGCTGAAAACCGATATGGGAATTACATGCCCTGTTCGAGTACGATAGAATTGATTCCCCCTGAGCGCATCTTAACCGTGTACGCCTTCAGGGGTCCTTCAGGTCAACCGCTCTCCGGAGTACTCATCACGGTAAGGAGAAATGACGAGGTGGTGGCTGGGGACGTGACCGATGAAAATGGTAAGGCTACGTTTAAACTGATAGTTGGGAGATACGAGGTCCACCTTCCCTCAAGTCTCAACGGAAGGCCGTTCTCCTTCTTCTTACTTCAGGGTGACATCCTGAACATCGGGGATCCCTCCGTAAAGGTAGAGCTCAGTTCCAATATCGAGCTAAAAGCCTACTATAAAGCCCTGACCGAGGTCTCCCATCTAAGATATGAGTCAGGCCGCATAATGGGTAGGCTTCTGGACGAAGATGGCATGCCGCTTATGCATGGGATAAAGCTATCCGGTTACGGTGAGGTCAACGTAAGGGGAAAGGTGGAGTTGTACTACTATGACGGTTCCTGGCACTACATAGGCTCAGCATATGCGTCACCCTCTGGGGAGTTCGCTAGGGACGTGCAGTTATCCTCATCTGCATCGCTCATACGGGCCGAATATACCGCTCCCCTAGATCCCTTGGACGGCGACCCAGGAGACGGGCTCTACTACGCCCCCTCATCGGCGAGGGCTAAGCTAAGGCGCTACCTGCTCTACGTATCCTCAGTTCCTCAAGGCATGTTCATAGCCCATGATGGTATGGCTACCAGAACTCCGTTCACCATAGTCAGCTTTCAGCCGTTTTCAGTTGAACTGCGCGCCTTGGATCGCGTCGAAATAGGGGGAATCAAGTACTTCTTCTCTCACTGGCGTTTCCGTTCCTCGTCCTCGGTGAAAGGGGTGTTGAGTATATTCGTGGATGATTCGACGAATGGGTCCATGGCCTTAGCGGTCTATGAGAGGGAGAAACGCGTAGCCATAGATGAATGTGCATATGCGATGCCGAACGCCCCATTGACGCTAAGGCTGAACGTGACGGAGTTAAGCGAAGGTCTGTTAAGGCCTGGTGAGGTTGCTACGTTCGATATTGAAAGCCCAGTAGATTGCTTTAAGCTCTTCAATGGCTCCTCCTTCGTCAATGAACTCAAGGTTCGAATATCAAACGAGGGCCTAATCCTCCTACCCTCTGGAGACATGGAATATGGCATATTATGTCCATATGCCAATGCGTTGCGGGAATGGGCTTCAATAAGGGATCGTCCGATATATCTCCTGTTGAACATCACCGGAGGACATGGCTCACTCATCGTAAACCTGACGGTCCTGATGGGCGATATCGAGGTAGAGGAGTACGCTTATGACTATGAGAGCGATCATGTAGACGTCTACGCTCGCCTGATCTGGCACCATGAACTGGGCTTATCTAAGCCCCTTACGGAATCGAGGTCTCCTTTAGATCGGAGCGAGTGGTTCATCGGGAGGGTGTGGTTCCTATGCCCAACGATAGCGAACTGCTCGTTGGAAGAGGCTATGCTCAGCGCATCGCCCATTAACTCCACCTCGTGGGTTCGCGTACGCCTTTATTATGATTCGTTAAGGGCCTTCCTGCTCTCATCTCCCTCATATCCTGCGGAAGCGAAATTTTCCCTTTGCCTAACCACCTCTCAAGGACCGCTTGCCCCCGTTAACGTAATAGGCCTTGAGTATGGTAAGAGAGGGATTATAATGCGGAATATGTTAGTGGTGGACGAGTTCCTCATCTCGCCCTACTTGAAGATAAGGTTTCACGCTCAAGGCGATTACGGCCTCTCGGTAGAGTATGGAGCTAAGTCCTTAGTTTTCATCAACGGTAGCCTAATGGCCCTGATTAGGGACGTGGATGATGGCCTACTGGATGGTTTTCTCGTATACGAAAATCGCGATATAACGAGCCTGCCGATAGGCCTTAAGGTATCGCTAATACCGGGCGTTCCCTCAGAGGCGAGGAAGAGGCTGATCCTATTAGTGCCATGGTGGGATCTGGAGATCTCGTGGTCGGATAACCCTAAATAACGGCGCCGCCATATTATCCCTCGATTAGCGATTCAAGGATGAGCTGGAACCGGGGTTCTGATATCGATGATGAACCCTAATCTCGCTTACCTCCTGTATCGGCCCTTACCTTGCCCGCCTTAAAGGCACTAGCCACCTCCTCTATTACCCAGTTTAAGTTATCGCTGAGCTTATAATACGCCTCCTGGTAGACCTTCATTATCTTCCCAACGACGTCCTCCTTCCTCAACTTCCCTTCTCCCACTAAGCTGAACTCCTTCTCCATGTTCGAGCGTAAGTTTACGTCCACTAGATCCGGGACTACCTTCAGCAGGCTGTCGATTAACGTGACCCCAAGCGGGGTCGGCACGAGCTTCCCTTTAACTCTCATAGCGTATCCCCGGTCCACGTTGGTTTGAATATGCTCATGCATCGTGCTATCGGTGCCTATGCCCTTAGCCCTCATGAGCTTTATCAATTCCCCCTCGCTTAGATATCTAGGCTTGATCTTGACCTTCCTTACCTTAGCTTCCCTCAGGTATAGTTTATCTCCCTCGCTAAGAGGAACGTCTCCCTCCTTAGGCATCTCGAAGTGGTAAATCCTCAGGTAACCGAGCTCCTCGACCTTAAGCCCCGTTGCCTCCAATTTGAGACCACCTATGACGATGTCCGCCCTCTTGCGCCTTACCCTAGCTGGCGGTAGCAGGGTGGCGATGAAGTGCCTCACCACTAAATCGTAGACCCTTAGGTGCTCCCCGCTTAGCTCCCCCTTCCTAGCGGCCCTTACAGGGTATATCGGCGGATGAGCTCTATCATCGCTTTTCCCCTCCCTAGGCCTTAGGGGTCCTTCTAGTAATCGCTTGGCCGCTTCCCTTATGCGTGGGTCATAGTGCTCCATGAGCCTCCGTAGCACTCCCTTGAGGTTGACCCCTCTATAGACCTGCGTTTCCGTCCTAGGATAGCTTATGAAGCCTCCTCTGTATAGATCCTCGGCTATGGCCATGGTCCTCCTCGATGGGAGCTTTAGGAATCGCGCCGCTCTGCTCGCCAGCTCATAGGCATCCAATGGATACGGCGGTTTACGCTCCTCCCTCCAAGTACGCACCTTCACGACCTCCGCCACCTTGGCCTTTAAGCACCTCTCCTTGGTCTCCTCAGCTTCCTTTAAGCTACCATAGCTCTTGGTGAATTTAAAGGAGCCATAGAGGGGATGTTCCAGCATTAACGTCAGCTCATACTTGTATTTCTCGCCGGCCCTCCACCTTAGATATGGTTCAACTATCAACCTAAGCGTAGGCGACTGACATGGTCCATAGGAGATTATCCTGCCCCGAGGTATCTTTAACCTCCTCCTTAACGAGAGCGTGAGGAGCCTTGTGAAGATGACCCCGCTCCTCAGGTCGACCTCCTGTCTAGTTGCGGACTTCTCAACCCAGTTCATATTGAGATCTGTCGGATGCTCAAAAGCATGTCTTATCTCCCTAGGATCTAGGCTGGAGAAGCGCATCCTATAAGCTCTTATACGTGGGTTGCTCCTCCTAGCTATGCCCAATACCTCCCAACCTATGTGTTCACCTTCAACGTCGTTATCCAAGGCCAGATATAGGGCTTTAGCGTTCCTGGCTAGTTGGCTTATGAGTTTAACGTACTTCCAACCCCCCTTCCTGACCTTATACCCGACCTTTGCGTTAAACAGCTCCTCTAATGTGTCACGTCGCCACTCCTCATACCCCATGAAGTCCAGGTTTAGCACATGACCGCTAACGCCAGTCACCACAAGCCCTTTGCCTACATATACTGGAATTCCCAAGAGCCTCAGCGTCTTATACCTACCCATAAGCACATTAGCTATCGCTTTAGCGACCTTATTCTTCTCGGCTACTATTAACGAATAGCTCCTTCCTAAAGCCTTCATGTGCGTGGAGACCTATATGATCCCCCTTAATGAGTTTATCGTTCCAACAGCTCATTTTTCAGCTCACATGAAGCTTGTAGTACAACTTTATACGATGACTTATAAAGCATATTTTTGAAAATTTCTCTCTTATTATTCGTTAAAGCATGTCGGATAATGAATAAGATGGACTTAACTTTTTTAAAAACACGAATCTTAACTTTTTTAAAATACATGGACGCGTTAAGATCGACAATTAGACAAATAGCCCTTAGATTTTTAACAGAAAGAAATATCCTGGGAGTCGTACACGAGTAATAATCGATGTTTACATGAGGTGTGACTTCATGGACTATGAGTGTCTAATGGTCGCCAGGGGCTTCATCTCCCAGGCACTTAATGAACTACATAAGGCGGCCTTATCCCTGAGCCATAGGGACTATGCCTCTTCCCTACACAGTTCTAAAAGTAGTATCATGTCATCTTTAAGGGCTCTCTTCTCGATAATAAAAGGCATGCCTCCTAAGGGGCTTGAGATAAGGAGGGAAGATCTCGAGGAAGTGCTGAACAAGATCCCCTATGAACTCAGGGACTTCGTAATGGATACGTTCTTCTTCTCCTACATGTACTGGTTGGATCGTGATCTAGATGAAGCATATGCTACAGAAGAAGAGGCAGAGCTAGCTCTGGAATATGCCTGGAAGTGCCATAGGGGAGTTCTCATGATACTAAACCGCATCGAATCCCATTTAAAATCAATCAGCGAGGAGCTCCAGGAGAGGAATAGCCGGTTAAACCTCAATGCGCTCGATGAACGCGCCATTCGGAACACCAATACTTAGCCCTCATCCTAGGGACTCTTGCTAAGGCATCAGGCCCTATATAGTTGAGGACTATGAAGGGCATTGGCGAGTACAGAGGGCTCCTATCGTCAGGGCTATCTAAATAGCCGCCACCTAGGTTCTGGGGAAGATAGAAGAAAAAGTGATCAATAATATAGTGTAAAAAGAAAGGATTATGAAAATTAACCAGAACTCTCTACTTTATGCTAGCTGTTAAGTCCGCATAGGCCTCCTTTATATGACGCTCAAGAACGGTTTTCGTCTTCTTCGCAGCAGCTATTTCTAGGGAGCGTTTTACTAGTCTTCGAGCGAAGTCTAAGGTTAGGTCGTGCGCTAATCTCTCGGCCTTAAGGCTCATTTTGGTTACTTGAGGGTAATCTCTTTTCATCTCTTCAAAGAACCTTCTAACACTTAGGGGTTGCCTCCTCTGCGGCATATCCATTCCCCAATCTGAAGGATAAGCGGACAGACTTATATATCTTTCTCCTATTGTATCATGAAAAGCGCTTACCCCATACATGGGCAACCATGATCAGACCCCCACTCAACGTTAAACAGTATAATCCTTCATCATAAGTTATGATGAAGGGATTGGATTAGCTCACGTTAAGACAAGGGCATTTCTTAAGCTGTCCATGGAATTTCATGATGGAATCTCGGATCCTAAATCAACGTTAGAGGAGGAGAACAATTAAGCGAGAAACAGATGGTGGGCCCGCGGGGATTCGAACCCCGGATTTCCCGCGCGTCAGGCGGGCGTCCTAGGCCACTAGACGACGGGCCCTTCATCTGATTAAGAAAGCCCCTTATGCTATATAAGCTATACGTCGCCATATCTGCCCATTTCTGAGCGTTACCGTAAATATCCCCGAATCCAATAAAGGGCTCACAGAGGCTATATCTATGACCGTTAAACGCATGCTCTGGTATAGGCCCAAGTTTCCCCCGAACTATAAGAAGGGCAAGGAAGCTAAGAAAAATAAATAAGCCCCCCTAGATTCTATCTTTGAGGGGCCCCGGTCGTCTAGCCCGGTCAAGGATGTCGGCCTTTCGAGCCGAGGACCCGGGTTCAAATCCCGGCCGGGGCATCACACTTTAAGCTGAATTTTTCTTCCTCATATGTCTTATAATGTAATCAGAAGCTGACCACCTCAGCGTTTACATGCTAGAGTGAAAGATCCCATATCTCCTTAGGCTCCTATTTCCTCACATGTTGGCTCACGTTAATCTATGTGGTAGATGCCAAGAGGGTGGCTCCTAGTTGAACCCATGTGCGTCTATCTACATGTCATCGAGGATCCTCCTAGCTGAGGTCCTCCTCAAAAAGCCTTCGTTAAGGCAAATAATGCAACGTATATGTCAAATCCCCGTACCTTTTGCCTATATACTAACATATAAAAGTCCATGAGGTCGCTAGCCTAGCCTAGATGAGCGAATGAGCTGGCGAAAGCTCTCCTTAATACTCCTCGTCCTCTTAGTCCTCTCGCTTGGCCTTAATGCATACCTCTACTGGACTATTAGGAGCATAGAGGAGAAGATGACGACTGTGCATGTGAAAATAGGAACTATGAAAGCCTTTTCGTACTTGCCCATACACGTTGCGTATGCCTTAGGGTATTTTAAGGATGAAGGCCTCGATGTAGAACTAGTGTTCTTCGGATCTGGCTCTAAGAACAGGGAAGCCCTCATAGCTGGTGATGTCGACTTCTCGTCATTGGCAACCGTGCATATCCTCATAGCTAGGGGGAAGGGGTGTCCTGTCAAGATAATCGGAGCCCTTCAGAATATGGAATTCTTCGATCTCCTCGTAAGAAATGATTTGAGAGGTAAGGTCAAGGAATTAAAGGATCTAAAGGGGCTTAGGATAGGGATCTCGGCCCCTGGATCCGGGAGCTGGGCGTGGTGCGTGGTGTACCTTAAGAAGGCTGGACTGGATCCCGATAAGGACGTCAAGCTAGTCTCAGTGGACGGGGTAATGACCATGTATTCTGCCCTTAAGGCTAAGAAGGTCGATGCAGTTATAGCTTGGAACCCGCTTACGGTCCGAGCTATTAAGGAGGGCTTAGGCTTTGTACTCATAAACGTGCATGACCGCGAAACGCACTTAGAATACGTAGGTAGCGAGGAGGCGTTGTCTGGCGTCCTAGCTACGAGCGAGGACTTCATCGAGAAAAGACCCGATATAGTCATTAAAGTAATCAAGGCCGTGAACAGGGGTTTGAAGTACATACAGACTCATAGTCCCGAGGAGATCGCCAAGGCCGTAGCCTCCATATATGAGGGCTTGGATCCAGATACGTTGACTGGGGCGATCAGATACGAGATGCCTACTTATCCACGTAACTTAGCCGTGAGCGAGAGCGCCTTTAACGTAGAGGTTGAGACCTATTTAAGCGTAGGAATTATCAAGGAAGAAATAGAGTATGCGGAAGCCGTCGAGTGGAGCCTTACAGGGTGGAGGCCTTGAGGAACCTGAAGGTCAAGGTAGAGGGGCTCAACGTAACTTACACTAGGGACCATGTTCAAGCCCTTAAAAACGTAACGTTCGATGTGTATTCAGGAGAATTCCTAGTCATCCTAGGGCCCAGCGGTTGCGGGAAGACCACATTACTAAATGCCATATCCGGCTTATTGAAGCATAGGAAAGGCGTTGAGCTCTCCGGAAGGATATTAATAGATGGAATTAACGTACTGACCACAGCCTCCCCGCTAAGGGGTATAGGCTATGTGACCCAAAAGGATACCCTCCTGCCTTGGAGGACGGTCCTTGGGAATGTAGAGTTAGGCCTAGAAATCCAGGGCGTGCCTAAGGCTGAGCGACGCCGAAGGGCATTGGAATTCCTTCGTAAGGTGGGGCTTGAGGGGTTCAGGGATAGCTATCCGTATGAGCTATCAGGCGGCATGCGAAAGCGCGTGTTACTGGCACGGGCCTTAGCGTATGGTCCAGAGATATTGCTCATGGATGAGCCATTCGCCTCGCTTGATGCACAGACTAGATTGCTCCTTCATGAGGAACTGCTTAAGCTATGGAGGGATCATAGGATCACGGTCATTTTCGTAACGCATGATATAGACGAGGCTATAACCCTTGCCGATAGGATAATATTACTAACTGCGAGGCCTGGTAGCATTAAGGGGACGTATAAGGTGCATATACCTAGGCCTCGCTCCGTTCAGCTGATTAAGATATCTAGGAGCTTCCAGGAGCTATACGCGAGGATATGGGAAGGGCTTAGTGAGGAGGTGTTGTATGCTTAGTAACAAGGTCAAGCAAATCCTCCTCCTCGCGATAGGCCTAGTGTTTTGGGAGGCCATCTCCGGTAGGATATACGGAGGTTTCAAGCTCGTGGATCCCCTCTTCATCAGTAGCCCGAGCTTGATACTTCTGGATATAATTGAGTGGGTGGCTAAGGGAACGCTCATAGTGGATCTCATGGCGACTTTAGAGGAGGCTTTCCTAGGCCTCATATTAGGGATAGTCACGGGCATGGCGATAGGCCTTCTCTTCGCGTATTCGGAGGGGCTAGCTACGCTTCTCGAGCCATTCTTAGCTGCGCTAAACACCCTTCCAAGGCCTGCATTAGCCCCCCTCTTCGTGATATGGTTAGGATTAGGGATCCCGTCCAAGGTACTCTTAAGCTGGTCCCTGGTATTCTTCGCGGTATTTTATAACACGTATTTAGGCGCTAAGAACATAGACCCAGATCTCATAGATTCTGTGAGGTCCATGGGGGCTACAAGCCTTCAGGTATTCAGGATTGTAGTGATACCCTCAACTCTTTCGTGGGTATTCGCGGCACTTAGAGTAAGCGTGAGTTATGCGCTTATAGGTGCAGTGATAGGTGAATTCGTCGGGGCTACGGCTGGCGTAGGCTATCGGATGATGATCGCTGAAGGGCTCTTGGACACGGATAGGATATTCTCCGGCCTAGTAGTGCTGGGCTTAGTAGGGAGCTCCCTGGTACAGATAGCTGGCATGATAGAGAAGAGGCTATTAAGATGGCGTCCTCCTCTTTCACTTGGCTGAGGTGTCCGCACATGGGCATTCCACCCCATATATTGAATAAGCTATTGTCCTTCCTGGAGGAGGATATGGGATTCGGAGATGAGACGTCGACGCTTCTAATACCCAGCGATTTAACCGTTAAGGCCAAGGTAATCGCGAAAGCCCATGGTATATTGGCAGGTGTTGAAGAGGTGAAAGCGCTCCTCAGATCTCTAAGAGTACGGGTGATCAGATCCAAGGATGATGGTGATCGCATTGCTCCTGGTGACGTGGTCATGGAGATAGAGGGAAATGCCAGGGTGATCCTAGGCGCCGAGAGGACCTTGCTCAACATCCTAATGCATATGAGCGGGATAGCGACTATGACCAAGCGGCTCGTGGACAAAGCTAGGAAGAGGAATCCCTCTGTAAGAATTGCGGCTACCAGGAAGACATTGCCCGGATTAAGGTATTTCGAGAAGAAAGCCGTGAGGATAGGAGGTGGAGATACTCATAGGCTGAGACTCGATGACATGTTGCTCATAAAGGACAATCACCTAAGGATAGTTGGTGACGTAAGACGCGCTCTTGAGCTAGCCTCCTCTAGGAGCTTCTCAAAGAAGGTGGAAATAGAAGTGACCTGTGTGGAAGATGCCTTAGAGGCTGCTAAAGCCGGTGCGGATATCATAATGCTAGACAACATGAAGCCCATGGAAATAATACGTGCGGTAAAGCTCCTAGAACGAGAGGGACTTAGGGATAAAGTGTTACTTGAAGCCTCAGGGGGCATAGATGAGGATAACATTGAGGAATATGCTGCTACAGGCGTAGATGTAATCTCGCTCGGCATGATAACGCATTCCTCGCGAGCCATAGACATGAGCCTTGAAGTTGAACCTCCCACTTCTAGGAACGCGAATCGTGATTAAGGGTCCTTTAACCATCCCGTTTTGACATCAGTTCGGGCATCGAGGTCTGGTATGTACGGCTTTATATCCACCACTGGAGTGCCCTCGTAGGCATCTATCCGCTCTATGTAAAGTTCGTTATTCTTCCGCTTCAAGAGGGTGACCACGTATAACCCTAGCGGATTAGGCCTACTGGGCGAACGCGTAGCGAAGACCCCGCACGTCAATCGAGGCTTAGGCCGTGGGTGTACCATCAGCACGTCCCTTCGCGCTTCATGCATCCAGCAAATTATGATCAAATGTGAGAACCCATCAATACACCTTAAACCATCAGTGTATTCGGGTAATACTACGATCTTAGAGATTTCCCCCTCATGGAGCACGTACCCGATGGGCCTTACTTCCATACTCCCTCCATCATGTCCTTGCGAAACGCCCATCATAGAGATGAAATGAGGAACAGCCCTCTTAAAGCTATTTCAAAGGACACCGCTTACTAACCGCAGTTAACGCAGGCTACGGAGGACGTCTAAGGTGACGGTTTTCGCTTATGACGTCTAAATTTGTAGGAAAAAGGGATTATCTTCATGTAAAGAAATCGATAAACGAGGTGTCTCTCGTGAGCGACGTACTCAATATCGGGATCATAGGCTGTGGATGGGCTGGTGAGCAACACATTAGGGCTTATTCATCCCTCTCAGGGGCGAAGGTCTTGGCCGTAGCCGACATAAACGAAGAGAGGGCAAGGGGACTCGCTCGAAAATGGGGTATCAATACCTGGTATCGAGACTATAGGGACCTACTTGAGGATCCCGAGATCGATGCCGTGAGCATATGCCTCCCTCACTACATGCACTCAAAGGTCACCATAGAGGCAGCAAGGGCGGGCAAGCACATCCTCTGCGAGAAACCCATTGCGACGACCCTTAATGAAGCCGATGCAATGATTAAGGCCACGAGGGAGGCTGGGGTCGTTTTAATGGTCGCTGAGAACGTGAGGTTCCATCCCATTAACATTAAGATTAAGGAACTAATCGATAGGGATTATATTGGCGATGTATTCCTAGCTCGCATATTCAGGGATCACGAGATACACGATTACCTCAGAAAGCGTCCATGGTTCCTGGATAGGAGGAAGGCAGGAGGAGGTATATGGATGTCCGGTGGAGTCCACGATGTCGATGCCCTTAGAATGCTCATCGGGGAAGTGGAGTCCGTAGTTCTCCTTCAGGCCCGAAAGGTGTTCAAGGAGATGGAAGGAGACGATACCGTAGCTGCTTTGTTAAAGTTCGAGAACGGAGCGGTTGGTGTCGTAACAGAAAGCTTTTCGACTAAGACCTTTAGCCCCCTATCCCCTTATGGTTGTCCTTCGATAATAAATGGGAGCCATGGAACGATCACCGTGTCCCTAGGTGGTGTGATAGAGGTATACGGCGAAAAAGTAGGCAATGCTGATACCTGTATGAGGATAAAGGTCGAGGAAAGGGATACTTTCGTAGAGGAAGTGAAGCACTTTATAGAGTGTGTGAAAGAAGGGAAAACGCCCATAACATCAGGCGAGGAGGAACGCAGAACCCTGGCTGTAATACTCGCGGGCTATGAATCATTAAATAAGGGAGGCATACCCGTGAAGGTTAAGTACTAAGGTATCGCTCTAGAGGCTTATGTCTCATCGCGCTAGACAAAAGCCCTTCCTTAGACTTCATCCTCCAAGGAAATCCTTAAGTAACAAATGCTTGGCGCCGGGGGCGGGATTTGAACCCGCGCGGGGGAACCCCCACGGGCTTAGCAGACCCGCGCCCTACCGGACTAGGCGACCCCGGCCCCAAGAGGGCTAACAATATCCCCGCTACAACATAGGGTTACGGGTAATTAAAAACTTTTTCAGGAAAAAGGCTAAAGCGTTAAAGGTAACCGGTACGCTGGCCATGAAGGCGTTGAGGGAAATTGATATCAAGGTAACTATGACGTATTTGAATACCCATTAAAATCATCCATATTCTTCCCTTACATATTCATTGAATATACGAAGAGTATCATACATATTGCCTTTTTCAAGCAAAATAGCGTTCATGATAACTTATCTGGACATATGATCTAGGATTTTTTATTTAATCAATAGAAAAGTTTTAATATTCGTGGAATCCTCTCTCCTGTGAGAGAAGTAGGCGGAGAGCCCTCCTATCCCTACGATAGGCTAGTGACCCTTCCTCCTACTTCTACTTAGTAAGGGAAAGGTGAAGAAAGGGTTTGAAAGTTATAAGAGCAAGCCCTATATTGACTGCATTCATCCTGGTGCTGATCTTAGGCTTCACGTTAGCTCCCACAGCTAGGAACATAAGGGGATCAGAAAAACCGCCTCCGCCTCCCTTTAAAGTTCTAGACATGTGGATAGGGGAGGGGTATGACCCATACTGGAATGAAAGGATGTGCAAGGATACCGCATGGGCGGCCATAAAGATAATGGAGCTCGATAAATACGATGCGGTCAGCATCTACGGATCAACCATACTCTATGATCCTACTGGAGCAGAGATCACAAGCAAGGAGAATGTGTGGCAGGTCAGCAAGAGCTCTACGCCCGCGGTAAACATAAAGGCCCCAATACTACGGAACCTTACGCTCCCCCCTCTCTTAGGGTGGGAGGCAGGTGTTTACACTGTAAAGCTCTCCCTAGCGAAGATCGTATATAAGCTTAAGGATGACCCGAATATCTACGAAGCTCCGATCTCCGGGGTTCATCTCGCCGTCTCATATGAGCTAAAGCTCTATTTAAGGCTCGAGCTGATCTACGAGAACAAGACGGGCTACTACGGTTGTTTCTTTAGGCCCTTGACTGCATCTAAATACGAGACTCCAAGCGGAAGGCATTACTCAGTAGTCGCATACCGTGAGGTCTCCATCCCGAGGATGCTCAGTATCATAACTGGTAAGCTTAAGGTAAACCATGGCGGGTCTATCCGGCCCATGTCTCGTGAGGAGTTCATAAACGGCTCAATCGGGGAACGTCGACTCGTGAATAATCAGCTCGTGAGCGTGTTTGATCTATGCACATCATTGACCTCCTCATTGGTCAACGTCCCCTTCAACTATACGTTAACCCGACTTGACAATAAACTTAAGCCCGATTTCATAGGGATGGATGGGAGCTTCGAGTACGCACCGAGGCTATACGTTCCAGGAAGAAGTTACACTAAATTTAAGGAAGGAAAGCTGAATATAGGCGACCTAGTAGCTCAAAGGCCTGATGCCTCTCACGACTTCAGTATAGTGAGAGTGGAGATAGACCCAGACCCTAGTGAGATAAAGCCAGGGATTTCCATTAATGATGTGAAGGTAACCATAAGTTTTAGAAACAGCCTTAATTACATCACATATACCGACAACGTCTTTGTGAAGATCATCCTCGCTTACAAGTACAGAGTTCCCCCTCGTGAGCATGAGTTTACAAGCGAGTTAAGTAGGGTCTCTGGGGTGGTATACAGTTGGAGCGTTCAGATGAAAAACTTCAGTATGGCCCACCCAGACCCATGCTTTGATTGGGTTATTGATGACTTTTCGCTTCCATCTGAAGAACTACGTACCGATCAGCAGATAACCTCACTGGTCCTGAATATTACCATCGGCCGCCTACTTCGGAAGGACCACGTGATTCCGAGATTAACATCAGAGGGCATCCTTGGTCTCCCCCGATGGTCATCAGTGTTTCCTAAGAACGAATGGATTTTCACGAAGAACCTCACGTTCACCGTTGGAAGGAAGGGAGCTCCCTCCTCCGATGTAG
>JAGGXX010000018.1 GCA_021162845.1 Thermoprotei archaeon | reverse complement strand
CATTTATGATAAGCTTCTGAGAAGCGCTGACCCTTAATATTGTAGAGGCCTTCGGGAAGCCGACCTCTCTATAAATCCTAGGATCGCCTATTCTATCATGGAATTTACCGCCCTGAGAATGAGGTGGGAAGATGTCAAAAGGCGTTTACGTTATATTTCAGCTCGATACAGAGGACTATATAACGCCTCAAGCAGACGATGTACTGTTGGATCTCGTAAAGATTTTTAATAAGCATGGGATTAAGGGATCCTTTGCTATCGTTGGGGAGAAGGCTAGGGTTTTAGAGCATAGAGGTAGGAGGGATGTCATAGAAGCTTTAAGGACGCAAGATATAGCTTACCAGTCCAATTATCACTCCCTTCACCCGACGATCGCGGAGTACTTAAAGGACTTAGGTTGGGAGGAAGGCGTAAAGGAAGTCATAAAGAGGGAATCCAAGGGCATAGAGGATCTAAAGAGGATTTTCGGGCAGCTCCCCTCTGCATTCGTACAACCGGGAGGCAGCTGGGCTCCTCAGGTACCATATGTCATGAGAACGCTAGGGATACGGGTGTACGCCGATGGGATATTCCTCCCGCAACCTATGTGGTTCTGTGGTATATTAGCCGTGAGGTATTCGTTAAGTTTTCACGAGAAGGAATCAGGTACGCCTGAACACCTCCAAATGCTCAAGCGGAAGTTCGATGAAATTTACAACGCACTCAAGGAAAGTGGCGGGATAGTGATAATAGTCCTGCATCCTTGCATGTTACTTACAAAGGAGTTCTGGGATGCCATCAACTTCGCTAGGGGGGCTATGCCAGATGAGCTGAAGCCCGCCCCCTTAGTCCAGAGGAGCCTTTACGAGAGAAGGCTAGTTGAGTTCGAGGAGTTCGTAAGCTACATAATCAAGCATCCCAAGGTAAAGGTCATAACGTTTAGGGAACTTCCCGATTTATACGAGGAGGAAAGGATTAAGCTGGACTTGAGGGACATGGAGGTCCTCGCTGAGAAGATAGCTGAGGTTCCTTCATTTTACATGGTTAACGGTAAGTCCGTGTCCTTAGCTGAAGCTTTTTACGCGCTCGCTTATGCCTTGAAAACATATAACGAACGTGATGCACTACCAAAGGAGATAGCACCGCCGCCTCTTTTAGGGCCCTTAAGGACGCCGCCGAGCCTGAAGAAACGCCTCAAGGTTAAATCGGAGATAGTATTGGCTTTAGCAAAAAGCGTTTATCATGAACTAATGGAGCGAAAAGTCATCCCAAGCGAGATAAGGATAGGTGATGATGCGATAGGTCCCCTTTCATTCCTATACGTTATGGCGCAAGCCTTTTTGATGATACTGAGAGGTGAGAAGCATGAGGAATTAGAGATCGTAAGTTTAAATGAAGAGTTGAGTTTCAAGGATTATGATGTTAGGAAGAGAGTAGCTGGTCAATGGAGCTGGATTATTTTCCCTGAGGGCTTTCGCTCTGAGAAGATAATGGAACTTACGCTTCTCCAGTTGTGGACGTTAAAACCAGCGGTCATGAAGGATCTAAATGACTGATTTTTGTCTTTACCTTTTCTTCTTTAAATGTCATAATAAATACTTAATATCCATTATCGTTTAAATTGTTATAAAGTGATGGGATTTTAATAAAGTCCATTTTCTTTATTCATATTAATGAGGGTTATGATAATCGATTGTCATACCCATATGGGAAAAGGCATGATTCTAGAGTTCTGGTGGGCCATCGAGATCCCTCCAGAGTTGGTCATTCAGCTAGAGGAGAAAGCAGGAGTAGACAAAGCCGTCATATTTCCAGTACATTATCCGCCGGAGCTATACGATTTAGCTAACAAGGAGGTCTTCGAAGCGGTAAGAAAATATCCCGACAAACTGATACCCTTTGCTAAGGTAGCCGCATCGCATCCCAAGGCTACGGAGTATCTGCGCTCAGCGATAGAGGAATTGGGCGTTAAGGGTCTTAAATTGCATTCCAGCGAGGGATATCTGACTAGGGGCATCATGGATCTTCTGCAGGAACATGACCTGCCCCTTCTCATTCATACTGATGAAAGAAAGGGGCCCTTGGAATTAGTGCCCCTCCTCAAGGCTTATCCCGATGTCAAGGTAATAATAGCGCACTTGGGCAGTCCGAGCAATTACTATCATCAGCTCCAAGCTATGTATCTAGCAGAACGTTTCGATAACGTATACCTAGATACTTCTGTAGGCTCTGATATCCATGAGAATTTAAGACTTGCCGTTGAGAGGGCTGGCGTCGATAGAATTCTCTTCGGCTCTGATGCACCTGTCTACCATCCCGCGGTTGAGAGAAGGAAGATAGAGCTCTTAGAGCTTAATAAAAAGGATGAAGCAAAGATATCCGGCGAGAACCTAAAGAGGGTGCTGAAATTGGCATGAAAGTCGTATAGCCTCGCTTATTTTTCAAAACTATCATAAAATCTCCTAATATCCTGAGAAATCTTCTTTAGTTACCTATTGCCGAATTCAATGATATTATTGATGTGTTATTCTTAGGCGTCTTGATTACGGAATTTCATGGTAGTCTTAGATGTTTTTATATAGTTAAGTGCTGAAAATGAGGGGCATAAGGAATATAGTATTATCAATCTAATTACTGATGAGGTAAGTTTCGTGAGTTATGAGATCTTGATGCCCGAGAAGATAAGATCGCTTTCCATATCTGAGGCTTATGAGTACATAGAGGCTATACAATCCTTCCCAGGAAGATGGCCATCAATCATAATCACCCTTCCCGCCGAAGGAAGGAGAGGCGATGTAGAGGGGATAACCCCTCTACCAACAACTCATGGAGCCTTATGTTTCCCTGAGCTATACTTAAGTGAAGATGCCCTATTTTCGGTCCTGAGCGAGCATATGAGGAAAGCCGACGTAAAAGGCGTGCTAAGGGCCTTGGATAGGGGCTTACCTCTTCATAAAGTTATTCCACCTAGGCTACTAGAAGAAGTTGACAGGAGAATACGGGATGTAATCGCCGGCCTTATTTTCGAGGTATTCATACCCCTGAGGAAGATGCCTGAAGGGCTCAATGGGTTAGAGGGGCTGGGAATAGCCGACTCAATAGAGACCTTCAGATCTGTGGTCTTCCCCGTTGAGCCTACTGCCGTGAGACGAGCCCTAGACGAATCCTACTATGTTGGTGAATACTTGGAAAAGCTAGAGGCTCTATTCGATGAAGTAGAGGAAATGGAACTGGACATCCTAATAGCCAGAGGCTACATGAAGGCGCAGAATACATTACTCGACTTGGAGGCGAGAATAGAAGCGCTAGTAGAGCGCATACCTGCTCTAAGAAAGGCCCTTATGTTCACGAGAGCTATCTGCTCTAGTCCCTGACGCCGATTTACCTGCAAGATGTTGTGTAGGACCGTAGTTGCTCTAAATTATGGAGGGAGTTATGCCAGCCATGATTCCATAGATACGTCCGGTATTCTGTTATCTTTAAGATCTCTAAATGCCTGTTCAAGAATATTAAGACCTCGATCTATGTCTTCTTTGCTTATGTTCAATGGCGGCTGTATCCTCAGGACGTTATTCCACTTGCCTATAGGCATGGTAATGAGTCCTAGTTCCCAAGATCGCCAGCATACCTTGTGGGCGCTCCTAGCATCGGGGTCTTTTGTACCCGGGCGTACTATATCCACTCCTATCATCAATCCCAAGCCCCGTACATCCCCTATTTGTGGATACTCTTCCATCATCTCCCTCAATCTATTGAGCATATATTCGCCTTTTCGCATCGCGGCTTCGCATAACTTCTCCTCGATTATCACGTCTATGGTCGTTAGGGCCGCTATTGAAGAAAGCGCATGAGCGGCTAGGGATGGCATCTCGGCATCTGTCTCCCAGGAATCGAGTAAATCCGCTTTGCCCACGACCGCTGAGATAGAAAAGCCTCCTCCTAATGCCTTGCCTAGTACGATGACGTCGGGTATCACCCCGAAGTGTTCACAAGCGAACATCTTGCCAGTCCTACCCATCCCAGTCTGAATTTCATCGAGGACTAGCGCTATGCCATTTCTATTGCATAACTGGGAGAGCTTCTGCATGAATTCCTTAGGTGGGATTATCACGCCTGCGTGTCCCTGTATCGGCTCGGTGAAGATCGCCGCTACATCCCCCGGATCTACTACGTAATCGAGAAGTGCTTCTAATTGCTCAAAGCATAATAGTCCACATTGTGGGTACTCTTGGTCGAAAGGACACCTGAAACAATCAGGGAAATTAGAGAAATAGACCCCTGGGAGCAATGTTTCGAGTCCTTTATGCATAAGGCTAGTAGCTCCGGTAATCGCCGTAGCACCGCATGTCGTTCCATGGAACGATCCTATAAACGAGATGAGCGCTTTGCGTTTCCTGGTTGATCTAACACACTTTATGGCCATATCAACGGCTTCAGAGCCGGAGAGGCCAAAGATGGCCTTTTTCTTAAAGTTACCCGGTGTTATGTGCGATAACTTTTCCGCCAACCTTAGCATCGGCTCCGTCAAAAAGTATGAACCTATGTAATGAATTAACTTCCTCATTTGCTCTCGTACTGCATTGACGACTTCCTCGTTTGCATGGCCTATGTTAGCAATGGAGGCGCTTGATATGAAATCTAAATACTCATTGCCATCAAGATCCCATACCCTACATCCCTTTGCGCTTCTTATGACAATAGGATACGTAATAGCCGAGGCTCCTTTTGCTAAATATCCTCTATATCGTGAGATGATCGATAACGATCTTCTTATGCGCCCTCTTATCTCCTCTAGGTTAGATCTATGACGTTTCATCAGCTTCTCCCTCACCCCTAGTTCTCGTGAAAATTATTTAATGTATATTTATATGGCATAAGATGTAATGCATTGGAAAAAGTGTTATCTATAGATTTTGCACTGTGGATCTTCTCTTTTAAACGATGTGTTTTACGATCTCTGTACCTGAAAATAGTTGGTATGTGAAGAAATATTGAAAAAGTGCTTAAGAAGAAGTACTAACAAACGGAGTATTATGGCCTTTTTCGCGGATTAGGGATATATCTGGGTTATCTCGTCTGATTGTGGTATACCATCATCGTTTGCATCGATCCAATGGAACACATAACAGTTACTCGAGAGTTGATTTAGCTTGTCTACGAGCACGTCGTGCAGGTAGATACCCGCTGCAAATGTCCCTCTCCAGCTAAAGCCATAGAATATGAAAACGACATTGTTTTTATGATCCCTAAAGACCTCAACTATGAAGAGGTCTTCATGTCTCGTTGCTCTCCTCGTCTCAATGGAAGCTAGTACCTCTCCTGATGAACTATTCATGAAGCATAGCAGGCCGTTTGTCTCGTTCTCGTAGAAGTAGGCTGGGGAGATCCTGTTATCCTCATAATACCTGACGCAGAGATTAGGCCTAGGTCCTCCGAAAAGGATTATCGTGCTGTTCTCCAAGATAGGCTCACCAGTGGTGGTATTTATGTACTCGGGATTGGTATCAAATATTATCTCCTGCCTAGCATTACAGAGTCCATAGAGCATGCCTCCTGCGGTTACATCATAAGCTGCAGTGGGAAATCTCATTCTGGAAGGATCTGCTAATATGAAGTATACAGTGCCTTCCGTCGCCTCTAAGACCCTCTGCTTTAGGGCTTCGCCTACGCGTTCCCTTGGTCTGGGGACGACGTAGGTGGCGTTTTCGCAATATATGCTCAACGTCAGTGAGCTACACCTCCCCTTGGCTGGGTCATCATTTCCGCTAATAGTCAAGTTGAAGCTCAGGAAGCTAGGAGTTCTCGGCGCCCCAAGTATAAAGGCTATCGTTGTATAATTCCCATCAGAAGAGATAACTCTCCCTGAAGCCGTTTGCCACTCTTCTGAACGGTAATAATACCTAAGCCGATACTCGCTTATCGTTAATTCATGATATATCTTAATGAGTAGCTCGTACGAATTCGATACGTGAAGTGTATTATTACCGTCTAAATCGTTTAACGTTAATTCCACTATTTTGCACCAATCGGTCACAGTACTAGTGCCTTTACTTACGTTGAACCCCCTTATCTTCATGGAATATCTCATGTACGGACATAATGTATGACACCTCTCAATCTCGCCCTCTAAGTATATGTCGGTGGGCAGTGTTACATTTACACTACCGCCTAAGCTTATTGAGGCATACCCCTCTCGGCGACTATAGTAATATGGCTGCCCTCCTATCATTAGACTAGCCGTAAAGTTAACGTATTGGGCATCGTACCCAGTATTACACTGGGCATCGTAAACCCACAGATAGCCCTGGATCGCGTTCAATTCATCATCGTTTGTATCACAAATTAAGTAAGCGCGTATGTGCTCAGGCTCACTAGGTATGGAGTCCTCCGTATGATTATATCCTAAATCAGGGCCTAGTGAAACGTAAGAGATGTAACTTGAGCCCAGGTAGGATACGTAGGCGTTAGGTAACGTATCCTCTACATATACATATATCATTAGATATGCGTAGACAGGGCTCCTCATCGTTCTGATTTTAAGATTGCTCGGGGCATCGTGATACCACGTCATCTCTGCCGTATAGAGATAAACATAGGTGCCGTTGTAATTCGCTAAAAACACATTAGTGTACGTGGTTTCCAAGGACGTAGCGGCCGAGGCACAAGTCCTGTACTTAACATCGATCTCCAGATCAAAGCTTCTAGTTAGTGTGATGTGGGAATCAACTCTGTCTAGATACTCGTACGTTAAGTCGATCATCGGGCCTTTTATCAATGCCGGATCCGACGGACTTACGTAGTCTGTTGACTCGCTGAGGTACTTAATCACGCTTGGGAACGGGTTAAGCAGGTAGGTTGAAGTTGACGTTGGATAGTAGCTAAGCATGGATATTCCTATGAATTCCTCGACTCCTGATGACCAATGTGGCAAGAACGTGTTATAGCTCACCTCCATAATGGTCTTATCAGCTTCATTAGGCAGGTATACTCGATATGCATTCTCTCCGTCCATTATGACCGTGAGATCACCATCGACATGTATCGTTTTAGCCATGTAGAACACCGAGCCATTAGGTAGCCAGGTGTATAGCGCTACGTGATAAGTGCCCTCAGGCACCATCAGGCTTACCTTTCCCTCTTCATTCATTTGTCCCAGATACACGTTTTCAGTATTCCGCGTCTCGTTCTCTACTACGCATACGTATGCATATGCCGCAGGGGTGTTATCCGGTAATAAGCCCCTGATAGTAAGATTGCAGTAGCGGAATAATGCAAAGACACAATGGGCTATCGCCTCCGAGGGATTGCTAGCGTTCTTCAGCCATAGCACTCCCTCATATCTCCTATAGGGTAAGCCCGACATGTTCACCGTTAATGTGATATTAGCTTGTTCTAGAGCCCCCGGCTTAAGTACTATGAACTCTGGCTCTATTGAAAAGCTGCTATTAAGCTCCTCATTAGTAGCGGGGTAGGCCCATACGTCGAGACCGAAGCTGATATTGACTATTAGGGACTCGTCTCCTAGGACCTTAGGTGAGAGTTTTATGGTTATATTCTTCGTTATCTCTGCATCATGCGTGACCTGACCAAAATCTATGATTGCAGGAACGGGGTAGGCGACCGCGTTGATTGCAGAGTAGGCATCAACTCTCCCCGCTCCTTGTTCCAGTATACTATATCCCTGGAGGAACGTAGCACTGGAAGCTATCAACGATTTGATCTCCTCGGGCTCAAGTTGTGGATAAGCTTGAAGGATCAATGCCGCCACTCCACTCACATGAGGTGTGGCCATAGAGGTTCCATTCATATAAGCGTAACCGCTCGGATATGCTGATTTTATATTCACTCCGGGGGCCACGACATCGGGCTTTATTCTATAGTCAAGAGTAGGACCGCGGCTGCTGAAATAAGGTATGTTGCCGCTTTTATCACTAGCACCAACCGTGATAACTTGCCTAGCACTGCCCGGTGCGGTTATGGTGAAGTAGTCGTTTCCTTCATTACCCGCCGCTACGACGACCACAACTCCTTGTTTCACAGCCCAATCACAAGTGAGCGAGAGTGGATCATCGCCGGAGGTGAAGCCACCGCCTAGGCTTAATGAAATTATATCAGCCCCATTTTCGACGGCCCACTCGATCCCGCTTATTATCCACGAATCGTACCCGTATCCTAAGGAATTCAGTACCTTTCCCGCCATTATTAGGGCCCCTGGCGCCACTCCTGGGCCGAGACTGTAAGCGTCAAAAGTCCCCCCTATTCCAGCAGCTATACCGGCTACATGCGTTCCATGTCCGTCATAATCATACGGGTCTCCGACCTCCCAGCTCGGCTCTTCTATGAATGAAGCCATGGAGATTATCTTGCTCGTTCCATTTGGGAAGTAGAAGTCGGGGTGATCGTAAGCTATGCCCGTATCAAGGATCGCTATTTTAATCCCGCTGCCATTGATGCCCAAACCCCATACCTCGGGAGCGTTTATTAGCGGCACGCTATCCTCTAATCTCACGTGAAACTTTTTATCAAGCCATACCTTCTTTATCCTGCTTAAAGCGCCTTTTAGTGCCTTAAAGGCTTCCTCGACGTGCTCCTTCCTCACCTTTAAAGAGAGAAGCTTGAGGTTTTTGCTTATTACTCGCCCATGAAGCGTTACCTTATCTTCTTTAAGCTCATTAATGACCCTATTTAATTCCCCATCTCTAGTTCTTGCTATGAGGGGTATCTCGGTCTCCTTGTAATATCCCTCTCTAATTAGATATGCTATGTTGAATAATGATTTATCAAATACGCTTAAATTTACATCTTTAGGTATTACATATAGATCATCTTGTGCTCTAATTATCGCATAGCCATAATTCTTATAGGTTGGGTCTCTGGGTCTTATGCCTATTACTCTCAATTCTCCAGATTTATTAACGACGATTACCGTATCTCCCGTTATAAGTGTGATGTTAATTAAGACATTCTCCCTTGTATGTAGTCCTTTCACGTCCGCGTGATTTATCTGAGTACTCTTTGTTCCTGATGGCTGTACTATACTGACGACTAGTATAATTATTAGTAATACAGATATGATCGACGAAATATTCCTTTTTCTCATAATCTCCCCCTCATTCCCTAAAGTAATAGGCGCTCGAGTTTTAATTATATTTTATTGTTTTCTCTTACAATTGCTATGACTTTATGATTAAAAATTAAGTAACATTTTAGCCTGGTTGAATTCAATTAACTCCGAAACGTCATGCTTCTTCGTTTATCGTATTAACACTATTAGGTGTCTCTGAATGCATTAATAAGCTCTTAAACCTTATTCTAAGTGTAGAGGCTGATCTTGTCGGTGATTTCCATGGGCTTCATTAAGCATACTCCTGAGGAATGGAGGAATGTCGTACAGCCTCACTGGTTCACGCCTAAGGTGAATCCAAGTCTTTATAGATTAGTGAGACCCCTCCATGAACGTGAACTATGGCATGGCAATAAGGATGAACTCTTAGCTGCTCATCTGCCTGAGGGGGTTTCCATTCCTAAATATCATTATTCCGTAGCTTACGCGCTTACGTCGCGACTAATTAGAGGCCTAAAGAACGTAAGCAAGGTTCTAATTAAGCCTAATAACACGGGCTTCATAGGTGCCTTCATGGATGATGCTAGGCTACGCGAGATAATGCGCCTTAATGGGATAAGCGAATACGCTGACCTACAGCCCATAGCAACTCAACCGGCTATGTTAGCTGGCATAGTGGACGCTCTCTTGGATGAAGGCGTCGATGAGATCCACATAGGTGAAAATATGCTATGGGCTGGCGGTACGCCGCGTGCGTTTTGGGAGACTGGCTATGTTCAGGTCTTCTCGGCAGATAGGTACAGGGGTAAGGTATTCTTCGTAGACTTCTATGAGAGTAACACGGAAACCATTGAACTACCGATAAAATCCGTAAGATACGACTTAGGCTTCTTTACTAAGACAAGGCCTCCAAAGGCGCTTTTCGATGAAGGCTATGACCTCGTAATCGTAGCCTCTATCGCTAAGATGCATAACTGCGCTTATTACTCGCTACTTATAAAGAACTTCAGCGTGACATGGAATCCTAGGAAGAAGCGTTGGCATATACATGGCATTCCCCTTAAGCTCTTCGATAGGTCGTATGCCAGTGAATTACTGAAGGTGGATATACCGAAAGAGCACGAGTACAAGGTATTCATCGTGAGGAAGAACCGTAAAAGGTATGCGTTTATAACAAACGGATTACTATCGACCTCACCCTTAGCAGCATATCGCGAGGAGGGCGAGCTCTTAGCCCAGGTTGATCCCCATCACTTAGAAGGCTTAAGCTTAGCCATCCTAACGCTAGGGATAGGCTATTTAATAGTGCGCTTTACCGGGATGTTCGCTACCATCTTAAGTGAGTTGAGAAAACGCGGTACTAAATTGGCAGGCATCATCTCGGGTGTCGTAGGTCAGGAAGGAGAGGGCCCATTGGTCTACGGATCTAGGCGATTCGGTGGCTTCGCGGTGGCTGGTTTTAATTTTCCTGCTACTGAGGCATTAGCCCTTGATATGATGGTCGGAAGGGGCGATGTCGGCTTCGCTGATTTAATGGTATCACAAGCTAAGACGTTCTGCAAACGCTATTCCGTAGACATTTCCCTAATGATGAGCGATGCAGATCCTCCTTGGACCCTTAAGTTAGCTGAGGAGCTTACAGGCGAGACCGCGAACCCTAGGAAGTTAACGTTATCGTTACTGGATTTCGAAGGGGTATCTAACATGCGTAGTCCATCAGACCTGAGAATCGGTCCACCCTTTAAATTGCCTAATTGCGTCTACGTCTCCCCCTTAACGTGGCTTAAGATGATGTACCTCTCTGAGGATTTGTTCAAGCATTCTATGGATTACGTGGATAAAGGCATCACGGTTCCTCTTGTACCACCTATTTAGGAAATGTTTTTCATATATAGAAATATGTAGAATAAGTGCAATACTCTTATATTATCATTCTTTGTTCTTTCCCCGAGGAATCTCATGGCCTACCTAGAGGTAGAAGGCGTCTCGAAGAGTTACGGGCCGATAAAGGCGTTACGCGATGTGTCCTTTAGCGTTAATAGAGGCGAGTATCTCTGTATACTAGGTCCTACCGGAGCTGGAAAAACTACGTTATTGAAGGTTATCGCAGGTCTCATTAAACCGGATAAAGGTAGGATCCTCATAGATGAAGAAGACGTTACCTTCTTACCACCTGAACTTAGGGCGGCGGCATATATGCCACAGGGCTATGCTCTCTTCCCTCATATGCGTGTATGGGAGAATATCGCTTATGGAACCCTTATACGCGGCCTTCCTTTAGAGCGGGTCTGGGCTTCCATCAAGATGGTCGGTCTAGCTCATAAGGCGTATTCATATCCTCATGAACTCTCTGGAGGACAGCAGCAAAGGGTAGCTTTAGCTAGGGTGGTCTCCTCGGGTTCTAAAATCCTCTTACTTGATGAACCCCTAAGCGCATTAGATCTACTCCTTAACATAGAGCTTAGATACGAGCTTCACAGGTATGCGAAGAGCATGGGATTGACCGTGTTACATGTAACTCATAACTCAGAGGAAGCGCTTAGCATCGCGGATAGAGTGCTCATTCTAAGGAAGGGTAAAGTGCAACAAATAGGCCGTCCGGATGAGGTCTATGCTAAGCCCAGAAACCTTTTCGTAGCGAGATTCCTAGGCGAGATCACAGTCGTGGAAGGTGTAGTGAGGGCATCCATTGATAACCGCTCGGTGGTAGAAGCTAAAGGCCTGGGTAGACTTGTGGTTAACGGCTCGGTTAATAAGGGCTCCCATGTCGTCATAGCATATAGACCTGAGGATCTCGTGCTACTCTCATCGCCTTCAGAGCCCTATAACGTCTTTCGCGGTAAGGTCATCGACGTCGAATTTGAAGGACTTAGGGTTCGCATACATGTGATGCTAAGTAAGGGCCTAGAATCAGTAATAGATCAATGGTTTGTCCACGAGATACCTTTTAAGAAAGGTGAGACCGTCTATGTTTACCTGCCTCCGGAAAAAGCCCTGATCTTCGAATATCCTAGAGAGGGCATTTCTCAAGCCCTAGCCCTGGAGTGATCATGATGCCCAATATTAAGATAATCGATGTTCACAAGAGGTTTGGAGATGTGGTAGCGCTGAATGGCGTTACGCTAGATGTTCGTGATGGCGAATACGTGTGCATAATAGGGCCCAGTGGTAGTGGTAAGAGTACCCTCCTTAAAATAATAGCCGGCATCCTAAAACCTGATAAAGGTGAGATCTACTTCGACGATTCTCTTGTCAATGACATACCTATTGATAAGCGAGGAATAGGCCTTGTCATGCAGGATATTCTATTATTCCCGCATCTAAACGTATGGGAAAACATAACGTACAGTCCATTGGTAAGGGGATTATCTCCCCTTTTAGTAGATGAGCTAGGGAACGAAGTAATAGGGTATTTGGACCTAGCTTTGGATAAACGGATGTACCCGGATGAGCTAAGTAGAGGGGCTCAACAGAAGGTCGCTATAGCTAGAGCTCTCACAGCAGGTCCTAAGATCCTATTATTAGATGAACCGCTAGGCTCCTTAGATGCTCAGACAGCCAAGGAATTCAGATATGAGCTCAGGCGATTAGTTAAGGACTTGAAATTAACGGCCATACATATCACCCATAACCAGGAGGAGGCCATGAGCATTGCTGACAAGGTGGTAGTTCTCAGAAAGGGCAGGATAGAGCAAGTCGGAACACCATTGGAACTTTACACCTCTCCTAAGACCCCCTTCGTATGTCGTTTCATAGGTGGTGAAGCGAACTTCTTCGAAGGATCCATAGAATCCCGCGAGGGCCTAAATGCTATAATAAAACTAAAAGGAGGTACCCTCTTACGCACTCAAACCGATATACCTTCTGGCGCTCGGGTTGTAGTCGCCTTAAGACCCGAAGATATCTCCTTAACTCGAAGAAATAACGCCAGCTTTCCTGGCTTTAATTCACTTGAGGGCATAATAGAAGAAGTCCATTTCTTAGGCCCCTATCTGAGGTACGTTGTCGACACTGAGGAAGGTCTAGTTATAGTAAGAGCTAAAAGAAGCGCACGCTTCATGAAGGGAGAAGAGGTCACATTGTCCTTTAACGTATTCCACATATTTCCGTATCCTAAAGAGGGGTTACGTAAGGCTATAGCATATGAATGATGAAGGTGTCCGCGATGAGTAAGGGTAAATCCATAGTCTTCAAAAGAGGATACTTCCTACTCTTTACAGGTTTCTTCATAGGTATAGTTCTAGCCTCCCTCTTATCGTCTGCATACTTCAGTAGAGGCAGGATTGAAGGAGAGGGGGGCATGCCGTCTAAGGTCGAAATAACCTTCCTATATTCTAGTGAGAAGCAGGGATGGCTTGAGGAGGTAACACCCAGATTTGAGGTATGGTTTAAAGAGCGCTTCGGCATTGATGTGAGCGTCAAGTTGGTAGCTGCTGGAAGTCATGAGACGATAAACCTAATACTTCATGGTTTCCAGCCCACTATCTGGAGCCCTGCCTCAAGCATCTGGATACCTTACTTAAATGAGAAATGGAAGGAGTCTCATGGTGGAGGTGAAATAGCTAAGGAATGGGTGCCCCTCGTCTTCTCCCCTATAGTCATAGCTGGGTGGGAGGATATAGTGAGACGATATAATGTAAGTGGCTTCATGGATCTTTACCGGTTAGCTAAATCAGGCGTGCCCTTTAAGTGGGGTCATCCGGATCCAAGGCTTAGCAATGGCGGAACCATGGTTGTGATACTAGAGTTCGCAGAAGCCGTAGGAAAAAGACCAGAGGACCTAACCCTGGATGACATTAAAAACGAGACCGTACTTGGCATTGTAAGGACTATCGAAAGTCACGCTGTAGCTTATGGTAAGAGCACGGGCTTCTTTGGTGCATGGGCAGCGGATAGCGGTCCCTCTGCCATAACTTTCTTTGGTGTTTATGAGAACATAGTTCTTGAGAACGCCGTTAAGGCAAGGAAAAAATGGGGTACCAGGCTTATAGCCATATATCCTGAGTTCGGGACTCTATTAAGCGATCATCCCTTCGTGATCCTTAATGCTGAATGGGTTACGCCCTGGCAAAAGTTTGTTGCCTCGCAATACCTCTACTTCCTGTTACAGCCCGAGATACAGTATATAGCTCAGAAGCACGGATTTAGGCCTTCTAATCCTAGTGTTCCCATAGATGAAGGTATCTTTAGCTTAGATAATGGGGTGGTGCGTGACCTCAAGGTTAAGGTCTTACGTCCCCCCTCAGGTGAGGTACTTGACGCATTACTAAGCCTTTGGGAAAAAGTGAAAAATCCTGGTGTCTGAAGTGCTACGACTAAGGAATAGTCGAGTTCAGGAAAAGCTTATAGCTTGGTCTGGTCTCGTAGTCCTGCTTATCTTCGTGTTCTTTCCCTCATTCTACCTCTTTTCATTTGTGATCAGGTTATGGCCCTCAGTGTACATTGAGGTCTTCGCCCATCCTATATTGGGCGACGTCTACTGGAAAGAGATGTTACGTTACCTATCGCTTTCCCTGAGGTTATCGCTGGTGACCGTGGTGATAGACTTACTCTTAGGGGTCCCCCTCGCCTATCTCCTAGTTAAGAGGAGGTTTGAATTCGAGGGGTTCCTAGAGGATCTAACAATGCTTCCCCTAGTAATACCGACGTCAGGCTTCGGCTTTGCTACCATGTTAGCCTGGACGGCTAGTTACAGCTTACCGACTTTGTTTGGCATCCGAATAGGGTTGGATACCGTAGTTCCGGTGATTAAAATACCGTTGTTAATGTTGATAGTTCATGTAGCTCTGACGTTTCCATACGTCGTTAAGACCGTTAGTGGCGCGTTAAGGGACTTGAAGGCTTCTTACGAGGTAATTTCCTCATCACTGGGGGCTCATCCGCTAACTACATTCCGTAAGGTTACCCTGCCTTTGATATTGCCTAGTATGTTCTCAGGTGCTGTGTTAGCTCTGGCTAGATCCCTTGGTGAGACGGGAGCCACGATGATCGTGGCGGGTGTAAGCACTACCGCGCCCATAGCTATTGTACGTTGGGAATTTGAGAACAAAGTGGCTCCTGCGGCTTTCTTGGGAGCACTTCTAGTGGCCCTCTCTTTAATAATAATAGTACCTACGGAATATTTACTTACCCCAGGCAAAAAGGGGCGCAGGCTTTTGCCTAAAGGCCTTGAGGCGCGCTTAATAAGGCTAGAAAGAAGCACCCCTAGGTCTTTCGCGCTCCTACGAGATACAGCGTCTTTGGCGTTCCTCATGGTAATAGTCGTTTTGCCCATGCTCATGCTAATATATAACTCCGCCTTATACTGGGCGAGCGATCCCTATACGGGAAGGCGTGAGGGTAGTATACTCTATCAGCTCTTCGGCCCTCCGAGATATTGGGATGTAATAATGAGAGCGCTTACGACATCGCTTATAACAGCTACGCTTTCAACTCTTCTTTCAGTTTACATCTCAATACTCGCATTATTCCTTATAATGAGATATAATATCGGCAGGTTCATCAGGGTATTACTTAAGATCCCGTTGGTCATCCCGACAAGCGCGCTCGGTCTATCTATGATTCTACTCTGGGGACCCAAAGGCTTGCACATACTCAATCCTGGATTATGGCTAATTGTGCTTACGCATGTGGTCTTCTCTGTGCCAGTTATAGTAGAGACCTCTGTGGCCTCTTACATGGAGGCTAACCTGCCCATCTATGAAGATACCGCCAGAAGCCTGGGCGCTACCTTTTATGATGTAATGGAGACTATAACATTACCGATGATAAAAAGGGGCATAGTGGCTGGCTCCCTACTAGCGTTTACGCACTCATTAGGTGAAACTGGCGCTACCTTCATAGTAATGGGGGACCATACGACCATAGCTCCCCTTATAGTCAACATGGTGGAATCCCTTGCTATACCCTCCGCTATATTCTCATCGTTAATACTGATCGTTCTCTCGTTTATCATGTTAGCAATTATGAGGAAAATCGTGGGCTAACTTAATGGCGATCGTGGTTGGAAGGCCATCCCCTTAAGTAGGGTGAAAGTTATAACTTAATTATCGATGAAGCGGCTACCCTTGAGGAAGTGTTATCTCATAGTTATATTACTCACGGTAACTCTAATCCCCAGGCTGGTGGATCTCGACTCCCCAGGACTCACATGGGATGAACCGGTCTATATCGAAGCTGGGAAATTGTACGTCAGAAACCTATTATCCGGCTGCCTCTTCTCCGAGTATTGGTGGTATAATTGGGAACATCCTCCGCTAATGAAATACCTAATAGGGATTAATGTCCTACTAATGAGTGGATACTTAAATGAAGTTAGCACAGCCAGAATACCCAATGCCATCTTAGGGGCTATAGCAAGTGTCGCGTTCTTTCTATTCATGAGCTTCGTCTATGGTGATATGATCGGTGTTCTAGCCGCCCTATCGTTGTCCTTCTATCCTCGCTTTTTTGCGCATACTCGTTATGCAGCACTGGATGCGCCCGAGGCGGCCTTTTGGATACTAACCTTTTTGGCCTTATGGCATGGGAGATCAAGTGGAAATAGGCGCTGGCTCATAATCTCAGGGATATTCTTCGGCCTGGCCCTAAGCGTTAAGGTGAATGCTATAACGCTTCCCTTAACAATCTTCTTCTGGATTTTGTTCACTTATGATTGGAGGGAGTTTAAGTGGAGGTCTCTAACTACCTTCGTTGTAAACTCTTTATTCTTCATAGTGCCCGCCTTATCTCTATTCGTATTTTCATGGCCTTTACTATGGCATGACCCCTTAAGGCGCGTGTCACAATTCCTCAGCTTTCACATACATCATTTTAAGATTCCCGTCTTCTATTTAGGAAAAGTCTATGAAGGTGCCCCTTGGCACTATCCCATCGTTATGCTATTGGTAAGCACTCCAATCTTCATACTCATTCCAGCTTTAATAGGGCTCGTCAGTTCCATCAAGAGCCTATTTTCCATAAGAGGTGATTCAAGGGATTCCCTTAACGTATTACTCCTATTCTGGCTCCTGATCCCTATCACGCGAACTGCTATATCCTCCTATGGCTATGACGGCATTAGGCTCTTCTTAGAAGCAGTTCCTCCCCTCATAGGGCTTAGCGCGGTAGGGGCAAATCAGCTTATATGCCTTTTGAGGAGGCATCTAAAGCCCTGGAGTACGTTAGCGTCTTACTTTATCATATTGTCAATGATTAGCTCTTGCCTCTTGGCCTGTGTTTTTACTCATCCATACCAAATAGCCTATTTCAATGAGATAGTCAGGCTTTCTGTGGACGTAGAACAGTATTTTGAGCCCATTTACTGGGGTGAGCCTTATAGGGAATGCATTTTATGGCTTGAGGAGCACAACGACGATGGCTTCGTGGTTTTAGTACCTTTCGCGGATCACCTAGCTAAATATTACGCTCATAAAGCCTACGTAGTGAGTGATGTCTCTGAGCTCTTCAATTCACTATGTTCATACAATCATGCATACGTACTCTTCATGCTGAGAACAGGACTTGTAATGAGAAATCCCCTCCTCACATATTGTATGAGGAAACTAAAACCCATGTACACGGTGAATTCCCTAGGGTTAAACTTGGCCTATGTTTATGATATGAGAGACTTACTCTCGCTCTATAATGAATCCTTAGGAGCTACTAGGCTTCATCATCTTCTATCTCTCGGTACGTTCCTTCCGCTTGATATAAGCCGGTATTGCAATAGAGGCCTTAAAGATGAACTTCCTAATGACCTTAAAGGTGGTTGGGTTGATGATGGAACCGACGATTTAAGATACCTTCCCAGGGGGCTAATTCACGTTAAGTTGCCATCTCTCATGATCAATGTAGACATCGATATCCCCTTCTCGGTACCTAAACGAGATCCAGCTTGCATAGTCTTAAGGTCATCGCACAAGCCTCAGTTCCCGACTAGGGTCAGTGGCATTTCCGTTGGTATGGACGGTATTGAAGGCATAATATTTCTTCATACAGCGGTTCACGCGACGGAACTACATGCTGGATCCATTATAGGCTACTATGAAGTTATCTATGCGGATGGTAGTGAAGTGAGAATACCCTTAAGGATCGGGGTGAACGTCCTCGACTGGCATCTGGAGCCCATACCCCTCGAGGAATCCCTTCCGGCGTGGATAGGAAGGAATAAGGTTCATCACTTAACGGTGGTCTATGCCTTTCCCTGGATCAATCCCTTCCCTGAGAAGAAGATAGCTCATATCAACTTTGTCTCGACAGGAAGCGTGGCTGTACCCGTGCTCTTAGCCATCACTCTAATCTTAAAATAAGGCGATGTGGGGAATTAAGTTCCTTAATTACGTTCTGATTATCCCTCAATGACAGAGATAGGTGAATGACAATGTCTTCTACGGTTTTATGTTAACGTAGCCTATGTCCGTATTTTATCTTTGAATTAATAGCTTTAGAAGGTTAGCATTTTCAGGAGAATAAATTCTTCATCTACTCCTTTGTTACTCCTTGAGCTCCTTTTTCGATGAATGCAAACATTAATAACTATTCATAACTGGAGGTCTAGAGAAAAGTGTTCCGCTATCATAACTCAAGATAGTAATCTGATAATCATATGCAAGGAATATTTTGAAAATTCAAAATGTTACACCAGCATCTAGCAAGCTTTTATCCTGAAAAATTTAATAACTAATAATCGAATGAGGCTTGAAAATATGTTCATCTACTTAATCGATTAAGGTGAGGAAAGAGGTTCATGCCATTAGAACTGAGAAAGTGGTGAGAGGGTATTTTCGTGGTGCGGGGGGTGGGATTTGAACCCACGCAGGCCTACGCCACGGGAGCTCCCATCCAGCCCCACATATCATAGCTGGATCCTAAGTCCCGCCCCTTTGTCCTGGCTCGGGCACCCCCGCGCTAATTAGAGATAAATAATATGAGGTTAATTAACCTTTAGCTTTAAGGGTATGTAGATGCGGATTGAGGATCTAATTGATATAGCTCAATTAGTCAGAGAAGCCGCTTTGGCAAGTATCAGGTCAGGCAGAGCTGGCGAAATCGTAGGTCATGGATTAGGTGGGGATCTTACGAAACGCATCGATCGAATAGCGGAAGAAGTCATTCTTAAGGAGATTAAAAAGCGTGGATTCGGAGTGACTCTTGTCAGCGAAGAGCTAGGAGTCATGTCAGTCAATGGCGGTGGTCCATTCCTGGTGGTCGATCCCATTGATGGGACTACGAATGCCATTCGCGGCATACCAGTCTTCTCAACGTCTATCGCTTTGTCTGAAGGCAAGTACTTCGAGGATATATGTCTAGGTCTGGTCATGAACTTGGCCACGGGGGATGTCTTCTATGCTGAAAAAGGCTGCGGCGCTTATCTTAACGAGCGAAGCATACGACCATCTTCCATTAGAAGGCTTACTGATGCGTTAGTGGAATTGGATCTCAATATACGAAGGAAGTATGTCCGCTACCTTAAGCGGATCACGCCCATACTCATCAATGCTAAACACATACGTTTCCTTGGCTCTGATGCGCTGGCCTTATGCTTAGTCGCCCATGGAGCCTCTGATGTATTTATCGATCTAAGGGGAATATTGAGGGTAACCGATATGGCTGCAGGTGCCTTCATAGCCAAGGAGAGCGGTGCAGTACTTTACTCGGATAAGGCGCCCGGTTTTAACGTTCGTTTAGACGTGATATCCCGATCCTCAATAATCGTTGCCTGTACATCCGATCTTCTCGAGGACATCCTCAGCATTATATCCCTTAAGTAAAAGATCCCTTATTTCCTCAGAAAGTTTCAAGGTATTCTCGTATACCTCACGGCTTATCATGCCTTCATTTAATGCTTCACGTAGTTTCTCGACATCTTCTATCGTTACTACGCCATCCTTCCTTCTGATAACATCGACCTCTAGGTCTATGTATCGTACTGTACTACGGTATAGCTCCACGGGGGTATTCAGGTTATAGTATTCACCTATAGGGGTTCCATCCGCCCGATAGTATCTGTGAATTATTAAAGGACCTAACTCAGTGAACATGGTCTCGGCATAATCGCCTAGAAGTTTCTCCTCCCCCAATCCGTCGTATTCCCCTTTACTTTTCATGATTCGCCTCAGCACGAAGGTACAACCATTACGCTCTATAACCTTCCCTGGTGTTAGGTTCGTGCTTCTCCCCCTTAGTCTTACGTGTATTATCCTCACAACATCTCCTTTAGATGGTTTGAATTGGGATAGGAATTCCCATGTAAGTGATGAAAGTTCATCTCGATCAAGTCCCTTTTTGAGTAGAAATTCAGCATAATCGACTATAAAAGCCCCCTCGGTACCCCAGGCCTTAATGTAATGATGCCCTCTTATCGTTGGTATAACCTCATTCCTACTCTCATCGGCTTGTAGTTTAGCTGTGAACGGGAATTCCACCTCGGCTATGGCCTCGCCTTCTCTGACTAACTTTACCTCCTCTAAGTCGTCTTCCTCTATCTTCTCGGCCTCCTCCTTTAGTTGATTGACCTCCTCCATTAGTTCTTCAATGGATGCGTGCTCTGCGCTACTCCTCCACCTAATCCCCCACCCTCTGGGACAAATACTGTACGCCAGTGTCATTAATTCAAATCTTTTCTCAGAATCCTTTATGTGATTGCTAACCGAATTCCTTCCTCTTTTGATAAGACGGGCGTACCTACCTACGATTGTTATATTCTCCGTTAGCTCGCATTCATCATTTAGGCTTACACGGGCTACTCCGACGAGTATCTTCTCGCCTTCACTTAACCTCCTATTAGTTGTCAGTACGCCTTTAAGGCCATTCCCTATATCGACTAAATACCCGTGATTACTAATATCCTTAAGCACCCTGCCTACGTAAATGGCGTAAAGTTGAGGTCTATAGCGTCGTATGATCGAGTCCTCGAAGTATCGCCTGATACACTTGAGTACCTGATCAACCGCTCCCTTAACTCCCTGTATCCTAGCACCCTGTAAATCCCGCTTATCGATTATTATGACATCGTAAGGTCTACGCTCATCATCGAGAGCAAAGCGCTCTCGTAATACGTTCGACATCTGAGTGGGTTGCATGCCCTCCTTAATCAAGACCCTAGTCAGGGCCGTGGCGTAGATGCCCCTTATCTTAAACCGGTACTTCATTCTCGTCTCTCAGAGCTGATCCTTTATTTGCTCAAGTAAACTTACTGCTTGCCATATCGCAGTTCTAGCGAATAGCGGCATGTTGGGATCCGTGACGACCTCATCCAATATTCCTATGGCGTTAGCCGCCCTTAAGCCTGGGCTTAAATCCTTTCTTTGAAGCATCTTTATCGCTTCGTTCGCGGCCCTTCTTATATTCCTCGGGACTCCAGTATCTTCAGCCACCCTCTGTAGGATCATTATAGCTTGAACCGTTTTCTCTTCAGGATTTAATGCCGCGCACATGTCTATCACCTGAAGCATGCTAATCCTATCATACCATCTTAGATAGAGGTATTCATGGAATTATTTAAGTGAATCCACGCACTTTAAGCATTAGCCTAGGAGGTGATGGCGTCTTGGGACGGGGTACGACTGGTGATGATGCGATAAAACAGATGGCCCAGCTACTTAGATCGGGAGCCACCATGTTATCCCAGACATGTCCAGTTCATGGCGTCCCCCTCTTTAAGTTAAAGACTGGCGATATCATTTGTCCGGTCTGTAGAAAGCGTGTGGTCTTTGTTAGGGAAGGCGAAGAGGCTAAAGCTATGGGTATTATTGCCCTATCCGAGCTTGAGAAGACGGTATATGAGAAGATAAGGTTCCTTACGGGCCTTATAAGCTCAGAGGAGGATCCCGACAGGATGTATGAGCCCCTTAGACTGATAATAGCCTGTTTGGAGGTATTGGAAAAGCTTAAGAGGCTTGGTACCGGTGCCTGAAGGTCTCGTATATCGTTCCAGCTAGCTTTTCGCCTATTCCCTCAACGCTCATAAGTTCTTCAGGATCGGCATTAGCGATATCTCTTATAGTTCTAAACATCCTGAGTAGTCTTTCAGCTAATATGCGGTCTATCCCAGGGATGGCTGAAAGCATTTCCAGTTGTACTTCTTCAAGTGTAAGCGGCCTACGCTCGCCTTTAATCCTCAGGCGCCTCTTTTTCTCTCTTTGCTCTCTCTTCGCTAATGCCACTATGTACCTTGCCGTCTCAGTAGGTCCCTCGGTCCATATCACTGGTATACCGTAATCCACCATCAGGCTAATCAACGCGCCCAGGATAGCCTCCTGACGCATACCTAAAGTTAACCTCTTACCCTCTAAAATTACGAGAGGGGTAGCGTAAGTTCTCTTCAGTATTCTTGCTTGTTTAAATATCCTCAGGTCTATTATGGACTGAGCAAAGTCCTTTAGGCTCTTCCTCTCTATGGCTACGTCCTCAGAGACTACATAGTCGGCTACCTCTAGCTTCCGTGGAATTACTCTGATGCCCTGTTTCACGAGCTCGTTAACGACTTCTGTCGTTAACTCCCTATTATCAACGTATACCAGCAGGTCTTCATTCTCCTTCCTCACCGGTTGGTACTCGGTATACACTTTAATTCCTAGCTCGGTCCCCGGTCGGCTAGCTATCGTGTACTTTAGTTTCTTTAAGATGCTGTACATGGATTTCCTCTTACGTAACGAGGACCAGTAATATGCTTCATCCCTCGTCCCCCTTGCTATGAGCACCACTACCTTGCCAGCCCTCCTTCTTCCAGTCCTCCCCCTCCGTTGTACGTACCTGATGGCGCTTGGGACATTATCGTAAAAGACCACTAAATCGCATTCGGCCACATCTATGCCTTCCTCAGCGACTTGCGTCGCTACAAGCACATCATATTCGCCTTTCTTAAAGGCCCTCATGATCTCCTCCTGTTGCCTTTGAGTTAACCCTTTGCTTTCCCCTCTCTTAGCCTGCCCTATGAAGCTAGCCACTCTATAGCCGTGCTGTCTCAGTATGTCCGTCAATAGATCTACCGTGTCCCTGTAATTCGTAAATATTATGGTCCTTGTGCCTTCCCTGGCATTGGCTTTAAGTATTTTGAGTAATTCGCCTATCTTTGGATGAGGCTCCTCGTCCTCCTTCAGGGCGATTATCCTCTTTATGTCTATCCATGACCGGCTATACACGAATTCCTTTAAGAACCTATTACTACCGGGGCGTTTAGCTAGCTCTTCTAACTTCAACATATACCTTTTCAGGGCATGAAAGCCCTGAGCTTCCAATAACTCGAGGGCGTGTACCAGTCTGGTGATGTAATTTAGCCTAATCAAATCCCATACGAGCTCCTTGGGTGGCCTTACATACTCCTTCATCTTATCTTGGAGGAGAGCTTTAGCTTCGAGTATATCCTTAAGTCTAACTTTAGACGCGTTACTGCTCACCACATAGCCCCTTTCTTTAAGTTCCTTTAGGTGTCTTTGAAGTTCGGCTACTAGGGTAGCCTTTACTAACTTAAAGCTCTCATCGAGGTCCACCATATGCCATTTAACATAAATGGGCTGGACGTACGGTCTCACATCCGGACTATTTTCATTCCTTACCTCTATGTTCTCGATAAATAGGTTCCTACATATCGTCTTCACTTTATCTTCTTCGGATCCTGGGGAAGCCGTCATCGCTAAGATTAAGGGATCCTTGGCTTCCCTTATGTATCTCTCAGCTATGAAGACGTACGGGTAATTGCCCACGGCTCTATGAGCCTCATCGAAAACTAACAGGACGGCATCCCTTAGATTATATCTTCCTGCAATCAAATCGTTCTTTAACGTTTGAGGAGTCATTGAAATGACCTTACTTCTCCTCCAGACCTCGGCCCTTTTCTCTGGGGATAATGCACCCGTTATGGCGTTCACTTCATCAGATGGTAGTTTAAGTATTCTCCTCAATGTCTCTAGGTGCTGAAGCGTGAGCGGTCTGGTAGGGGTTAACATAACGCATTTGCCCCAATCCTCCTCATGAAGCCTATATCCCATTACCATGGCCGCTATTATGGTCTTGCCAAGACCTGTAGGGAGCACTACGAGTGTATTGGCTTTAAGGGCACTAAGCGCTATCCTTACCTGATAGGCCCTATACTCGATAGTACCTTCTCTGATTAGTGGCCCCTCGTAGTACCTTTTGCCTTTAAAGAGCCATCGTTCCATCTTCCACCGAAACATTTTAAGAGCTAGGGATGTTTAAACATAATCGTTAGAAAAGGTGTAATCATGTCGGGTATTTACGTAGACTTTCCAAGCTTACCTCATCATATTGAAGAGTACAAACATAATGTTCCTAGAGATGCTTTTGCTGAGGCATTAGCAGATGCTATGGCTCGATTAAATGGCTCTACGTTTGAGAAGTCTATATCCGTGGCTGGAAGAGAAGGCTTTTACAAGGGGATCATGACTATACAGATTGGTATCGGTCATGGTCATAAGATCTTCTACTTCAAATCCGAGAAGGCCCTGAAGAGAATCATAATTAAAGCGTTAAAGACGCTTAAGCAACCCTTCATAGATTTCGGAATTAAAATACTATATAGGTATTATGACGGTAAGAGGTGGCAACCCGTCCGGTCAGATGAATACCTGTTACGCCTTTTTCTGAGCTCGGATTCCCTGGCTTTTCACATTAAACTCTCCCGCGGTCTGGGACGCTTGGATCCACAAGACCTTATAAACATGATGCTAGAAAGGCTCAAAGTGTCCCTTAATAGCATAGGCATATCAAGCCCTATATTCACTAAAGTCTCCTAGGGCATCCTCTGAATTGAGGTCTCGGATAGGAGGATCTTTTGCATGAAGCCTGTGACTGAGATAAGGGACCCGGTACATGGTTACATCCTGATAACTGACGTAGAGAAAGCGCTTATAGACACCCGAGTCTTTCAAAGGTTACATTACATAAAACAGCTAGCTGGTGCTCATTACGTATATCCTGGTGCTGATCATAGTAGATTCGGGCATTCGCTTGGGGTCATGCATCTAGCTGGTGTTATGGCTAATCATCTACTGGAGAAGGGCTATTTAGATGTAGATGAAGTGGAAATGATAAGGATCGCGGCCCTACTTCATGATATAGGTCATGGTCCGTTCTCCCATGTCTATGAGGAACTACTCGTGGCCTATAAGGATAAAACCCATGAAGATATGACAGAGTGGCTGATCTTAGGGACTGAGCTTAAGGACATTCTGAATGATTATGGTTATGATCCAGCTCGAATAGCTAAACTGGCTGTGGGCAAACTCAATGATAAGGATAAGCACTTCGTCAACCAGATAATATCTTCACCATTCGATGCCGATAAGATGGATTTCCTAGTCCGCGATTCGCATTTCACTGGAGTGGAGTATGGGTACGTGGACGTATATAGGCTCATCTATTCCTTAGATGTCGTAGAGGGTAACTTGGCGATAAGACTTCCTGGGGCGCTCCAAGCGCTTGAGGCCTTCATCATAGCTAGGTATGAAATGTTCAAGGCTGTCTATTTCCATAGAACTGTGCGCAGTGTAGAAGTTATGTTGCTCAAGGCTATGGATTACGGCAAAGACGTTTTAAATCTCTTAAGCTTCAAAAGCCCCGAAGAATACTTGTTATTAGATGATTCCTGGGTTCTCGTGAAATTACGTGAGTTGTCCTCCTCCCTCGGGAACAAGGGAGCCGAGAACTTAAGGCTTGCCGTTAAATACTACACAATGCTCGAATCACGTAAGCTACTGAAATGCGCCTACGAGGTGATATTACATGTTAAGGATTCGTTCATGATAAACCTCTTAACAAAGCCTCATATAAGGCATCACCTAGAAGCTGAGATCGCCGCTAGGGCTAACGTAGATCCTTCAGCTGTAATAATAGATTTCCCCACGGTCCCATCGATACCCTACACTCCTAGACAACTTGAACCATTTGATATACCGGTCTTCGAGATAGAAGAGGATGGCTCAAAGCGCAGGAGGCGCATCTCGGATATCTCTGAGCTGGTCAGTGTGCTTAGGGGTTACATGGATGTCGCCCGAATATATACGTTCCCTGAGCATCGTAAGGCAGTGGCACAGGCAGCCAAGGACACGTTCGGTAGCTCATCATCGTTACTCTCGGTGTCCTTATGAGCGTCAAGACGTTATTTAAAGGACGTGCGCCGTCATATCTGCGGATAGAACTCGAAGGTGAGGTGCTAGTATCTTCAACGCCTATTTCGTTTTTCGGTGATGTAGACGTGAATACTGGAGCTATAGTTAACCCCGCTAATCCTCTTAAAGGTCGATCAATAAGCGGTAAGATACTCCTGATACCCCACGGTAGAGGTTCGACTGTAGGATCGTATATTCTCTACAGGATGTCCTTAAAGGGTACGGCCCCTAAATGCGTCCTCGCCTTAAGGCCTGATACCATGACCCTTGTAGGCTGTGTAATAGCAGATATACCTATCGCTTTCGGTTTTCCTGAGAGTATGTTAACTTACATCTCATCTGATATGCGTGTCTCAGTTAAGATGGCTGATGGACAAGCTCTTCTGAGAATATTATGATAGCTCTTCTGAACATCTCCTCGCTCTTGACCGTAAGGGTAGGCTCACTATGCGTTATAAGTCGCTTTGAGCTCCTACTCCCTTATTGAAGGTAATACTCACTAAAGATCTTTCCCATCGTCCTTATTAAAACTGATACCGCGGTATATTATGAAGACAAGACAGCCGTCACGCCGAGCTCCTAGCCCTGCATGCTACGAACTGTTACCGTTCAAGGGCTAATCTAAGGGCTTCATGTAACGAGGCTAACATGACATCGGTACGATGCCTAAGGCTTAGATAGTGTGCGGCCTTAGCAGAATCAGTTACTACACGACGTATGCCTATACTAGAAATGGGAGCTACTACTGCACAGGTGTCCCGGATAACCTTAGCTCCGCTCCTCTCTATCACGCTTACGTATCCTCGCTTGAGGGCCTCCTCATATACGACCCTGGAGGTGGCTATCCATACTCTTACGTCCTTACGTATCCTCTTATTACACAGGATCATGGCCGCCTCTTTTAGCTCCTTAAGTGAGTAATGCGGGCATCCTAAGAAGATTAGCTCTGGGCTTTCTAATGGCTCGCTTATCATCTCCTTGGCCTCCTGTAATTCCTTCTCATCTATATGAAGCCTCTCATCAGGTGATGATTCTAAGTATGTTCCCTTGGGCGTTATTCCCTCTATAATGGACATGGAAACATTGCTGGCGGCTGCTAGGCCGGCTGAAAAGGATTTCAATAGCTCACGTTCTACCCCTCTAAGGCCTCTTATAAGGGGTATCCCAGATTTGATACGTGCGCCTATGTAATAACCTAGAAGCGAGAAACTAGTCGTATCCCTGAGGGATACCTCGACCCTCACTTCTACATCCGCCCTTCTCTCCTCCTTAATATGAAGTCCATAGAGGGGCGTTCTGCCGGTCAAGGCTGCGGCTAAGGCTGAAGGTCCCCCTTCCCTGTTCGTCATAGCCCCCATCGTGTTCATATAAGTGACTGCAGAGGACTCCCCCCAGGCTATATGCTCCCCCGACAGCGGCTCATTGCCTACTAAATACGGAGTACACGTTAGCGTATCCTGTGCCCCTATTCCCTTCATTATGTTCACTATCTCCATCTGTCCCCTAGCTAACATCTCGGGGATTCCCATCTCTGCCCATCTCTCCATGTCGAAAGCAGCTGGGTTTGTAGTGGTAGGCACTTTTACCTTTACTCCTTTAGCTATCCTCCTCAAGAAGCTTAACCCCTCCTCTCCTATGTTAACGTAAGAGATCCCGGAGATGTGCGCTGAACTTATAGGTATCATTCTCTCAGCATTAAAGGCCTCGCCTATAGCGACCAATATCTTCATGGCGATTGCTATGCTCTCTCCATATTCTCCTTCAAGTGCTTTTTCCTCATCTTTACTCAGATACATGGCCTTCCTTTAACCTCCTCACTATCATAAGTCCTCTCTCACTCGGAGATATCTTCACTCTCTCGAAGATCGATGCGGGCTTAAGGAAAGTACGCGTGGCATCTATGCCTATTTTATCCGTTAAGAGGTTATCCTGATCGGCTGAGGGATCTAGGCTTGATCCTCTCGCGCATTTAATCAGCACTAAATCTCGACTGGGCTGAAATCTGGTCGCTATCGCCCATTCCACTTGATCAAGATCGTCTACATCTACATCCCCATCCACGACTACTACGGCCTTCAGCGACGGATGAGCGGCGAATGCGGCCATAATTGCGTTCTTACCATCTCCTTCGCTACTCTTCTCTATGGATATGAATGCGTGTAGCCATCCTCCACTTCCTCTGGTAAGCCTGACCTTATGCACTTTGGGTACCACGTTGCGTACGTTATCCCATATTAATGCCTCTCGGTATAGGCCCATGAGCAGTTTATGTTCCGTAGAAGCGGGGACTATAGCATGGTATATCGCGTTCTTTGAAATCCAAACTCGATCCACGACTATAACGGGCTGCTTCCTCCTAATGTCGTATATATCTAGGAGATCGACGAATGGTCCTTCATAGCTCTCCTCCTTAGTTATACGTCCCTCGATCAGTATCTCTACATCAGTAGGGACTGAAATTCCGCTTTCCGGTAATTTAACGAATTTCAATCCCCCCTCTAAAAGAGCATTAGCAACTAACATCTCATCTATACCATATGGTGGGGAGGATGCAGCTGCTACGAGAATCGCTGGATGCACTCCTATTAGAATGGCCACCGGTAGATCGTGCCCCTCTTCTATTGCCTCCCTATATATGCGCCATAGATGACGCGGTACTATTCTTATGGCTAATTTATCCTCATCTAAGAGGAGCATTCTGTGTATAGAAGCGTTCTGTATGCCTTTTCTCGGGCTCTTCGCTACCACGATGCCGCTAGTTATATATGGTCCCGCATCTCTTGGATAATATTTAAACACTGGTATATCGCTTAAGCTACCTTCCCTCTTCCTCCACGTGAAGCTCGCACTAGTCAAGTCTACGTATTCCCCTTTCCTTGGGCTTTCGCTAGCCCTCAAAAGTTTCTCATATAATTCTTCTTCGCTCCTGACGTGCATAAGCTTCATGAGTCTTTCACGTTTGTTACAGAGATTGGTAAGTATGGGCATTCGTCTTCCCTTAACATTCGAAAACAGTAGCGCTGGCCCCTCGTCTAGCTCCCTAGATATATACGTAATGTCCTCTGCTTCGACCTCCTCCTCTATCTCTACAAGCTCCTTGTCCTTCTTCAGCTCTTCAAGTACCCATAAAAGGCGCATAATTCCCAACACCATATAGTGTGAGTTATCAATAATACGTGCTATCCTGAGGTTATATAATGAGCGTTCAAGTGGGGATGGGCGACGTAATGGTATCATTGCCAAGGGAAATCATGAGATACTTCCCTTATCCGAGCGTGAGGCCTGGTCAGGATGAACTCATGAGGCTGGTAAATGAGGCCGTAAGGAAGCGTAAAACAGCTATAGTAGAAGCTATGAGTGGTTTCGGGAAGACAGTAGCGATATTATCCGGTATCCTTCCTCTAGCTGAGGAAGAGAATCTAAAGGTGTTATACTTCGCTAGGACGCATAAGGAGCATGAAAGGGTGATCGAGGAGGTAAAGCGCATCTCACGGTCGCATGACGTTAAGGCCATAGCTCTTCGAGGACGTCGTGAGATGTGCCTATTAAGAGAAGTTCGCGATATTAAGGATTACAGGGTTTGCCTAGATCTATGCAAGAACCTCCGTAGCGAAGGCTCATGTCCATATTATGTCTCTTTTCTCTCAAGCTTCAACCTCTGTACTAAGCAATTAAGAGATCGTTCTTCGTCCCTTACCGCTGAGGATCTGATCATGTTCGGTATTGAGCACGGCATATGCCCATACGAGATAGCTAAGTCCTTGTTAAGGGAAGCGAATGTGATAGCATGTAGTTACGTATACCTATTGAACAAGGAAATCTTCGGCAAGTTCATGAGGCATGTAGGTACTTCCTTAGACGACGCCATACTAGTGCTCGATGAAGCACATAATATCCCTGAATTAGCCACGGATTCTATGAGTGACACTATATCTCATAGGGCACTTGTACTCGCGTTAAGAGAGAGCATGATGGAATTAAAATCAGCTCCTTTAACGGCGTTCATAAAGGCCCTTCTTCGTACTTTGTCCAAGTTTAGGAGCATGCTGTCATCCCGAGAAGGGGTCATACCCAAAGATATCATTGAACGGATTGCCATGGAAACTGTTCATGTACATCTAGAGGATGTAGTGTACCTCATTAAAGATGCGAGCGATATAGTCAAGGAGCGTTTAGCTAAGCGAAACGAGTTACCTCGTTCGCACTTGAGTCGTCTTTCAAAGTTCCTCGAGATTTGGAACGAAGCGCTCTATAGTGATCACTACCTCTGTGTGATCCGAAGTAATGATGCAGACTTCACGCTCACCGTCCTATCGCTGGATCCGTCTCCTTTAATACGCCCCTTAATTGAAGGGGCTTACGCCGCTGTACTGACCTCTGCTACTTTGGAACCCCTTCACGCATTCGCCGACGTTTTAGGTATCGATCGTGGCAAGTGTGTATTACGTAGCATAAAAGCGCGTCTTCCCGATGACAAATTGCTCATAATTGGTATGAAAGGGGTTTCTACGGATTTCAAACACAGATCCCCATCCATGTATAGGAAGCTCGTGTCTAGGATTTCTGAGATCTTGGAGAGCGCTCCAGGCAACATAGGCATTTTCACGGCCTCTTATGAAGTCCTAGAAGGGCTACTTAAAGCTGGGCTTGAGGACGTGTCAAGAGGATTTAACAAGCCTCTTTACATAGAACGTCCAGATGCTACTTCAGCTGATAATGATCGCCTCATTAAGGAGTTCAAGGCACATGCGAAGAAAGGTGGCGCGGTTCTTCTTGGGGTTCAAGGCGGTAGAAATGCCGAGGGCGAAGATTTCCCGGGGAGGGAGATGAGCCTTGCAGTTATAGTAGGCGTACCTTATGCTAAGCCAACCCCGATAGTGGAGGAGAGGATCCGTTATTTTGAGAAGAAATTTCCAGGTAAGGGGAAGCTATATAGCTATATCTTACCTGCTATAAGGAAGTCGTTACAGGCAGCAGGTAGGCCTTTTAGAGGTACTGATGATAAGTCCGCGATTATATTCCTCGATTATCGCTTCCTTCAAAGACCATGTAAAGCCCTCCTCCCTGAGTGGATCAAGAAGAGGATGAGAGTACTTCCCGATAAGGAGGGGGAGTTAACTAAAGAACTCCTGCTTTTCTTTGGCTCAGGTTCATAGAGCCCAGCCATCGTATTTGGCTATCTCCCTTCCATTCTCGTTGAGCTTAATTTGCCCGAATTGTATCACGCCTACGTCGTCTGTGACATTTGTAAGCACCCTGATGATACCTTCGCTATACCTAATCTCCTTTATCACCCCTACCCCCAAGAACTTGCCCGTTTTGTCCAGTAGTCCGACTAAGAGGCCATTTTCGTGGCCCTTAGGAACGACTAAAACGTCCTTTCCGAAGATCTCGCGTAGCCTATGTACCTTCTTGCTTAAATCCTTAACTTCCTTTTCCGTGACCACAAGTAGTCCATCGTTAGCGCCCTCCATGTATACTACCTTTTCCCCTAGTATCTCCTCAGCCTCCTTCCGTTCCTCTCCTGAAAGGGGTACTCCGCTACCGTATATGCCGTACATCAAGCCTATTTGTCCTCTATGGAACGACCTGATCTTCGCTCCTACTAATTCCCTCTTAAAGTTGGCCTCACGCAGCATGCGCCTTTCCTCTCTACTTCTACCCCTGACGCCTATGGGGGCTGGTAGCCTTATGATATTAACGTTGGCGAAGCCACTAATAGGACGAAGTATGTGCTCTACTTCACCCCTTCTCTGTAATGCTACGATATAATCCGGTGCGGTCGCGAGTATTAAATTCCACTTTAATTCCCTAGCGCCTCTCCCCGTGACCCATCCACTAGTATTTATTATAACTAAGTCTGCCCCCTCATTGAGGGCTCTTAACGTCAGAAGAGTAGCCCCTATGATGACCCTATGTATCACGCCTGAGGGGCTTGTAACACCGACGAAGAATCCATCGACAGGTGCTATCTCAGCTAACGATACCACAGGTGTCTCTATCATGCCTAATCCTATGGTCGTCGGAGCCCCTATGTCAGATTGGCCTACGTCCTTATCTATGACAAACGTCTTAAGTCCTGCTACAACCGCTTGGTTCGCTAGATAAACGGTAAATGTAGTCTTCCCACTATCGACGTTCCCTATGACTATTACCTTACAGGGTTTTCTCCCATTAATTATCCTCTTCGCGGCTTCCTCCCACTCAGGGGGTGTAAGCGGTTGTTCTACCTCCTCAATCTTAGCCCCTTCACCCAGTCTGATGTCAACTAGCCCCCCTCTTAAAACCCTAAACGACGTGACTTTTGCTTTGGGTACTACAATTTTCTCCCTATATCCCACTCGCTTGCCTAATACTTCGAGCTCTCCTTCAACTACTGTTATACAGGCCGGCCCCTCTATCCTGTATAGCCTTCCTGTCTTAAGTTTCTCTCTCAAAAAGACCCCCCAGGGCTTATGATTATCGCCAAGCGTTTTTAAGGTTAATGTGAACATAAAGCTATTCTTATTGCCGAGACCAGATCCTTATCGTGTACCCATCTGAGAATTACATGCATGAAGCTCCCGCTACTGCTTCTTTCCTCGTCCACCAAATGGATCTCTACGTTTTCTCTCCCTCCTAATACTAGATCCAGTGTATTAGCCACCTCCTCTCCCATAACGCCATTGCCCACTCTTACGTAATACTTTCTAGCAGGGCACTTTCTCGTCAACTCACGTAGGTATTCTACTATCTCTCTGGTCTCATGGAATATCCTTAAATCCAGTATCTCTCCATCTCCTATCACAGCCAGCCCCATCCTCCTCCCGGGATCTATGCCAATTAGTAAGTTTTTGAACTCTTTCTTCCCCTTTGAAAATAGGTATATCTTGAAGTAGGCTTCAAAGGGATCCATTCCATCGTTAAGTCTGAAAATCTTCATCCATGGCATGGCGCTAATTGATGTATACTTCTCAGTGGTTACTTTTACCTTAAGCTTAAGGAGTTTTCGCAGGTTAGGGTTGGGGTTTCTAATTAATAGATCGGAGATAAAGCTAAGTAACTCATAATAGCTTCTTGCATTGGGTGTCACTATTAATACGTCCACGCTCTAATAGAAATCCTAAATAGTAATAAGGCTTTTTCCGGTGATTATAATGAACTTCATATCAACGGGCTCAAGAATGATTGATGAAATCCTTGGAGGCGGTATCCCCAAGGGCATGTTGACTCTCGTATATGGAGGTGTAGCGACTGGTAAGACCACCTTACTCCTGCAGACTTCTCTTATGTTCTCCAATAGCGGTTATGGGTTCATGTACGTGGATTGTATGGGGAAGGTAACCCCAAGAAGACTTCAGGCCCTCGCCGACCATATGCCCTGCATACTGAGTAATGGCTTCTTACTTTCCGCTAGTACGTTTGAGGAATTATATGACTTAGTTCTCTCCTTTGAGAGGTTAATCTCCTTCAATCTCCGTTTGATAGCTTTGGATTCATTAACTAGGCCATACAGAGCGATGCTGGGATCACGGTCTAAGAACGTGAGACTTAATAGACTACTTAATAGGGTGCTGGCCATGCTCTTCAAGCTCTCTAGGTACTACGGTGTAACGATAGTGATATCCGGTGATGCGCGTTATTCCCCCCAAAGAAAGGTGCTTGAACCTGTGGCTTCAGGGATACTCAAATATTGGTGTGATGTCATCTTAAGCCTTCATAGGGAGGGCGAGCACATAGTTCTTAAGATAGAGAAGCATTTCCTTAAGGATCTCCTTGGCCACGAGCTCATATGTAAGATCGTGGATAGCGGTATCAAGGGTCTATATGAGGATGAGGAATAAGCGTGAGATTCGTTACTGAAAAATGCGCACCCTACAGGTCATTAAATCACTTATCACATCTTTGATGCTATTATTAGCCATACTATAGCGAGTGATACAAGCGCTACGGTACCACCTATGAGTACTAATGCAGTGGAATAGCGAGGTTCGTATACCCTCCTGAGCCCCCTGTACACGGTCAATAGTCCAGCTATCGCGCCTCCATAAGCTATCATCGCTAATATACTTTCACTCAGTGTCTGCATGGTCATGATTCCTCCGGGCCAATAAAACCTGTAGGTAACGCCACCTGGCGCACGAAGCACTATGAACCATAAGGGTCTTTCCGTTAGATCGTATAGACCTCCTCCTAAGAGGAAGAGCACAGCTATCATGGTCCCTACGATCAATATAGTCTCCAAGTTCCTAGAAATGAAGTCCTTGACCTTGTAAAATCCTGATGAGCTCATGTCGCCGATCACCTCTCCTACCTTATGTCGGAGTATCATTTATTATTTGCCCCTCCGTTATTTCATAATTGATGGAAGGAAAGAAGGTCGTTCGTAATGGTTAATGGGAAAAGCACTATGAGCAGACCGGAACGTAAGCATAAGATAAAGGATCTTACGGATATCCCAGGAGTGGGCCCTGCTACGGCTCAGAAACTAAGGGAGGCGGGTTTTTACTCGCTTGAAGCCATAGCTATCGCCTCTCCAGAGGAGATAGCCGGCATAAGCGGTATCTCAACCTCAGCGGCTCAGAGGATAATAGCTACCGCACGTGAAGCGCTTGAACTTGGATTTAAAACAGCCGATGTGATCTACAAGGAGAGACTCAGCGTCGGCAGGATATCGACTGGTTCAAGAAACCTCGACAGGCTCCTAGGGGGTGGTGTTGAGACAAAGTCTATCACTGAGTTTTACGGGGAATTCGGTACAGGTAAAACTCAAATATGTCATCAGCTCTGCGTTAATGTTCAGCTGCCGAGGGATAGAGGAGGCCTAGAGGGCACGGCGATATACATAGATTGCGAGGGTACCTTTAGGCCCGAGAGAATAGTGGCTATGGCTAAGGCCACGGGTTTAGAGCCTCAACAAGCCCTAAAGAACATAGTGTATGCTAGGGCCTATAACAGCGATCATCAGATGCTACTGACTGAACAAGCTAAGGAGATAATAGAGGAGAAAGGCAACGTGAGGCTCTTAATAGTCGATTCTGTAACCAGCCATTTTCGGGCTGAATATCCTGGAAGGGAGGTCTTGGCCGTTAGGCAACAGAAACTAAACAGGCATCTACATACCCTCACCAGGATCGCAGACATCTACGACATCGCCATTGTGATAACGAATCAGGTCATGGCTAGGCCTGACGTCTTCTGGGGTGATGCCATAGTTGCTGTTGGGGGACATGTCCTAGCTCACGTACCTGGGGCTCGTGTGTACCTACGTAAGCTGAAGGGGAACAAGCGAATCGCTAGGCTCGTGGATAGCCCCTATCTACCTGAAGGTGAAGCTACGTTCGTAATAACGGACGATGGAATAAGGGACGAGTAGCCGAATCGCCATCTGGAAAATATTTAAGAAGACTTACGTATAGTATCTTAATCGCATGGTGTTTAACATGCCCGAGCTAATAGTTTGTAGCCGTTGTGGTTTCATATTCTACGAGGGTAACGATCTGCTCCCTCCAGAGACCGTAGCTAAGAGATATAACTATCGTTGCCCGAGATGTTTGGCCGTGCTGAAGATCAAACCCCTTAACATGAAGATCGCTCCCATGCGTAATCGCAGATAAAGGACCTTGAGGAGTGAAATTACGTTTTTATAGCATTACCATATAGAGGTTTATCGTTCATGGGGTGACCAATACTTGAAGGTACGTGATGTACTAGAAGGCCTGAAGTCCCGGTTCTGGCTGATCCTCAAGATCTGCATACTAGCATGCATATTCACGGCAGCTCTTTTAATTCGTCTGACTCCCCTGAAATGGGGCTCTTATCTCACAGAGTTCGATCCTTACTTTCAATATTATATGACGAGATGGATAGTCTCAAGGGGATGGCGTGGCCTTTTAGATTGGTTCAGTTGGTATAAACCTGACCTTCTCTTCTGGTACCCCTACGGTAGGTCCGTAGCTCCTTCGGCTCTACCGGGAGTAGCCTTCCTAGGAGCTACGGCTTACCTTCTGGTTAAGGGTATAGGGATAAGCGTAGATCTAATGACATCGTGTGCTATATTACCAGCCTTTATGGGCGCTATATCTACGATATTTATATTCCTACTCGCCCGTGAGGTGGAGTCGGATGAAGCTGGCCTGTTAGCGGCCCTTCTCCTAGCTATAAATTACTCCTTCATATCAAGGACTGTAGCTGGTTTCTATGACGATGAATCCGTAGCCATACCCATGTTCATACTCGGCCTCTTCGCATATGTTTACTCGTTAAAACGTGAAAAAAGCTCGATATTCTGGAGCGTAATCAGCGGCCTCTGCCTAGGCTATATGGCTATGACGTGGGGAGCTTTCGTTTACGCAATAAACATAATAGCCTTACATGCCATACTGATGTTCTTCTTAGGGAAGGGGAGTAAGAGCCTTTCCCGTACGTATATGTCCTTCTTCCTCGTTTTAAGCCTCATAATATGCCTCACACCAAAGTGGGGCCTCGGCTATGTGACCAAGCCCACCTACTTAATCCCCTGGATCGCCCTATTCTCCTCGCTTATATATGAAGTGGAAATTCATGTCGCTCCTGGTCTATCTAAGCGCATCTGGCATTGGTATGTAGCGGGCATCAGCGCTATAGTCATCGGCGGCTTATCCCTGCTCATCCTAGGCCATATAGGGGGAATCAGCGGACGGTATCTTTCTGTCATAAACCCCCTTCTTAGATCTAAGATACCCCTTGTAGCCTCAGTTGGCGAGCACAGGATCTCCACATGGTCAGCCCTATTTTACGAGTTCCAGACAAGCCTCATATTAGGCACCCTAGGGATCTATTTCACGCTGAAAAGGCGTACCGCACCGGATATGTTGATATGCATCTATGGAATATCCTCGCTTTATGCAGCAGCATCGATGGCCAGGCTAACCTTGCTCATGGCCCCAGCATTTGCCACACTATCGGGTATAGCCTTCTCACAGATATTAAAGCCCATTCAAGCTAGCCTAAGAAGAGAGTTGCCGATAGCGAAAAGGCGGCTACGCGTGAGCGGTGGCATAGGCCCCCTTCAAGGTGCAATAGCGTTAGTGATAATACTGATATTCGTGGCAGTGCCCATCTTCTCGCCCTATCTAGAATACGTATCCCGTTCTCCTGCCCTCATATTAAGCTCAAGTCTCCCTCTAGCTGGGGAATATCGCTATACTCATACCGATTGGCTCTCAGCTCTAGAATGGATGCGTAACAACCTGCCGCCCGATGCTGTGGTCGCTTCCTGGTGGGACTATGGTTATTGGATAAGCGTAATGGCGAATAGGAGTAGCGTGTGTGATAATGCTACGATTAATGCGACCCAGATACGCGAAGTAGCTAGAGCTTTTCTGTCCAATGAAAGTACTGCCGTGGAGATATTCAGAAGATTAGGCGTCAAATATGTTGTCGTGTTTGAGCCATTCCAGGGTATAGAATTCGGCCGCGTTTTCGGAATTTACTTCCCTGATCCCCGAGGATATGGCGATTTCGGTAAAAGCGTGTGGATGGCAAGGATTGCGGGTCTCAACGAGAGCCTTTACATATCCTATAGCCGCCTAATCGTGAGGGATAGGAGCTTCACTATAATAACGCCAGCTAATACTACTGAGGCTAGGGAAGCAACCCTCTATAAGATGCTGTTCAATAGTCCCTCGCGTAGGGGTAGCTTCATATTCGAGATGGATCCTAACTTTCTCCAGAGCTCCCTCAACATACGCTGGGACGGGGTCAGGGTCGACATTTCTGAACCCAAGTACTTTAAGCTGGTATTCGAATCAAAGCCCAATGGATACGTCCTGGTCTATAAGGTGATCTATTCTGAGAATGCCTCGAGAAGTGATTAAAAAGCTAACGCCGCCTCGCCTTCCTAAGCACGAATACATGCCCGCGTATGCCCACTAACTCAGCACCTACTTCCCGAGCGATGAGTTCAGCTATCTTCCTTCTATCTTGATCCTCACGTTCTAAGAAGGGCTTCAAAAGCCTTACTTTTATTATCTTTCGTTCCTTCAAATGCCTCTTTATCTCCTCTACAACCTGGGGGGTTAAACCTCGCTTTCCGATGCGTACAAGAGCCTTTTCAGACCATATATCTTTAGCGGCCATCCTCAATATACCCAAAACCCTAAATAGTAGGGGTCGTAAATTAAGTGTTACTGATGTGCCTATCAAATAGGAGCGTGCATCACGGGGGGAGTTAGAGCTGAAGTTCTGTCCTAAGTGCGGCGGACTAATGGTGCCCGTAAGGGGTAAAGAGGGCATAGTCCTGAGATGCGGTAAGTGCGGGTATGAGGTTCGTCCTAAGGGGAAGGCCTCCCTCGTCCTTCGTAAGAGGGTTCGCCATTCGGTCCGTGATAGAATAATCGTGATAGAGGGAGAACAACCCAGGGTGCTTCCAAAGACTAAGGCATTATGTCCTAAATGCGGTAATAACGAGGCATTTTATTGGATGGTCCAAACGCGGGCAGGTGATGAGCCGCCCACTAGGTTCTTTAAGTGCACGAAATGCGGTTTTGTATGGCGTGAATACGATTAGGTCAGGAACATTCAGCTTGCCTCGGGCTTCCTATGCGATATCTTTTTAATCAGGCGAGCGAAAAAAGCCTAATCGGAGCTGAACTATATGTCCTTAAAGATGGTCTTTAGTGATGCCCGTCAGTGGAGGTACTTAGTCGATACATTCTCGACGCTAATAGATGAGGCGTGTTTCATAGTCTCTCCTGAAGGTGTAAAACTTCGGGCTCTCGATCCCTCAAGGATAGCGATGATAGATTTCTTCCTCCCTCCTGAGGCCTTTGAGGAATTCGAGTGTACTGAGGAAACTCGCCTTGGAGTGAACTTCGATGATTTTAAGAAAATAATGCGACGAGGAAAGAGTAAGGATAGATTAGAGTTAGAACTCGGTGAGAGCGATAGACGCATAAAGATCAGATTCCTTGGCAGAGCCATCCGTACTTTCAGCTTAGGCCTTTTGGATCTCGGGGGCGAGGAATTGCCACTGCCTAAGGTACCCTTTACAGTACGGGCCAAAGTGTTAAGCGACACCATGAAGGAGGCCCTCAAGGATGCCGAAATAGTAAGCGATTACGTGAGACTAGAAGGGTCCGAGGATAAGCTAAGCGTAAAAGCCTCTAGTGATCGCGGCAATGTCGAAGTAGACTTCACTCCGGAATCCGGAAGCCTGATAGAGCTGGAAGTCAAGGAACCATCTAGTGCCTCATATAGCTTAGACTACTTAAGTGATATGATGAAAGCCAGTGCAATATCCGATATACTGACCATTGAGTTCGCTACGAACAAGCCGCTCGCGCTGACCTTCGATCTACCGGGTGGTGGGCGTCTCACGTTCTTCTTGGCACCCAGGATAGAGAGCTAAGGGATTTCATATACAGTATGCTCGTCCTTTCAGGTTAAACGCTATTAACAAATAAAGTCCCTTCCGATAATCACTAGGGGTATCATGCTTACGCAGGAGGATCTTGTCAAATACCCCTTTCGTTAAGGAAATGCATGCATACTTGAAGCTTAAGGGTCTGAGCCTAGCCGATATCGACAGTGATTATCTTAAACCAGCGCTTGAGTTGGCTAAAGCTCGTATACTGTGCTCGTGCAAGAGGGGATCCAGATACCCTGATAATCTAGATAACGTGACGGACTTAGATCTGTCCTTGCTCTCCTATCCGCTCGCTATAGCCATACTTGCCTACATAGGGAATCCTATACTTACACGTCGCTTCGCAGTATACGAGGCTAGGAGAGCTGGCAGATTCCTGCGTTGGGAGCCGGAAGAGAAGGTCGTCAGTATTGCACGAGGAACCTTTGGTTGGGATATACGTAGGGTACGTCTAACAATCGGTAAAAGGACGTATACCCTAGCCATACACTTTACCGATTATCTCTCAGTGAGTTTTCCTCGTGAGCCTCATTGGAAGCTAGTGAATAGGATCATGCTTGAGGGCTATGTACTCCTCCAAAAGCACGAATTAGCCAGGCTCATAGAGGAAAGGGTTCGAAGGAATATAATGGATAAAATCGAGAACGCCAAACTCGATGCGGTTCCTAAGGCCCTAGAGGAAGCCTCACTTGAGATATTGCGTGCAGTACGCTCATCAGGATTAACCGAGACCTTTCCCTCGGAAAGGATGTCATCATATTCTCCTCAGGGATATCCGCCGTGCATAGCTAAGTTAGTTGAAGATGCAACAGCCGGGAAGAACTTATCGCATACCGCTAGATTTGCACTTGCGACCTTTCTGCTTAATGTAGGCATGAGCGTAGATGAAGTAGTGGATCTCTTTAGAAGGATGCCTGACTTCAGGGAGGAGATCACCCGTTATCAAGTAGAGCATCTAGCAGGGTTACGCGGCTCAAAGATTAAGTATTCACCTCCTTCCTGTGAGAACATGCGTAGCGCTGGTCTATGTCCAGAAGAACTGAAAGATGCCTTGTGTAATAGGGTCCGTCATCCCCTAATGTATTATTATTTGAAGATCAAAAGGGGGATTACATATGGAAAGGAGAAGAAGCCTCATAAGGAGGATATTTCATGAGTTCTATTCTGAAAGATATGAGCTAATAGAGGTGCCTAGTGACCTGCCTAAACGTGAGTTCGGCTTCATATTCTTCAAGTCGCCAGACATCATGGTTCGCCATAAGGCGTTTAATAACTCCCAAGAGCTATTGGAATTCCTTAAGGCGAATGTGCCCATGCATGCCTATTACTCTACTGCTCATTATAAATGGCCTGAAGCCAGGAGCATGGATGAAAAAATGTGGCTAGGTGCTGATTTGGTATTCGATATAGATGTTGATCATATTCCAACTCCTTGCAAGACAGCCCACGACTCTTGGAAGTGCCTTGATTGTAACTTGGGGGGTAAGGGCATGCCCCCCGAGACATGCCCCAAGTGCGGTAGTAAGCGATTGGAGAGGGATGCCTGGGTATGTGACATATGTCTACAGAAGGCGAAAGAGGAGGTCCTTAAACTAGTTGAGGATTTCTTGGTATCCGACTTCGGCTTTAGGCTCAACGAAATTAAGGTGTACTTCTCAGGCCATAGGGGGTTTCATGTACATATAGAGAGCGAGAAAGTCCAGCATCTGGACTCAGATGCGCGAAGGGAAATAGTAGACTACATCAAGGGCATAGGCTTTAGGCCTTCTATCAGTCTTAATGGTGATCCTGACATGTCGGAAACTGGATGGCGCGGGCGTATGGCACGTGGTGTATACAAGTTCATCGCGGATGCAAACGCTGACCTCCTAACTGAGCTAGGCTTTAAAAAACGGGAAATAACGTTTCTCGTCACTAATCGTGAGATTATACTGCGAGGGCTCGAGTCGAGCCCTCCCTATTGGGGTTGTCTACACAAACTATCTAAGCGAAGCCTGAATGCCTTGTTCGATTTCGTTAAAAGATCGTATGCCGTTGATATCGATGAAAGGGTAACCACAGATATTAAAAGGCTCATAAGGCTTCCTGGCTCTCTTCATGGTAAGACGGGTTTACCCGTAGTTCCCGTGGGAATTTCAGATATTGAGGAGTTCGATCCATTCTCCATTGAGATCCTGAATTCCGCTAGTAGCCTTAAGTTGAAAATTTTAAGGAAGATTCCCACCTTAAAACTTGGAAGTCGAGAGTATTCGTTCAAGGTAAATGAGCGCGTCAAAGTTCCTTTCTCAGTGGGCTTGTACATGGCTTGTAGGGGGGTAGCTGAGATAGTTAACGTGATGTGAGGATCATGAGCCAGGACATATATCCAATGTTAGAAGCTATATGGCGACGAGAATTGGAGAGCGAGTTACCTCAACCACTTCCGCATAATTTCTATGACAATGTACGTAAATCCCTAGTGACTCTCATGGAGTCTTCTCAGAAGACAACGGATGAAATAGTCAAGGCGGTGATCACTGAGGAGATGCGCGTTATACGTTCTTTAATTGAGTATATAGTACGCCTCAGGCTATGTAAGGTGCTATTCTTAACCCTTGTGCGTGGCACCGTCAGTGAAAGTAACCTCACGCCTGAGGAAGCTGAAATATACAGGAGCATGCGAGGTCGACTCGACTCACTTCTAACTAAAGTGTTAGCGCTGGCTCAATCAAGTGACTTACAACGTCCTGTCGATGTAAGGGAGGGTGCTCGTAAGGAGAATTATGTATTACTTCGCTTTATAAAGCCATGTCCAGAATTCGTAGGTATTGATGGTATGATTTATGGTCCCTTTGAAGCCGAGGAAGTGGCTAACCTACCTAAGGATAATGCCGAAGCTCTTATAAGCAGGGGGATCGCAGTTAGAATCACTATAGACCTTAAGTGATGCTAGGGGGTGGCCGTGAATGAAGGCGCCTAGGGAGATTAGGACTTACTGTCCCAGATGCAAGGCCCATACGGTGCATAAGGTCTCCATATATAGGGCGGGTAGACGTAGGTCTCTATCTGCTGGCCAAAGGCGATATGAAGCCAAACAAAAAGGTTATGGTTCAAAACGAAAACCAGAGCAGAAGCGGTTCGCGAAGACCACTAAAAAGATAGTACTATGCCTGACTTGTTCGCAGTGTAGTTACACGCGGCTTAAAGAGGGCATACGCCTAAGGAAGATAGAGCTCGTGGGTTAGAGACCATGAAAAAGCGAAAGATACTCGTCCCTCAACCGAAGAGCAGATTCATTATAGTGCAGTGTCCCGACTGTAATAATGAGCAGATAATATTCGATCACGCATCCACTGTAGTACAATGCAATATATGCGGTAGAGTCCTAGCTAGGCCAACTGGAGGTAAAGCTATAATAGAGGCGAAGATCCTCAGGATTCTTGAATAAGCCAGGAGGTGTCTTGTTCACATGGTGCTTAAGCGTAGGCGATGGCCTCGTGTAGGGGAATTAGTAATAGGTACTGTAGTGAAGATTTTCGATCAAGGGGCCTATGTAGTTCTCGATGAATATGGCAGGAAGGAAGCTTACGTACCCGTAAGCGAGATAACTCGATCATGGTTTAGGGACATACGAGAGTTTCTCAAGGAAGGTCAAAAAGCGGTCTTTAAGGTAATGCGCGTGGATAGGCGGAGAGGGCATATAGATGTCTCGTTAAGGAGAGTTGGTAATAACGAGAGGAGGAACAAGATCCGTGAGTGGAAGAGAGCTCAAAGGGCAGAGAAGCTACTAGAGCTGGCTGCTGCGAGATTGAACAAGACGCTGATAGATGCTTATAAGGAGGCTGGCTGGAAGCTAGAGGACTACTATGGCGAGATATACTCCGGTCTCGAAGCGGCCGTAGAACGCGGTGAGGATGCGTTAGCGGAGGCTGGCTTAGATGAAAATTGGGTTAAAGTACTCACTGATATAGCCAAGGAACATATTGAGCTCCCCAAAACGAAGATCACTTACACGCTATCTCTTACTTGCTTCAAGCCCCGCGGAATAGAGGCCATTAAGAACGCCCTTTTTAAGGCGCAGGAGTTCCTCTCTTCACATAAGGATTTAGAGTGGCGGGTATATACGATAGGTGCTCCTAGGTACCGTATAGAGATAGTGACGAGAGACCCTAAGGAGGGGGAGAAGTTAGTTAAACAGGCATGCAGTATTGCCGTAGAGACCATAGCCCATTATGGGGGGAAAGGGACGTTTCAGAGGGAAGGCAAATGAAAGGTCTGCTCAGGAAATGCGTGAAGTGCGGGGAATATACGCTAAGACAGGATAAATGTCCTTATTGTGGTTCCCCGGTTCGTTGTCCGCATCCAGCCAAGTTCTCCCCTGAAGACCGCTACGGTAAATATAGGCGTATGCTTAAGAAGGCGCTCCTAGAGGAGTTAAAAGGAGCTTAAGCTTTACCGAATAAAATTTAAGTTAATGTTCTGATCCTATAAGGGTCGGTGTTCGGAGGGATTAGCTTTGGTAACCGTGTTCGATGTCCCGCCTGAAAAGCTCATAGAGGCTTTGGCTAAATATTTGAAGGAGAACGTACCTGAGGTAAAGCCCCCACCTTGGGCGTTGTTCATAAAAACGGCAGGCCCCGCTCGGGAGAGGCCTCCTGAGGACCCTGATTGGTGGTATATTAGGTGCGCTTCCTTGCTTAGAAAGCTCTATATTTACGGCCCGGTGGGCGTAGAGCGGTTACGGACGGCATATGGTGGGAGGACTAAGAACACGATGCTCCCTGAGAGATTCCATAAGGGAGGAGGCTCTATAATAAGGAAGGCCCTTCAGCAATTAGAGAGCGCTGGCCTCGTGGCCAAGGCTCCAGGTAAGGGGCGCATACTCACCCCTGAGGGTAGAAGCCTTCTAGATAGGATCGCAACAAGAGTTTTTAGGGACGTGATAAAGAATATCCCTGAGCTTAAGAAGTATGCGTAAAGGTGAATGCTTATGGGCTCCGAGGTATTAGATGATGAGGAGCTTGAGGAGATAAGGAGGCGGAAGTTGCTCGAATACCAAAGGCGACTCCTTGAAGCCGCTGAGCGTGAGAGAAGGCGTAAAATAATGGAGGCTAAAAAGGAGGCGATCCTTAGGGCTATATTAACTCCTCAGGCTAGGAGCCGATTGGCCAACATAAAGATGATAAGACCCGCAATAGCCGAGCAACTCGAAAATCAGCTGATAATGCTTGCACAGGAGGGTAGGGTAGCGACCCCTATCACAGATAGCATGCTTAAGAGGATCTTGGCATCGATAGATAGGCAATATCGTAGGGAAATTCGCATAAGGAGGCTTTAGGAGATGGCCCGTAATAAGCAATTAGGGAGGAAATTGCGGCTTGCAAAGGCACTTAAGCAAAACAGGCGTCCACCGATCTGGGTCATAGCTAAGACGAAAGGTCTCTTCCGTACGCACCCTAAGCTAAGGCATTGGAGAAGGACAAGGCTTAAGGTATGAGGTGATGGTTAATGTCTAAGGAAGATAAGGTGGTTCTAGAAAGGGTATACCTAGTCCCTCTAAGCGATGTCTATGAGACGTGTAGGCTAAAAAGGGCTGCGCGCGCAGTGAGAGAGCTAAGGGCTTTCATACTGAGGCATATGAAGGGCGAGGGTGTGGTCATAGATCCACAGGTGAACGAGTTCATATGGTCTAGGGGGAGGGAAAAGCCACCTCGTTACGTTAAAGTTAAAGCCAAAAAGTACGATGATGGCAGGGTAGAGGTCTCTCTAGCGGAATAGGGGATGTTATTTGGCCGTCGAAAGGGCGTCCCTCTATGGTACGTCGAACATAGGGGTTTTCGTAGTGGCCACAAATGAGTACGCGTTGGTGCCGAGGGACGTTCCCCCTAAGTTCGTTGAGTCGATAAGCCAAACGCTAGGGATAGATCATGAACATGTGATCCGTTGCAGTATCGACGGTTCTAGGATAATCGGCGCCCTGGTAGCGGGTAATTCTAGGGGGCTCCTGTTGCCTAAAACGATAATGCCGAGTGAGGCCCTCATGCTTAAGAAGGCGTTGGGAGCGGAGATAGCAGTGGACGTATTGCCCACTAAATATACTGCCTTGGGTAATTTAATACTCGTCAATGATCGTGCGGCATTAGTCTTCAGGAACTTCGAGAAACGCGTAATTCAGAGGCTGGCCGATGTCTTGGATGTGGAGGTCTCCATAGGTAGAATAGCAGATATAGACGTGGTGGGCTCAGCGGCGGCCGTGAACAATAAGGGTCTCATGTTGCCCCCTCAAGCTTCGGCTAATGAAATTAAGAGCTTAAGCAATTACTTTAAAGTCCAGGTAGCTGATGTAGGTACTATTAATAGAGGAAAACCATTTATAAGGGCAGGTTTAGTCGTTAATGATAAAGGGGCTTTAGCTGGTGACGAGACCACGGGTCCTGAGTTGGTACATATAGAGCAGATCTTTGGTCTCACGGGGGTGTAAAGGGGTTGGAGGTTAAGAATTTCCGAATTGAAGGTAAGATGCTTATCTCGGGTAATTGGAGAAAATTCCGCATGGAAGTAAGAGCCTTACGCGTCGAGCATGCTTTGGAGAAGGTGTACTCCGAATTGGGTAGTAGGCATAAACTTAAGCGTAGCCATATAAAAATCGATAATGTGCGAGAAGTTTCTCCTGATGAACTGGAGAATAGGTACGTAAGGGCTATAGCGACGTGGGGCTTATGAGTAAGGGTGCGCCCTCTAGCGGAATTGAACTCACGGAAGCCGAAGTACAACGTTTACTTTACGAATATGATTACTTACAGAGGCTCGCACAGCTAATACGAGCTAGGTTAGATACCTTAAATATGCTAAGGACCAACTTAACCAATGCCCGGGAGGCGCTCAACGCATTAAAGGATAAGAACGAAGGGCATGAGTTATTAATCCCCATAGGGGGCGGTGTCTATATATACGGCTCTTTAGAAAACGCGAAAAGCGTATTGGTAGACTTAGGTGCGGGGTACGTTATTGAGAGGAGCTTTGACACAGCCATAGAATACATAAATACGCGTTTGAATGAGATAGACAAGTCGATGAAAGATCTAGTAAATCAGCTAAATCAAGTGACGGGTAAGCTCTCCGAGATAGAGCCTATACTTCGTAAATATCTCTCTGAGCGAAGAGGCACGAGGTGAAATGTTCAGTAAGTTAAGACAAGCCCTTCAAGAGTTCATATCGCGAGTACGAACGGTAGAACTTAACGAGAAGAACTTAGAACCATTATTGAATGAACTATTGTTTAAGCTCCTAGAAAGTGACGTAGCACTTTCAGTAGCGGAAGAAGTGATCGACGAGGTAAAGAACGACCTCCTCGGTAAGCGTGTAGAAAGAGGCAGGGAGAAGATAGAGGTTCTCGTGAGGGACTCGCTTAAAAAGGCGCTTATGGCTATGTTAGACAAAAAACCCCGCCCTGATCTGATATCCCTGGCTAAGGCTGCTAAGGGTGATCCATTGGTGGTTTTATTCTTAGGTCCAAATGGCCATGGGAAGACCACTACCATAGCTAAGCTGGCTTATCATTTGCTGAAGAATGGAATCTCGGTTGTCCTAGCCTGTAGTGATACGTTTAGAGCTGGGGCGGAAGAACAGCTTGAGATACATGCTAAACGCCTTGGCGTTAAAGTCATTAAACATAGGTATGGCGCAGATCCTGCCGCGGTTGCCTACGATGCTGTAATCCATGCTAAAAGTAAGGGGATAAGCGTAGTGCTCATAGATACTGCAGGACGCATGCAGACGAATAAGAACCTGATGGAGGAATTAAGGAAGATAGCACGTGTAGTTAAACCAGACCTTAAAATACTGGTCGTAGATGCGCTAACTGGGAATGATGCCGTGGAACAGGCCACTGTTTTCGATAGAGAAGTAGGCGTAGATGCCATCATACTTACAAAAGCGGATGCCGATGCACGGGGAGGTGCTGCCCTTTCGATCAGTAAGGTCCTAAATAAGCCGGTAATTTACATAGGTACAGGTCAAGCTTATGAGGACTTACTTCCGTTCGATCCTGAATGGTTCATAAAACGGGTCCTAGCTTAAGGATCTAGACCCTCTTTATCAAGGTGATAGATTAATGCTCCCCAGAATCATTGATAGAAAATAAGGTTTGTAGTATTGGCCTTCAAGATATCTTCGCTCTATGAAGCTTACGCATGCTGGGTCGATCGAGAAGCTCATTATGAATGGAAATAAATATAAGACGTCATTTAAGCATGAAATGCGAGAACACCTTTAGTGAAGTGAGCTCTATGGGGGTTAGAAGCTTCACTGAGTCCATACGGCGACTCCTAAGGTTATCCACTAAGCCTGGGAAGAGCGACTTCTGGATGATATTTAAAGTATGTTCTCTAGGAACCATAGCCATAGGCCTTTATGGCTTCATAATAGAATTCCTTTCCGTAGTACTTTCAACTCTACAGGTTAGAATATCCCTTCCCCACGAACTGCCCATTTACTTAGCGGCTGCTATCATAGTGACCTTAATCATGACTTACGCTTACGGTAAGCGTGTTGGGTGGTGGTGATGCGACCCGTTAGTAACATCTATGCGGTTCGTACTACAATGGGCCAGGAAGTGAATGTAGCCTTACTTGTCGAAAACAGGGCAAGAGTACGTAAGATACCCTTAAGGTCTATAGTTGTCGTGGATGAGGTGAGAGGCTTCATCATGATCGAGGCTCCAACTCCTCATTATGTTGATATCGCGACATCAGGTATAAAACATGTAAAAGGTAAGATCCACGGTAAGGTAAACATATCTGACATAGAGCGTCTTCTAATGCCTAAACCCGTCATAGAAAGCCTAGACGTAGGGGATATCGTGGAAGTAGTTAGTGGCCCGCTGAAAGGTATGCGAGCTAAGATAGTACGCCTGGATAGGACGCATCAAGAGATAACCGTGGAATTACTAGAAGTCCCCTATCCGCTCCCCATTACTATAAATGCCGACTATGTTAAGTTAATCGAGAAGGCACAAAAGTAGCATTTAAATCTGAGAATCCCTTATCTAACGTACCCGAGCCTACTTCCGGTGTCTATAATGCCCAGAACTAAATCCTTTAGGTTCCTCGTTGAAGGAGGCAGGGCGACGCCCGGACCACCTATAGGTCCTAGTTTAGGTCCTCTAGGTCTTAATGTAGGTGCTGTGGTAGCTAAAATAAATGAGCTGACACGGGAGTTCGCTGGTATGCGAGTCCCAGTGATAGTCACAGTAGACGTCGATACTAAGAAGTTTGAGGTATCTGTGGGCAGGCCTACGACAGCAGCTCTCATACTCCGTGAATTGGGCGTTCAAAAGGGCTCGGGTGAGAGTGGAAGGAAGGCTATAGGTGATCTGAAGGTAGAACAGGTGATACGAATAGCTAAGATAAAGATGCCTGATATGATGGCAAAAACGCTAAAGGCAGCTGTAAAAGAGGTACTAGGTACATGCGTCAGCATGGGGGTAACCGTAGAAGGCAAGCATCCTAAGGTGGTTCAGAAGGAAGTTGATGAAGGCAAATATGATGAGCTCATAAGTAAGCTAGGAGGTGAGTAAAATGCCCACTGTTAATATAAATAAGGTGGCTAAAGCCGTTGAGGAGGCGAAGAGATTAGCTAAGCCTAGGAACTTTAGGCAAAGCGTAGAACTGATCATTAAGTTAAAGGACGTTGATGTACGTCAGCCTGAGAATAGGATTAACGAGATAGTCACTCTTCCTTATAAGCCTAATAAGGACATAAAAATCTGCGTTATAGCTCAGGGGGATCTGGCCCTTAAGGCCAAGGACGCAGGAGCGGATTTAGTTCTCTCACGGGATGATGTCCAGAAGTTAGGTTCGAACAGGCGAGAGGTCAGGAAGTTAGCCAAGGAGTACATGTTCTTTGTGGCCCAAGCAGATCTCATGCCTCTTATAGGCCGTCTATTTGGTCCAATCTTGGGTCCTAGGGGGAAGATGCCCATCCCAGTGCCCCCGACAGCTAACGTAGCGCCTCTGCTGGAGAGGCTTAAGAGGTCCGTGCGCATAAGGATCCGTAATCAACCTCAAGTGATGTGTATTGTGGGAAGCGAGGACATGGACAGTAAGGAGATAGCCTATAATATAGACGCTGTATTTGAAGTTCTCTCCAGAAAATATAAAGTACCCTATAACATAGAGAAAGTGTACGTCAAGCTATCTATGGGTCCAGCCGTTAGTGTGGATCCATGGTGATAATACATGACAGCTAGTATAGCCCTGCATAAGAAGAGGCCTATACCTAAGTGGAAGATAGAAGAGGTTCGAAGGTTAAAGGAGCTATTAAGCAAACATGAAGTGATAGCCATTGCTGATATAGCCGGGATAGGCTCCAGCCAGATATTCGAAATTAGACGAAAACTACAGGATATGGCAGTTCTGCGCGTTAGCAAGAACACGCTCATGAAACGCGCTATAGATGATATCGCTAACTTAAAACCGGGAATTGAGAAGTTAAAGGAGTTCCTAACCGGACAGAACATATTCATATTTACTAACATTAATCCCTTTGAATTGAGCCTCTTCTTAGAGCGTAATAAAGTTGCACGAGAAGCCCGTGGTGGTGACATAGCACCTAACGATATAGTGATTCCCGCTGGGAATACGGGCTTCTCACCTGGTCCGATAATAAGCAGGTTCAACCAGTATAAGGTCCCGATAAGAATCGAAGAGGGTTCGGTAGTAGTAGTTAAGGATACCGTAGTGGTTAAGAAGGGTGAGGTAATACCGACGGATTTAGCTGATCTACTAACTAGGCTGAACATAAAGCCCATTGAAGTAGGTCTGAGAGTTAAGGCCCTATATTATAGGGGTCACATCCTAACTACAGACGACCTCCTCCTTGACATCGATCAATATAAGGAAGACATATCTCGCGCTCATCTGGATGCCGTAAAACTAGCTCTGGGCATCGCTTATCCCGTTAAGGAGCTAATTGACGTCATGCTAATAGATGCCCATACTAAGGCCATAGCTCTAGCTGTAAGCATGGTCATACCCACTAAGGAGACGATAACCTATATAATGGCGAGGGCGCTAGCTGAGGCGAACGCCATCGTAAATCTGGTTGCACCTAGCCATCCTGAATTAGGCTTTGAGGTAGCCGAGAGAGAGGCAGTGAGCGAAGAGGAGCCGGAAAAGAGGGAAGAGGAGGAAGAAAAGGAAGAGGAAAGCACCGAAGAAGGGCTCGCTGAAGGTCTCGCAAGCTTATTTGGATAGGAAAGGAAAATTTAAGTAATATAAAATAAGTTAGGGGTTGGGGGTGCAATCGTATGGAGTACATATATGCTAGCTTATTGTTACACCACGCTGGGAAGCAGGTCTCGGAGGAAAGTCTGAAGAAGGTCTTAGAGGCAGCAGGGATAAGCGTCGATGAAGTGCGTATCAAGGCCCTGGTGGCGGCATTGAAGGAAGTGAATATCGATGAGGTCATCAAATCCGCTGCGGTACCCGTAGCTGCTCCTGCCGCCGCTGCTCCCGCTGCTGCTAAGGCTCCTGCAGGCGCCGAAGAAGAGGAGAAGAAGGAAGAAGAGGAAAAGAAGGAAGAGGAAGCTAGCGAAGAGGAGATCGCTGCTGGGTTAGCAGGTCTCTTTGGATAGAAGGGTTCAACGATGGCAATTAGTCTGAGGACTAAATTGTTCATGGAACATGGCTTCATAAGAAAGCGTTGTAGGAATTGCGGCGCATATTTTTGGACTCTCGATCCCGATCGCGAGTTCTGTGGAGATCAGCCCTGTGTAGATTATACCTTCTTAGGTAACCCTCCTACCACGAGGAAAAACCTCTCCATGGATCAGGTTCGAGAGTGCTTCCTGAGCTTCATGGAAGAACGCGGGCATACCCGCGTAAAGCGATATCCAGTAGTAGCTAGGTGGCGTGATGACGTATATCTCGTAGGAGCATCCATATATAATTTTCAGCCGTGGGTCACCGAAGGTGTAGTGCCTCCGCCAGCTAATCCCCTAACGATCTCGCAGCCCTGCATACGTTTAACGGATGTGGATAACGTCGGCAGAAGTGGTCGCCACCTCACTGAATTTGAGATGATGGCACATCATGCCTTCAATTATCCAGAGAAAAACGTTTACTGGATTGATGAAACAGTGCAGCTTGCCTTTGACTTCTTTACTGAGGAATTAGGAGTACCTCCTGAAGCTATAACTTTCAAGGAGGACTGGTGGTCTGGTGGAGGCAACGCAGGGGAGGACTTTGAGGTTTTAGTCGAAGGCCTAGAGGTCGCTACCCTAGTGTTTATGCATTACAGGACCACTGATGATAAGCTCATCGAGATGAAAAATAAGATAGTCGATACAGGCTACGGTCTTGAGAGGATAGTTTGGCTAACGAAAGGCACGCCTACAGTATACGATGCCATTTTCCCTCAATTCATCGATAGTCTTTCAGCTATGGCCGACTTAGAGAAGGTTGATGACAAAATTCTCATAAGCGTTGCGCGTATAGCCGGTAAGTTCGATGTTAAACGTATAGGTCTCGTGGGCTTTCGAAAGCGTGTAGCTGATGAAGTAGGTTTGAGTTTAGGAGAACTTGAAGCCCTTCTTACACCGCTTGAAAACGTCTACATCTTAGCGGATCACACGCGCACGCTATCCTTCATGCTTCATGACGGTGTAGTCCCATCTAATGTCGGCGCCGGGTACTTGGCTCGTCTTTTGATAAGGAGATCCCTGAGGTCCATAATGGCTTTAGGTTTAGAATGTCCTCTAGCCGAGATAATGGCTATACAGCTTAAATACTTAGACAGGGATTTTCCCGAGTTAAAGGAAGTTGAAGATGTGATCCTTGATATTATTAATATAGAGGAGAAACGCTTTAAGACTACCTTAAGAAAGGGAAGGGAGCTCGTCAAGAGGCGAGCATCAAGGCTCTTAAGTAAGGGCGTTAAGGAGCTGCCTATCGAAGACCTTATCGAGCTCTATGATTCCCACGGCTTAGATCCCATAGTAGTTAAGGAGGTATGTGAAGGTCTGGGCATGTCTGTAGAGATCCCAGAGGATTTCTACACAAGATTAGCTGAGCGCCATCAAGCGGCTAAGTCTAAACCTAAAAAGACTAAGCTAGAGATCCCTGAGCTCTCCTTAGAGGATCTGCCTCCTACTATCCCTTTATATTATGAGGATCAGTATGCCACAGACTTCCTTGCACGGGTTCTTCGGGTCATCAATGGGAGGTACGTGATCCTGGATAGAACCCTTTTCTATCCTGAGGGTGGCGGGCAACCAGCTGACCGAGGCTATTTGATCTTGCCAGATGGAAGCAAAGTGGAAGTGCTTGATGTCCAAAAGGTAGGGAAGGTAATAGTCCATATAACCAAGACTCGTGTGCCCTTACGAGGTGGTGAAGAAGTCAAAGGACATATAGATAGCGTACGACGACGTGCATTGATGAGAAATCATACCGCTACTCACATATTGATAGGTGCAGCACGCAAAGTGCTTGGGCCACATGTATGGCAGGCAGGTGCCAGTAAGGGAGTTGAGAGGAGTCACTTAGACATAACCCATTACAAGAGCCTTACATTAACCGAGCTTAGAAACATCGAGCTATTGGCTAATCGCGTGGTAATGGAGAACAGGTCCGTTAAAACACGCATCTTGGATCGAGAGAAAGCCGAGGCTAAATACGGTTTCACGCTATATCAAGGAGGAGTAGTTCCAGGAAGACGTATCCGTATTGTCGAGATCGAGGACTGGGATGTAGAGGCATGTGGAGGTACGCATTGTCGTACAACGGGAGAAATAGGGTTAATTAAGATAATCAGATCTGAGCGCATACAGGATGGCGTAGTGAGGCTCGAATTTAGCGTAGGTGATGCGGCCTTGAAGCGAATATACGAGGAAGAGGATGTACTAAAGGCCTTATCCGATATGCTCAATGCACCAAGAGAAGGTCTAGTTAGAGCGGTAGACAAACTGAGACAGCGAGTTAAGGTATTACGTAAGGAAGTCGAGTCGCTTAAGAGGGAACGCGTGCTCCTCCTAAGTAAGAAATTAATGAGCGAAGCCAAAACCTTAGAGGGCATTAAAGTTGTCCTAGGTAAGTTCGATGGCACTAGGGATGATGCCATTAAAATTGCGGAAAACATAACCTCTCAGGACCCAAGTTTCCTGGTCGTGCTTATCGGAACAGAGGGCGGAAGATCGGCATTCGTGGTAGTCAAGATAGGGCAGAAGGCAAGAAGACTGGGCATCTCCGCTCGTGATATGGCTTTCAAGGTCTCCCGTGTTCTGGGTGGAAGCGGGGGAGGTACTGAGGTTTTCGCTCAAGGAGGAGGCACCGACATAGATAGACTAGATGAAGCTTTAGAAATTGCACATAGTCTAATCTTCAAGACCCTGCCTTCTGATCGATGATCGGAAATGGACTTCTCGCTTGAAAGGCTTCGTCAACCCTTAGCTGATATGAAATACCTCCTGTATAGGGGCTACCCTAAATCAATAGCGCTAGACATAGTCGCTAGGAAGTATCCCCTTTCCAAACCCGAGAGATCCTTGCTTCTGAGATCCCTCCATACGGAAGATGAGATAAGAATGGTTAAATTCAAGCTCGCGAAGGATTCCAGTTGTATCAAGGACGAAGTCCTCTCGGTGGACGGCTTTAATGTCCTGATAACACTAGAAAGTCTCATTAGAGGGGATCCGCTGTTACTCTGCGATGACGGCATTATACGTGACATCTATACCTCGTTCAGGAAGTATAAGATAACGGATATTACCTTCAAGGCATTAGGTCTATTATTCAGGATAATATCCTCCCTTAGGCCTCGTCAGGTCTTTGTGGTATATGATGCACCGATAAGCCATAGTGGAAAGCTAGCAATGCGAACTAGAGAGGTCATGAAGTCCTTAAATATTCAAGGTGATGTAATGCTCTCGAAAAAGCCTAACACCACGGTAGCCACCTTGGGTATCTTAGTAGCGTCAAGTGACATAGTTGTGATATCTAAGGCTAAAAGGATAGTAGATTTGGCGAGAATGGCAATTCCCTATTTTCCCTCAGCCTATGTAATTAACGTACAAGAGCTCTATGCTCCCGTTCTTAAGGACGTACTAAAAAAGCTCATCTAAAAGAGGTCGTTAAGGGTTATTTCTCCTCCCTGACTACTAATCCTCATTCATAGTGGAAATAAGTGAGAATAGCGACCCCATATTTCTTAAAGCGCTTCGAAAAGTCGGATTTCTAGGTTTCGCTTTCAGAAAAGCTATAACCGGGGCTATATCCGTCTCTTAGGTTGATATGTGGCGGCCCCGCCGGGATTCGAACCCGGGACCCCGGGCTCTCTTCAGCCCGTGCTATAGAAGGCCCGTGCTCTATCCATGCTGAGCTACGGGGCCTGTAAACTTACTTACAGCTCGTACCAAATAAGCTTAACTTAGCTAAAATCACTTTATGGTGAACATTTCAGCCTCATCAGGCGCGAGCCCAACTTTCTCCACTATCTCCTTCACATTCTTAAAAGGCCTCATCATCAGTATCTTCCTGGCCTTTCCCCTTCCTATCCCCGGTATCCTGGTCAAGAGTCTAGGACTTAATCTATTTATCGGAATCGGATAGGGAAGCCCTGTGACGCTCCTATAGCCGTGATCTATCACTACGAAATCATTCCACTCCCTTAAGGGCAATTTCATGGGACATGCTATTAACACAGGATAGCTCCCCATTTGCCTAGCATATGTAAGCCGCTTCCTGACATCATATGCTTCGACATACGCCCTTCTGAGGACTGTGCCTGAAGGAATTACCCTCCTCAACATCGGGAGATCTATCTCTTTACGCATACGCTCCTTATATACCTTGAACAACCTCTTGTGCCGCTTCATTATCCTATTTCCTACGTCCCACATATCCGTGCCGGGGAACACCATGATCTGCCTTATATTGATCCTCCTGACCATCAATCCTCTGTTGAGGACCTCTCTCATGAATTCTAGGTTAAGCTCATAGGTTCGCTCGCTTTCACCTTTAAGCCCATAGACGAAGTTGATCCCTGGTAATAAGTGCGGTAATCCATTCCACCCCCGTATCCTCCCTACTTCGTTAACAAGTTCTATCGCAAGTAAGGCCTCCTCAGGTTCCACCTTCAGGTTATTCTGCTTTATGACATTCGGATCCGCGGACTCTATGCCCATAGCTGCCACGTCACCAGGTGTATGGTTCTTAACTATGATCTTCGTTATCTCCTTCGATTCATTGGGCCAATGGGCTATAGTCCCTGGGTTTACGTTATCTATATGTATGGTCTCAAGATGGGGCCCGACTCTTCTTATACCTTCAAAGAGCTCACGTATCGCCCTTACGTTAGGTTTGGGGAATTCTGATTCGCCTATCCCTTCGGCCATATAAGCGTAAATGTCGGGTTGCCTTCCTATTCTTATATGTCTACCTCCAAGCTCATATAGCGCCTTCACTTCCTTAAGTATGGCCTCGATAGGCCTGAAGTCTGGCCTGCCATAGTGCCTCTCTATGCAGAAGGAACAGGCTCTCCCATAGAAAGCCCGGGGGCATCCCCTATAGGTCTCTATCTCAAGGATTAGATGATCTGGATACTCAGGATGATCCCGTATTATGTGTGCTCCGCGTACTGCGAATTCTTCATGTAATTTACTCGTTCGCTTCAACTCCTCATGCGGATTCACGCGCTCTATGGCTAGCCTCTCTATTAATAATTCATAAACCACCTTCTCTACATCGCCATATACCACGATGTCGAAGAGCTCCTCTAGGGCTCTACGCGGTATAGCGGCCTTCCCTCCTTCAATCCCGAAGCCAAAGCGAGACGCTGGCCCCCCGAGTATCTTAAGAGGCCTGTCTAGCAGTTTAGCGTACGTTATAAGTTCTCTAAAGCTTATGGGATTTCCTCCCAGGTACTTGCCTGGAACCGTCGTACCCGCTATGAAGACTACAAGCTTAGCCCTGTTAGCTACTTTAAGCCCCTTTTCGGGCTCATTGCGCAATTCATCTATGGTAAAATACTTTATATCCCATGACGGCTCTGCGGTCCATATAGCCCCCGCGACGTATCTCTGAATAGCATCTAGGTATGGAGGGACGCCTAGTCCTGCTGGCTCATCAGTATAGCCGTCTATTATCACCGCTTCGACCATACGTGTTCAGGGAATTCAACTACTGGCGGATTTATATTATCGACTTTTATCTATAGTGCTCCCATCCACGTTTTAACCTGGTCAATTTCCCTCTATGATCCTTGATGAAGACTCCAGCTCCTTTAAACGCTTTACCTATAACCCTTATATGGAATCCTCTATCTCTTAAGACGTCTAGCGCGTCCTTTACTTTCCTCTGCTCTATAGCAAAAACTAACTCGTACTCCTCACCTCCGTAAAACACCAGTTCATTAACGTCTAAGTTATTCGCATTGGCGTATTCCAAGGCCTCTTTAGCGACTGGTATTTCATGAACCACTATCCCGACTCCACTTGCCTCACTCAGTTGATGTAGACTCTCCGCTAATCCATCGCTTGAGTCCATCATGGCATTTATGCAGTTAAGTTCAGCTAGGGCGAGCCCCAGCTCAAGCCTAGCTCTGGGTCTATACGCTGCCTCCAGTATACGACGCATGTGCCCTTCATTGATTGCCCTTCCTGATTTAAGTAGATAATGAAAGGCGGCCCCAGTTAATCCGAAATCCCCTGATACCAGAATGACATCTCCAGGCCTTATACCACAGCGCCAGATAGGCTCCTTTCTCGATAAACCGATCATAAATCCGTCAGCAACTACTTCACTCGCTTCTCCCATATCACCCCCCCATATCTCGAACCCGTATTCTTGGGCTGCATCGATGAGGCCATGGTATAATTCATCTATGGCCTCGACATACATAGATCGAGGTACGTTAAGCGATATGAGCATGCCCAAAGGCTGGCATCCTTTAGCGGCTAGATCGCTAACACACATGGTACCGAGGCGCCATCCTAGATCTCGCCAACTCATGCCCGGAAGCTTGTCCGTTTTCTCGTTCACGCCATCATTAGTCAGAACTACATACCCCCCTTCATACCTATAAGCTATTGCATCATCAAACGTCTTGGGGACAGCCGAGAAGCTAAGCCCTCTTTCGGTTATAATAGCCCATATCCTTTTGATCAGCCCCCTCTCCCCGAGCTTGGCCACGCGGATCATATGAGCTCATCTCTGTCTCGTATAAGTCAAACTTATATAGATCGTATATCTGAAATCTAGCTGAAGCCCCGGTAGCTCAGTAGGCAGAGCGCGGGCCTCGTAAAGTCCTTGTACCGATGCGGAAGCCCGTGGTCCCGGGTTCGAATCCCGGCCGGGGCTCCATTTATCCTTATAGCTTTCTCGTGCTTATCCAACTAGTGGGTACTTACTATGAAGATATTCATAATGACCGACTTAGATGGGGCTAGTTGCGTAGCTGGTACATGGGATGATATAAATCCAGGAGGGAAGGAGCATGGTCGGGCAAGACGCTTTCTAACGGGTGATGTTAATGCAGCTATACAAGGCGCATTTGAGGCTAATGCGAATGAGGTTGTCGTATTGGATGGTCATGGTGCGGCTTTCAGCATACTGCCCGAAGAACTAGATAGCCGAGCCCTACTCATATGAGGACGGCGTATTTTCGAGATGGAAGGATTAGATGACTCCTTCGATGCCGTCCTGGCGATCGGGGCTCATTCGATGGCCGGAACCCCCGGAGCTTACCTTCCGCATACGTTATCGCCCTCCATATTAGGTATATGGCTGAACGGAAGGCTAGTGGGCGAGATAGGCCTTTGGGCTGCGATCGCAGGGCATTATTCCGTGCCCTTAGTATTCGTTTCGGGGGATATGGCCGCAACGAGGGAAGCAAAGGAGCTCCTAGGGAATGTAGAAGTCGTTACAGTTAAGGAAGCCACAAGTATGTTCTCCGTGAAATGTATTCACCCCTCAATAACACATTCCATGATACGCGATGGTGTGAGGCATGCACTCTCTGATCTATCCCAGTTTAAACCATTCGAACTGACCTCTCCTATTGAGATTAAAGTGAGATACGCTAATCCTTATATCGCTAAGAGAATCGCAGCGAGACCTGGCGTAAGGGTCGTGGACGCATTAACTGTAGCATACGAGGGCGACAATATACTTGAAGCTATGAGCATTATCCTTTAATGGCCTTAAAGTTTTTAATTAGCTACTGAGAGAGTACTAGAGGATGCGGGGGTGCCCGAGCCAGGTCAAAGGGGCGGGACTCAGGTTCCGGCTTATTATAGGGGCTGGATGGGAGCTCCCGTGGCGTAGGCCTGCGTGGGTTCAAATCCCACCCCCCGCACCATATTATAAGCTTAGAAAGATTCCCAGAAAGGCATTTACGGGACTATATGGAGCTTCTTTCTTTAATAATCTCCAATCACTATGATCTTAAGGCCTCCATAAAATAACCGCATAATGCAACTATCTTCGATATTATTCCCTGGTATCACTTATAAAAATACAATACTTACGAATCATCTTGATCTTTAAGTTAATGCTAGCTAGATGAACGCTTACAGGCGATGTTATTTCATTAATCTTTCATGTTTTCATAAACCACTTATGATGGTACATGAAATTATTACAATTATCATAATTGTTAATTGTAATTAGAACTATCTTAAATCCTTAGCATTGAAGGGCTTCCCGCGTTCTAGTATCTCGCTTGGCATTTTGTCCTTCCATCTCTTCAGGAATTCTAAATCCTCCTTTCTGTCCCGTAGTTCATCGGGTAACATGTGCGGTATAGCCTCAATTATCGGGTACCACCTGTAGCACTTAGGACAATATATCACTCCCTCCTCTATCTCCTCCTCTTCAACGAAGACATGTAGTTCCAGCGGATGATATTTACATATGGGACATGCCAGTATCTCCATGAGCCATCGCTTCATATCCCGTCCCCACCTTACTCATTAGCTAGTATGACGCTTCTAAATTTTTCTGCTGTCCTCTGCCATGTAAACTTTAGAGCTATTTCCCTGCTCTTCCTTTTCATTAACTCCCTTTCTTCATCCCTGACTAATATCCTCTTCATAGTTCTTGCTAATTCAAGTACATCCTTTTTAGGCACCAATATCCCAGTTTCTCCATCTAAGACGGCATCCCTTATACCTGGCACATTATACCCTATAACGGGAGTGCCCGACGCCGCCGCTTCAAGGCAGACTAAGTTAAACCCCTCCTTTATTGAGGGAAGGACGAGCAGCCATGCTGACTCTAATAAGCGACGTTTCTCTTCCTCGCTTACGTTAAGCTTTATATCGACCCTCTCTGTTAGGCCTAATTGTCCTAAGAGCCTCTTTATCCGATTGAGAAAAGAGTCGTCTGAGCACTTACCAGCGATTATCATCCTTGCATCATCGAGCTCTTTGCTAACCTTATGGAAAGCGAGTACCGCATCTACGACCCCTTTATAGGGAACTATCCTCCCAAAATATAGGACAAGTGGCATTTCGTGCTTATGAGTCCAACCGTAAAGGGTTGGCTCTACCCCTGGCTCTACTACATGGACCTTTTTGAGCCCTATGGATATTAGCTCCCTGGCGGTGCTCTTAGAGACGGCTATTACGTCTATATCCCTATAGATGCTTAATATCCGTCCCTCGATCCTTTGGAACACCCTGCTGAGAAATCGCAAACGCGCTGGCGTCTCGTAGGGAATTCTCTCTCCTGCCAGGAGGTGTACTAGCAACACCTTACGTTCTCTAACGAAAAGCGGAGTCATGAAGGGTGCTGTTGTATACTCGTCTACCACTACATCGACTTCACCTTTAAGTCTAGTGACGTATACCTTGGGCAATAACATATATAGGGTGTATCGTCCTCCTTCACGGATCATGTGTATGCCGTCTATGACTTCCTCATTAGGCAACCCCTGTGCCCATGAGCTAATGAGAATCACTCTATCACCCATAGATGCCAATGCCTTAGCAAGCTGGTGTACGTAAACCTCAGCACCTCCAGATGCTGGATGCCTGATGTCCATATTCTTGATGAAGGCTATTCTTATGTTCTCATGCCCCCCTGAGGGCCTCTCTAATGAAGCCTAATATATAAGCAGTACTGACCACTAGATCCAAGGCGGAATATATCATAGCTTTCATGAGCCTTATCCGTCTCTTAATCTTATACATAAGGGAGTATAACATAAATAATATGAAATCTATCGCGAACGCCCAGCCTATGCTCATGTACCTACCTAATGCGAAGCATACCGGAAGCATTAGAACCGTGATTGCTCCTATCCAAGATAAGAACAAGGCATAAGTCATCCTTAAGAAGGAAGGCTTTCTGTGCTTTTTAAGGAAGAGGAAATGTCCCCTTCCATATCCGTGAACTTGTTTGACTAGTGCTCTTAACGTATTCCTATGGTAATGATATACGATTATCTTAGGCGTACATAAGATCCTATATCCCCTTTCGCATATCCTCCACTCTAGGTCTACCTCATCGTAACCACCGCGATATTCCTCATCGAACAGCCCTACCTCTTCAAGGACCTCCCTCTTGAATGCGAGATTATTTCCAGAGGGGGGTCTCATGAATGGCACTAGCTTGAAGAAGTTATCCTTCGTTAAAATTATCTCCTCCGAATAATCTGTGAATATGGGGATGAACCCCTCTTGTACATATTCCATGAGGACGTTTGCTTTTACCTCTGGCGGAAGCTTCACAGACCCTCCTACTACTGCATATCCCTTCTTCATGGCTTCCTTTATGTTCAGGATCCAGTCCTCGGTTACCGCACAATCTCCATCTGTAAAGGCTATTATAGATCCTTTGGCCGCACGTATTCCTACGTTCCTTGCATAATTCAACCCGCTCCTACTAACGCGTATCAACCTCACGAAGGGGTATTTAGCAACTATGTCCGGGGTGCGGTCAACGGAATTATCGACTACCACTACTTCGAAGTTACTTCCGCGGAGTCTTGATAGGGACTCCATTAAGAGATCTATTGTCCTCTCACAGTTCTTAGTCGGCACGACTATCGTGATTAGGTCATTGGCTTTCTCTTCGTATGACAAACTTCACGTACCCTCCATTAAACTTAACAGTGCCTTGAGCTTCTTCAATTTTATCCAGTATTTTCACTTCCTCAGCTCCAGTTCTTATTTTGAACTCCTCCATAACTCCTCTTAACAGGTGTATTAATTCGCTATCGCCACTAAGTTCTATTATCACGAGATCCCTGGGCTTCAGGCCCATCTTCTTTCTCGTCGCTCGTATGTACCTGGCGAGATCTCTCATAAGCCTCTCGGCCCTTATTTCCCTGGTTTCAGTAAGGTCTAAGCCTATAGGGCCTATTGAAGTCTCTAGCTTCTTTATGACGTCGATATCTGGTGGCACATCGAATACGACGTTCTTTACATTGGTCACTCTTGCTATTAGCTCCTCTAATCCCTCTAATTCCTTAGATGGCACATAAAGGGTCTTACATGGCCATCTGGCCTTTATTCCCGCCGATTGCTTGAGGTACTTAACGCCAGTAACTATCTCCCGTATAACTTCCATCTTCCTCTCTAACTCCGCATCTATCTTTGACTCTTCTACTTCAGGCCAAGGGAGCATATGTACGCTTTCGGCTTCAGCATGCATCAGCCTCTTCATGTATTGAAGGTATATCCTCTCAGCGAGCATGGGGTTTAGGGGGCACATTAGTTTAAGGAACCTCTCAAGGACGTATCGAAGGACGTAAAGGACCTTTCCGGCTTCCTCCTCACTTCGTATCCTCTCCCTCACGGCTTGTATGTAGAAATGGCTTACGTCCTCTACTATGAAATCATAAAGACTTCTAGCATAGCCCGGTAGATCGTAGGACTCCAGTTCCTCGGTTACCCTTTTTATCAAGGTATTCGTCTTCGATATGAGCCAGAGGTCCTCAGCTCTAAGCCCTCTATTTACCTCACCTTTCGCATAGTACGTCGCTATTTGATCAAGGTAGTTATACGTATTAATAACTATGTTCACGTAGGCCTCTCCTTTTCTCAGAAGAGAATAGCCGAATTTCTGATCCTCGCCAGGTGACGTCGATATTACCTGATAGAACCTTAGAACCTCCGCTCCTACTTTCTCTATCACTTCCTCGGGGGCAATCACGTTGCCTAACGATTTGTGCATGGCCATGCCTTTCTCATCCGTGACAAAGCCGTGCATATAGACCCTCTTAAAGGGTAGCTTATCGAAGAGGGCAACCGATAGCACGAATAACGCGCTGAACCAACCTCTTATCTGATCCTTACCCTCTAATATGAAATCTAATGTCTCCCAGTCGCGAAAGTCCTCTTTTCCTATTTGAGGAAGGACTGCCCATATGGCAGAGCCCGAATCGACCCATACGTCAACTACATCCCCTACACGCCGCATGGTTCCTCCGCACCTCCTACAGGGTAAGGTGACTTCGTCTATAGCAGGCCTATGTATTTCCTCTACACAATTACCGCTAAGAGCTTCGAGCTCTGATATAGATCCTATAACATGGTAATTTTCACATCTCTCGCAAACCCATATGGGCAGGGGGGTTCCCCAGAACCTCTGTCTTGAAATACACCAATCATCTATATTGCTTAGCCAACTCACAAATAGGTTCTTAGCCCATGCTGGCGTCCATTCGGTTTTCTGGGCTTCGTTAATCAGCTTACCCCTCAAGTCCTTTATCCTGAAGAACCATTGTCTAGTTAACCTAAAGACCAGGGGGGTCTTACATCTCCAGCAATGAGGGTATTCATGCATTATGCTACCTAACTTGATCAATAGGCCCTTTTTCTCGAGTAATTCAACGACCCTTTCGCTAGCATCGTTAACGGTGAGCCCCTTGAATATCCCTCCTTCATCCTTAAAGATCGCCCTTTCATCTATGAACTGTACCAGAGGAAGTTTGTACTTAAGCCCTAACTCGTAGTCCTCTGGGCCGAAAGAGGGTGCCGTGTGAAGACACCCAGTCCCTTCCTCCACAGAGACGTACTCCTCGCTCGTTACTATGGAGTTGTAGTTTTCATACCTCGCCCTAAACTCTTTATGAATAGGTACCTCATCTAGGAGCGGGTGCTCATATTTGAGCCCTTCCAACTCTATTCCCTTAAACCGCCTGACCACCTCTGCTTTCTCAACACCTAGCTCCCTCAAGAGCCCTCGCTTATATAACGTCTCAGCTAGTATCCAGTGCTCTCCCTCAGGTACTATGACCTCCACGTAATACTCATTCGGATTAACGGCAATCAACATGTTACCTACTAGGGTCCAGGGAGTAGTAGTCCATACGGTTATATATCTCGCTTCATCGCCGCTGAGCTTCACCTTGAAGTACATGCTGGGTGACTTCTTGGTCTTATACTCGTACTCATGTTGCGCTAGTACCGTCTGGCACCTAGGGCACCAGCCCAGGACCTTCCATCCCCTATATAGCCTTCCTTTCTCTGCCATTATCTTTATCGTCCACCAGATTCCCTCCACGTAGCTCGGGTGTACCGTCATATAAGGTCTATCCCAATCCATCCATACGCCTAGCCTTTGAAATTGAGCGGTCTCTATCTTGGCGTTCTCTAAGGCTAGCTTCTTGCATTCTTCGACGAATCTATCGACCCCGTACTTGATGATGTCCCTCTTGCTTCTAAAGCCAAGCTTTTTCTCCACTTGTACTTCAATCGGTAGGCCATGCATATCATAACCGGGTGTATCCACTACGGCATATCCTCTCATTCGCCAAAACCTTAGTACTATATCCTTAAGCGTCTTGTTCCAGGAGTGCCCTAGGTGTATTGGTCCCGTAGGGTATGGAGGCCCATCCAAGAATCTGAAGAGCGGCTTATTTTCATATCTCCCCTTAACCTTTTCGTATATGTCTCTCTCAGACCAATACCTTAAGATTTCCTCCTCCCACATCTTGACGAGTTTAAATATGCTGGGCGTCATTCTTGAAGCCCCGCTCTAAGGCATACTGCGTCCTAAAACATGTCGAAACACGTTTATAAGGGTGAAGTTTTATATAACCTAATCCGGACAACCAATCCATGAGTTGGGGCCGTAGCTCAGCCTGGAAGAGCGCCGGCCTTATAAGGCCACCTCCGGTACAAGCCTAGGAGAGCCGGAGGGCCCGGGTTCGAATCCCGGCGGCCCCATTATAACTCCCTCTTTGTGGAGACTCTTCTACGGTTTTAAAGGGCATCATACCTTTCTAGGGTTTATTTTGATCCCTCCCTCTAATTAAGTCAAAATTCTCTATTCATCCCTTAAAGGGGGAGATAAACCGGTAGCGCCTTGTAATCACTTTGCCTGTACCTTTAGCTTCTTCGCCTCCTGCCAAAGGGGACTCTCCTTCGTTACCATGTAGCGCATCCTCCGTGAACTCCTCCAGACTTTCACCAATCCTTCCTTACGTAATTTCTCTAGAACGTACTTGACCACTGTTAACGTGACTGGCTTAGTATCCAGGCCTGCTTGTATAGCTACTTTCTTGGGGGTGAAGGTCATACACGAGCCCTTAGTATTCGCTATGAGCTCTATAAGTGCCCTTAGAGCTACCTCCTCCACATTACTGCCCATAGGCACTTCATCCCCCTGTCAGAATAGGGGTTCATACTCCCTTATAAAGAGAAACAATATGCTCATATGACTGATATGACTAAATAAAATATAAATCGCCAGGATACAACCAATTATCATAATGACAAGTGGTGTTCCGTTTTGAGAGATATACGCCCCGTACTTCTAATATGCTTCGTCCTCATGATAGCGATCCATATACCGCAGATAACTGGATACATTGTCCGGAAGCCGAAGTCGCTCAGGGTATATGACGCTCGCTCCTTCTCATTTCGACTTAAGTTATTGCTAATATACAATGGTAGCGAAACGGGTAAGACTGTGACCTTCGGACAGCCCATCTATGTTAACAACTTCTGGTCTCAGGTCTCCCTTGATGGCTTAAAGGTGATTGAGGGTGACATGAAGGAGTTCTATCTGGATACCTATGACCTAAACGTATTAAGGGATGGCTTTTATGAGCATGTTCCAAGAGGCTCTACGTATGGCTTTACGCATTACGTGTTACTAATGAGCTTAGCCGTATCCCGACCTAGGGAGGAGTTCATCATCGAAATGAAGTTAAAGGTTCAGGTCTCCAGGGTTGACGGTTCCTTGCTTTCGAGCAATGTACCTAATGGGACTATACTGGATGCCAGGAAGGAACTTCATGAAGATTACGACAAGTACACAGCTCCTACGTTTTACTGGGACTATGATGACCCTCTAGTGCGAGGGGTGATCTCCTCCATCAGGACTCGTATTGAAAACAAGTATGCTCGTCCTATTGATCATATTCCGATATGGTCGCTCATCCGCGAGCTTATGAACTGGCTTTCCTATAATACGTATTACTCGGATCGATTTGACTACCCTTATTTCAGACTTAAAGTAAGCAAGTTGCTTAACAGAACGATAGAGGTCGATGGGCGTAGGAAGTACTATGGGGTCTGTAGGCACATTGTCGATATCTTCGTAGCTCTAGCTCGTGGACTAGGCATACCAGCCAATAGGTACGAGGGCATGGTTTTCAATGATTTCAGTGGTGAGGTGACTTTCTTAGGATTCCATGCATGGGCCGAGGTCTACTTACCTCACGTAGGCTGGGTGCCCCTTGAAGTTACTATAACACATCCATTCGACCGAGACGTAGTGGATATTGGTGACTTAGAATACATGTATTACGTCCCTCTTGTTCACGAATATAACAACTGTAAACCTCCCTTCCTATCCCCCTTCCTAGTACTGGTAACTTCCGCTAGCGTCATCAATGCTACGCTCAAAGAAGGAGGTAATGAAAGAGGGGTAGAAGAGGGGGATCTCTCCATGGTCATTCATGTCCCAACCCTAGGCTCCCTTCCAATTAAGGACTTCCTGCTTATGGCGCTACTCTCGGTATTGATAATAGATGACCTATATCTTCACAGGAGGTTATCTCGAGAGCGATCATCCGGATGACCACACGGACATAAACTTAATATATGTCAATCTCTAGGCTTTTTTGTAAGCGAGGTGGATGTAGGTAGGATAATATGTCGTTTAAGTTCACCTATAGGGGATACACGTTTGAGCAGTTACTTAAGCTAAGTATGGATGAGTTCATAAGGCTCCTTCCCTCTAGGCAGCGGAGGAGCTTATTGAGAGGTCTAACTCCTCAACAGCGAAAGCTATTGGAGAAATGCAGAAAGGCGAAGCGCCTATTGAGTCAAGGCAAGAAAATGACTATTCGTACCCACTGCCGTGACATGATAATCTTACCGGAGATGGTTGGCCTTACAATACATGTATATAATGGTAAGGAGTTCGTACCAGTTCATATAATCCCTGAGATGATAGGTCACTATCTAGGGGAATTCGCCATGACAACTAAAATAGTGAAACATGGCGAGCCAGGCCTGAGAGCTACTAGGTCATCAATGTATGTCCCACTTAAGTAAGCCATCCTCATCAAATAAGGTAAGATTAATATGTCCTTACTCGCCTCATACTGCTGATCATGGTGATGTTTAATGCCTACTTGGAGGTACTCCGTGACCGGGCTGGATCCTGATAGGACTGCCCTAGCTTCGGGTAGGAACCTTCGTATATCCTATAAGCATGCCGTTGAGATATGTGATGCTATACGAGGTATGAGGCTCGATCAGGCCATGGAGTTCCTAGAGGATGTTATAGCTAAGCGAAGAGCCGTTCCCTTCCGTAGGTTTCATGGAAAGGTAGCACATCGAAGGGGCCTCGAGGGATGGCCCGCAGGGAGATATCCTGTGAAGGCGGCTAAAGCTATACTCAAGGTGTTGGAAAACGCTCAAGCTAATGCTGAGTACAAGGGGCTGGATACCTCACGTCTACAGATAGTTCATATAGCGGCTCAAAAGGGCATTAAGATCCGCAAGTTCATACCGCGTGCTTTCGGTAGGGCTACCCCCTTCTTTAGTCAGTTAACGCATATAGAAGTCGCTGTGGAGGAGAGATGATTATGACAACTCGGGATCTTTTCATTCAAAAAGGTCTTCAGAAAATGCTCATAGATAGGTTCCTGAAGCATGAGCTTAGAAGGGCCGGGTATGCTGGAGTCGACATAATGAGGACGCCCCTAGGAACTAGGCTGACTATATATGCTGAACGTCCCGGCATAATCATCGGGAGACGAGGTACTAACATACGTGCCTTAGCTCAAAAACTAGAAAAGGAGTTCAACATCGAGAATCCTCAGATAGACGTCATCCCTATCGAGACTCCTGAGCTAAATGCGAAAATCATGGCACAGCGTATAGCTCGAGCGTTAGAGCGTGGGGTTAAGTTCAGAAGAGCTGCCTTCATAGCTTTACGTCAGATAATGGAGGCTGGTGCTAGGGGCGCTGAGATAGTGATAAGCGGTAAGCTAAGGAGTGAGAGGGCTAGATACGAGAAGTACGTAGCGGGTACCGTATTCAAGTCAGGCTATCCATCTGAGGTATGCGTCGATGAAGCCGTAGAATATGCCCTTCTCAAACCTGGTGTTTATGGAGTGAAAGTCCGTATAGTGCTTCCTAAGCCTCATCCTGACGATATCCAGATAAAAGAAGTGGCTATATCCCCCCAGGCTAAGGAGGCGAGTTGATGGTTATATTAAGGCCGAATGAGATAAGGCGCATGTCGCCTGAGGAACGCCGTAAGCGGTTAGAAGAGCTTAGGGCAGAGCTATCTAGGCTCAGGGCCCTCGCATTGTCGAGGGGTCAGCTGGATAATCCTTCTAGGATACGCGAACTAAGGAAGACCATAGCTAGGATATTAACCATAGAGCGCGAGGAGGAGTTGAAGCGACGACATGGCTAAGTTAACTCCGAGCAACATAATTAACCATGAGTTGATAGGGCTTAAGGTCAAGGTTACCTCCAGCAAGAACAAGACTCTCGTAGGGATAAAGGGCGTAGTCATAGATGAAACGAGGAATACGTTGGTCGTACTGGACAGGGGGAAGCCTAAGATCATACCTAAGAATGTGGCTGATTTTGAGTTCACGCTACCCGACGGAAACGTGGTGCTCGTAAAGGGCGAAATATTAATAGGTTCCCCAGAAGATAGGGTAAAAAGACTAATCAGGAGGAGATGGTGAATGCCTGCGCGTAACATAGGCATCCCTGGCGTATCGCCTCCCACTAAGGAGTGCGATGATCCGCTTTGTCCTTGGCATGGTAAATTACCTGTAAGAGGTAGGATATTGCGAGGACGAATAGTTAGTCAGCGTATGCAGAGAACGGTAAGCGTACTCCATGAGTATCTTTATTATGTGCCTAAGTACAAGAGATATGAGAGGAGAAGAAAGAAGATCCACGCCCGCTTACCACCTTGTATCGATGTCCAAGTAGGTGATGTCGTGGTGATCGGAGAGACGCGACCTCTAGCTAAGACGGTTTCATTTGTTGTCCTAGGCAAGGCCTCTCAAGGAGGTGCTGAGTAATGGCTAAGCGAGGTATAAGGGCAGTTGGCGTATCCTATAGGTTAGGATTAACGCCTGGTATTTTCGCAGGCTCTTATGTCTCATGTGCCGATAATAGTGGAGCAAGGCTTGTACGCGTAATTGGAGTAGTGGGTGCGCACGCTAAGACCACTGTCAGGAGGATCCCAGGTGCATGCGTCGGCGATATGGTCGTGGTCTCAGTACGTGAAGGTAAGCCCGAGCTAAGGAAACAGGTCATGAGGGCGATAGTGATACGACAGAGGAGGCCGTATAGGAGGGCTGATGGGACCTGGATAGCTTTCGAAGATAACGCGGTAGTTATAGTTAGTCCCGAGGGTGAACCTAAGGGAACAGAAATTCGTGGTCCAGTAGCCAGAGAGGCCGCTGAGCGGTGGCCTAGAATAGCCGGACTAGCTACTATGATCGTCTAAAGCGTGAAAGGCTCGCTCGAAGGTACTCTATTATTCTGTCCACTTCGTCGTATCTGTATATGTTCTCAATCTTAACCCAGTCCGCTATATAATCCATGAGCCTTACGTATCTATCATCCATCAATACCACAAGCCCATAATCGTCTGGGCTTCTCACGAGCCTGCCTATGGCCTGGTTAACTTTACGCATGGCTGGCACTACTGCTGTGTATCTAAAGGCCCTCTCATCACCGTACTTCATAGCGTAAAATCTTCGTTGCGCGAAAAGCTTAGCGCTAGGCTCAGGATAAGGAACCCCTACTATGATCACGACCTCGAGTTCCCTACCCGGGTAATCCACACCTTCACAGGTCCTCCCACCGAGCACACCCATAAGCACTCCTCCCCCAACTTCGTACATGCTCCTGAATTCCCTGATCTTCTCCTCCAGAGAGGCTGTGCTCTCTCCTCGTTCTTCAACGAAAATGCGTTTTGTGACCCCCAGAAATGCCCTTACGCTATTTAGTACATCATACGAGGGGGTAAAGACCGCTATGTTAGCGTCAAGGGAATCCGCTACCCGACCTACAAGCTGTGCTATCCTGCGATACATGTCTTCATGGCGCATCTCATAAGCCGTAGTTACGCCGGTGATTATAACTGCCTTGACACGACCATGATAGCTGGGTTTAACCTTGAAGGTTTTAGCCTTCTTAATCCCTACGATCTCCATATAGTCCTCCAAGGGACTCAACGTCGCGGACATGTGAACTGTGACGTTGCTTTCCCTCAATATGGGCGTGAGTGCTACGCTGGGGTCTATGCATATTATTGCGTAATCCACACCTCCTTTAGTAGGCACGAGCACATGGATGTATCTAGCATCGTTCCAAGTCTCTATTAACTTATGCAAGAAATCCCTTACCATCTCTAAGCTGATCATATTTAGACCTACATGACGTCTACCTCTAGCTACGGTTTTCATGAACTCGGATAAATGCTCCATGAAGATCAAGATGCTCTCCTTAACCCTCTGCTCGAAATCATTTGTGAACTCCTGAGGGCTATACATCCTCTCCCTATCCCCTCTATCCTCGAGGATCTGCTTTATGACCCGAAGGCATTTCACAAGCAGGTACTTAGTTCTCGTCAACCTCCATGCCTGTTCGCTCTTAGTTCTCCCCAGCTTGATCCTCTGTAAACATGAGATGGCGTCCTCAATGTTCTTAGTGCTTATGCTCATGGATTCCGCTTCCATGGCTACGTCTAGTATGTTATGAGCTTCATCTATGACTACTACAGCTTCATCTAGGTACACGTTTAACGCGTTTAATATTATGTTCCTCAATTCCCGATCCACGAGGTAAACGTAGCTTAGCGTAATTACCGTCGCCCTACGGGCCAGCTCTATACCAAGTTCATAAGGGCATATGCGTAGTCCCCTAGAGATGGTCATTATATCATCGGAATGGTATATGCCGCCATAAAGTCCATCCAAAGCACCTTCGGCTAAGAGCTCTCTGAACCTCATGTCGAAGGGGCACTTATGGCTCGCTCTCAATTTCTCACAGGCACGTACCATCATCCTATATGGCAACTTCCTCACATAGTCTATACGGCACATCTCTGATTTTCCTCTGAGCATGACGCCATCAACTTTATATCCGCTTCTGTGCATCGCCCTTAACTCCTCGATTACTCTACCCATTTGTGTGTGCGTCCTGCACATGTAAAAAATCCTAAGCCCCTTATCAAGGGCAAAGGGTAAGAGAACCGAGAGCACAGCCACTGTTTTCCCTACCCCGCTCGGTGCCTCGAATACATAACACCTTTCTTCTCCGAGCGTACTGCATAAATGCCTGACTATCTCGTCCTGCTCTCTGCGTATGTTCTCGTAAGGGAAGAAGATTGCTATACTATCTTCCTTAGAGTTCTTTTTCCTATCATCGTCCATTATTCTCTGCCTAAGTTGAACGCGTAAGACAAATATAACTCATACCTTTGGGATTAGTATTAATGCGTGGTGTACTCTAATGATCTATGACCCCTTTGAGGCTTTTAGGGCGGAGGTACATAATTTCATCAGGAACTCCCTGGAGTCCTTATATCCTGAAGTCTCATCTAAGGTAGTTATTTCATTAGAGGATCCTCCTCCTGGACACGGTGATCTAGCCTTTAGATGCTTCGAGGTTGCGCGTCATCTGGGCGTCTCACCTGAGGAGGTCTCTAAGGCCATCTCATCTAGGGCTAAGGAATTCACATTTAGGTACGTGAGTAAGGTGGTATCGGAATCCGGATACGTGAACTTCTACATGAACTTAGATGAAGTCGTTAGCCTCATGTGTAGTACCCTAAATGATCTAGGCGAGAAATTCGGCTTCAATCCAGCTCCTCACACTCATACAGTGCTCGTTGAGTTTCTGAGCGCTAATCCCATACATCCAATACATATCGGAGGAGCTAGAAATGCTATACTAGGTGACTCACTCTCAAGGCTACTCACATGGCGTGGCCATAAGGTGCTGAGACACTTCTACGTAGACGACGTAGGTAGGCAAGTAGCTATCGCCGCATTCGGCTTTAACCTACTGGGAAGACCGAGCCCCTGGACTAAGCCGGATCATGCTATAGGCTATATCTATGCGCTTACATCTTCCCTCATTGAGGTGTGCCGGCTTAAGGAATCCCTCAAACGGGCTAAGGCCCTGGGTAAGGATGACTATTATAGGGCTAAGGTCTCTAAACTCGATGAGTGGATGCGCGTAATCATCGAGCTTAAAGAACGCAATCCCTCGCTCTTTGAAGTATTCATAGATAAATTCGAGAAGGTGAAGGATCCAGAGGCTGAAATAAGGGCTCTGATGAAGCGCTATGAAGCTAAAGACCCTGAAGCCGTTGACCTAATACGCGGTATGTGTAATCTAGTGCTCTCTGGGTTCAAGCAGACCCTTGATAGGGCTGGGATATACTTTGATAGCTTTGATTGGGAGAGCGAGATAACCGTATGGAGTGGTCTGGTGATAGACGTCATCCGTAAGCTTGAGGCTACGCCCTATGTTACGTATTCTGACGGAGCGTTGGTCTTTATGGCAAATAGGTTAGTCAGGGATTTCGATCTGGCAGACGAACTTAAGATACCTAAGAATTATGAAGTTCCTTCGCTTACCTTAATACGGTCTGACGGCACCACTCTTTACACAACACGTGATATAGCCTATACCTTATGGAAGTTTAAGCGAGCTGATAAGGTCATTAACGTCATAGGAGTTGAACAGAAGATAACCCAGCTCCAGCTTAAGCTTGCATTAATAGCTCTAGGCTACAAGAGCTTAGCTGAAAACTTAGTGCATTTCGGTTACGAACTCGTCAACATGCCGGGATATAAGATGTCAAGCCGTAGGGGCAGATACATAACTTTTGATGAACTCATGGAAGAGGCCGTTAAGAAGGCCAAGGCGGAGGTAGATACTCGCTCCCCTCACCTTCCAATTGAGGTAAGAAGGAGTATAGCCGAGAAGGTCGGTATCGGAGCCATAAAGTACGCATTTCTAAGCGTCTCGTCCCTCAAACCAGTAACCTTTAGGTGGTCAAAGGTGCTTAACTTTGAGCGTAACAGCGCTCCCTTTATACAATATGCCCATGCAAGGGCCTTTAACATATTGACCAAAGCCGGTGTTAGATCCATACCACATGAGATAAACCCCTCACTCCTCCGGACCGACGCAGAGCGTGATCTATTAGTTCGTCTTATACGGTTCCCCCGCATAATCGCTGAGGCAGCCGATAAGCTCAGGCCTGACTTAGTGGCCGAGTACGCGAATGACATAGCCATATCGTTTAACTCCTTCTATGATAAAGTCCCAGTGATACGCTCCGAGAGTGAAGATCTGCGTAATGCACGTCTCTGGCTGGTTAACGTGACCCGCATAGTCCTAAGGAACTCGCTTAACATACTTGGAATCGCAGCTCCCCAGAGAATGTAGGACTTCGGCTTTAGATCTCGTGGAGATTTATAATCCTCGTGTAATATTATCCTGGCCTATCACTTAATGGTGATTGGGAAACGCTAACGGTGCATTAATTAATACCACAGCAGAGTTATATCGAGGCGCGATTCATGGTAGTCATAAGCGTCACTCCGGATCTCGCTCTTGACATGGGTTATACTTATGCTGGGGGTCTAGGAGTTCTAGAGGGGGATAAATTCTATGCAGCAGCTAAGTTAGGCCTGGACTACATAGTCTTCACCTTGTTATATAAGAATGGATATGTAAGCTATCGGTTCAGCCCGAAGGGGGATCCCATACCGCAGCCACAACCCCAACCTAAGGACTTTATAGATGCCCTAAAGCCTGAGGACACCTTACGTCTTCGATTAAAGGGTGAGGACGTATGCGTCGTTCCTTGGAGCTATGAGCTAGGCTCCGCTAAGGCAATATTCTTCGAACCTACGTCACCGGAGTGGGCATCTAAGCTCGTCTCAAGACTTTACATCGAGTCCTCGGTCGAAGAAAGATTCTATAAGTATACCTTTTTAGCTAAGTCCGTTGCCGCGTATATCCGGAGGAATATCGACATAGAGAATATAAAATACATAGACCTGCAGGAAGCCTATACTGCCATCCTTCCACTTATCCTTAAGATACCCGGTAAATACCGCCTCATAATACATACCCCTGGTCCTTGGGGTCATCCCGCCTTCCCTAAGTACCTCTTCGAGCGAGAATTCGGCTATAGGTTTATAGGCGACATAGTGGTCCTGACCGAAGTAGGACTAGCTGCTTCTCGTGAGGCGGTGGCTGTATCTGCCAAGCACTTCGATATCATGTCAAAGGTAATACCTCATTTCCTTGAAAAAATACGCTATGTGACCAATGGAGTCAATATAGATCGGTGGATGGATCCCTATTTAAGAGAGCGCATAGAAAAGGGCAATCTCAGTTTGGATGAGTTCATCAGGATACGAAGGAAAATACGAACGCAACTTATACGGTTCTTGAGGCAGTTCAAGGAGGTGAACGTCAAGGATAAACTTGTGCTAGCCTGGTGTAGGCGCTTAGTAACGTATAAACGACCTGATTTCATGAGGCGGTTCATAGAAGCTCATAACGATCTAGACATGTTCTTCATTTTAGGTGGAAAAGCCCATCCATATGATGGTGAAGGCCTGAGATACATGAAGATCTTTCATCAACTTCACGAAAAATACGATAACGTGATATACCTGCCAGAGTACACAGTAGATGTGGCTAAACTGGTACTTAAAGGCGTAGATCTCCTGCTCTTTACTCCTTTTCCGGCATGGGAAGCCTCTGGCACTAGCTTCATGAAAGCTGGGCTTAATGGAGTTCCAACCTTAGCTTCAAGGGATGGGGCGGTGATAGAATTCGTAATAGATAACGTCAACGGTTGGCTATTCGGAGAGGATCTGAGGGATCTGATCGATATGCATGATCCTAGGGCAAATAAAATTAATGAACGTGAGTACTCGGAATTCGAGAAGCGCTTACTGGACATACATGACATGTACCATAATGAACCTGAGCGCTACTATCAGGTCTCGCTTAACGCGTTAAGGACGTTCCTTCCTAGGGTAAGTATCGAACGCACGTTAAAGGAATACTACCCCGACATAGTAAAGGGGATCCTATTCTAGGGTGAATGTTATTCTCCTTGTCGGAAAGAGTAGTTAAAAACCATGTGAGGACAAGACATGCCTGATGTATGCTTAGTCTTTGAGGCACATCAACCTTATAGGCTGAGAAGGGCCTCTTACGTCACAGAGTCCTGGAATACGGTAGTTAATCACTTCGACCGCGAGCTGGACAGAAAGGTCTTCAAGGAAGCTTTAAGGAAATGTTATCTTCCCTCTGCGCGCATAATCCTTGACGTTTGCAAGAAGCTAAGGAGAGAAGGTCTTCAGATCAAAGTGGCCTTTAGCCCCTCAGGAGTCTTCATAGAGCAGGCTAAGAGATGGGGTCGTGAATTCCTCAAGATATTAGATAAGCTACTCTCCCTTGATGCCCTTGAGATCTTATCTCAGACGTACTACCATTCGCTTGCATCCTTGTTCCATGATCTCACGGAGTTTAAGGAGCAAGTCAAGATGCATCGTGAGCTTATAATTGAGGAGTTCGGCGTTAAGCCTAATGTTTTTGAGAATACTGAGCTAATATACAATGACGTCATAGCCAGCATAATTAAAGACCTAGGCTTTCGAGCCATAGTAACAGAGGGTACTGAGCGAATCCTAGGGTGGCGCTCACCTAATTACCTCTATAGGGCTAGGTCTTCTGGCTTACCGGTTCTCCTGAGGAATTATCGTTTATCCGATGATATCGCGTTTAGGTTCTCTTCAAGGGACTGGGATCAGTATCCTCTTACTGCCGATAAATACGTCGCTTGGCTTGCGGCCACGCCGGGTCAGTACATCCTCATATTTGTGGATTACGAAACCTTTGGGGAACATCACCCGCCTGAGACGGGGATTCATGAGTTCCTGAGGAGCCTACTCCTGAAAATCGCTAGACATCCTAACTTATATCTCGTAACGCCTTCAGACGTACTCCGCAGTCATGCCCCTGTAGGGGATATAAGCGTCCCTAAGGAAATGACCGTCTCCTGGGCTGACGTGGAACGCGATACATCTGCTTGGTTGGGTAATGGCCTTCAACGGCATGCTTTCTATAGGCTAGAATGCCTTTATGAGCTCCTCAAGTTCCTTGGAGATAAGGAGTTACTACGTATGTGGCGGTTGCTCCAGATAAGTGATCACCTATATTACATGTCCATGAAAGGTGGTGGAGCTGGTGTAGTTCATGAATACTTCAGTCCATATGGTAGTGCATTTGAAGCGTATAATGCGTATCTAGCGACCTTGATGCAATTAGAGTATGAATTAAAACGGCGTATCTTCGCCTCCAAGAGGGCCCTTGATTACGTGCTGAGAGATGTAACGGGCCGTGAGTTTAAGTTTTACATATCTCTAGGATCATTTACTGGGATCAAGGCGAGGAATCTGAAGGAATTCCTAGAAGCCTCAAGAACAGTGGATATTAAATCGCTAAGATACCATCAAGAACGCGGTGATTTCTTCCGATGGATAGACGAGGTAATAGGCGACCACGAGTTAGCGAGGAGGATACGTGCCATTGATCCTGGAAATGAATTCCTAAGGTCATTGCTCGTAGATGTCCTTAAGCAGCGCCTTACCGAGCTAGAAGGTGCCGTCTAATTTCACCGGGCAAATACCTCATATGAAGCAATCCAACTTTTCTAGGAATAGGGATGCCTTCTCTCCTGGGATCTATGGCTTTCCTCCACTCATACAGCTTAGCTCTCCATTCGTCCTCTTTAAGTCCGGAGAACGCATACTTCACGAGAAAGGGGTTCACATCCCAAGGATACACTGGATATAGAAAGCGTTTAAGCCCTTTTTCGTAAAGCTCCTTAGCGATATATCTAACATCTACGTCGCTTTTACCCGCTTCTTTCCTTAGATCATATCCAGCGCTTCTAGAGCCCTTCTCTAGAAACTTCATCAGGCTTAGGAGTTGGAAGTCATAATATCTTATGAACTTAAGCCACATCCCTCCCTCGCCGAACTCTAGGAAATACCTCCTATAGACCTCTTCTACATCCACTAGCGGAATGCTAAGCAGGGAAAAGGCCTCTGCCAGCTTAATTAACCCGGTTACGAGCAACGCTAAAGATGTCCATGCGGGATCTGTAGCGGGCGATGGCCAAAACGTGGGACAGCTTATATACGCATCCTGACACGCTAGCCTATACGCCTCAAGCAACAAACTGAAGGCCCTCAGCTCACCAGAGCCCACAGCTATGAGCCCTCTCCTCCTCAACCCCTCAACGTAGTCCTCTCCTCCCTCTCTTCCTGAAACGACTTTCCAATAGCCCTTAAGTACATCGATGGCAGTTTCACTTGAGGATACCTCCTCGAGGAGACGCATGACATTATCAGATATGAAATTTGCGACATCACGCCTCAGCTTATTGAAGGCTACTTTCCATATCGAGTTTATCACCCTTACAACTTTGCCCTCTTTATGCTCCTCTAGGAATACTATGAAGTACGTTTTATTGGTAGCTTTCCCCTCTCCTCGTTCCACTCCACTCCATCTTAATAGGCCGCCTACTCGTGTCGCTATTATTCCTTCGCTTGGTCTCTCTGCATAGGGGTCGAGTATGTAAAAATAATCCGACCATGAGGTATAATCAGCCACTTTAACGTTAGAAAGGTCGTGCTGTAGTTCCTCTCTGACTATATCATCCGCTGTTCTAAAGCTAAATGAAACTCGCCTACCTCGCGCATCCACTATGCTTTTCGATAAGGTCAAGCGCACCTCCTCGAATATCCTTGGCTTATATGAGTAATAGTAACCACCATAACACTCTGCATCGCAGGCTAAGCCCACATACCCTCCCTCATACCTGCTTATCCCCCTCCTGATGGCCTCCATTATCATCGTATAATCGTTGGAAAAGGAGATCGCATCGCTAAGTGCGTGATCACGAAAGAGCACGAGAACATACGGCCTGCCCTCCATTCGATAAACTTTAGAAGGATCCACCCCCCAGCCCTGCGTCTCATCTAGTATTAAGTAAAGCGTGACCCCTCGTACTTTAAGCCCTCGCTTCCCTACGGAATCTACTAGCTCCTCGTATATGATATCTACTAGCTCCGCCTTATACGCGCACTCTGGGAACCACCACCCTACTACTAGGCTCTCGTCACCTTTTACCAAGGCATCCAAGAACTCCTCTAGATAGAGCTCGATACTCCATCTTATGTTTATCATAGCGTTAACCAGCGAGTCCTCATACATCAGCGGTAATATCGGATGGGAATATGCCGTCGCTACTATGGCTGCACGCCCCTCAAGCACGCGCCTCTTTAGCTCTTGATACGCCTTAGGGTTATGCTTAGCTAATAGGCTGAGGGTTATGGGTTCTATATCTAGGCTTCTCTGATCGAGAGATCGCACTATCTCATCATAAGCAGATCCAGGGGCTAACGCCACACGGAATAGGTTGCGTTCCTTGATGATCCTTCCCATGATCCTCTTAATAACTCCTCCCGGAGCCGAGACCTCCTCCTCTCGATAGGCGTCAATTAGCCTACGCGGTTGATATGCGTGTTCGTGTTCCCATAAGGTGAGCACTATCATGAATATGCCTCAATACTAAGCTGATCCTTAAGGTTCACTAGGAGTAAGCTGAGAGCGCGACTAGTATCCCCGTAGGAGTAAGGTAATACTTATCCTCCTCTAAATCGCGTACCTTACCGACGTACCCCGCTTTAACTAACTCCTCGAGCTTCTGCCCTAACTCCTTCATGTCCATCTTTATCCTATTTGAAATCTCCACCAAGGTCAAGGCATTAGAAGGGTTCACGGCCCCTATGTTGTTGAGCATACCGAGAAGCTTCTTCAGTAATAGACTCATAGCCCCATCAGCCCATGAGGGTCTTCTTGTAAATACCTATCGTCCTCTCTGCAATAATATCCCAGCTATATTCGTTTTTAACCTTTCTCCTGGCATTTTCTCCCATTTGTTTAGCTCGATCTGGATTTGATAGTACATAGTCAACGCCCCAAGCTATCGAATGCGGATCCCCTGGTATTACCCAGATGCCTGTCCTCTCGTGCTCTACTATATGCTGAAGTCCTCCTACCTTGCTGGCTACGACTGGGAGGCCCGCCGCCATTCCCTCAAGAGCGGTAATGCCGAAGGGCTCATAAATCGATGGTACCACTAAGAGATCTGCGCTTAAATAGAGTTCGATCAACTCGTCATCACTGAGGAATCCCGTAAATCTTATCCTTTCATGACATCCCACTTCATATGTCGCCCTCTCAAGTTCACTGCGCATCCATCCATCTCCTACGATTAACAGCTTAGCTTTAGGATGCCTTCGCAGTATTTGAGGCATGGCATATATCAAGTGCTGGAAGCCCTTCTGAGGGGTTAGCCTGCCCACGGCCAAGATCAACAGTTCTCCGGGCATCACACCGTACTTAGCCCTAACACCTTCCTTATTCACATCACGCTCAAACTTAGTCACATCTATCCCGTTAGGAACGGCTACTACCTTCCACTCAGGGACCTTGAAATGGCTTATTATCTCGTCCCTTAATGGTTCACTAACTGCTATCACATAAGCGGCCTCATAGGTCCCCCACCATTCTATGGAGTCCTTGGTAAAGGAGTCAGGGACATAGAGGCCACCACTTCTGCCTATTTCCGTGCTATGGATCGTGAATATAAGTTTACAACCCATAACGTGTTTTAAGGCTATGCCCGCTAGAGCTGTTAACCAGTCATGAGCATGAATTAAGTCGAAATCCCCTACCTCATGCATTAACATGCCAGCTCTCTTCTCCATAAAATGATTGAAGAGCAATACCCATGTCAAGAAGTTAGGATTACCTATCTCGATCTTCACCCTATGAACCATAACATCGTCTATTATTTCCTCAAGCGGTGTTCCCGGGAACTCCAGGGTGATCACATGAACCTCTACTCCGTTGCGTGATAAGGCCCTACTCAGTCCATAACAATGCCTGGCTAACCCTCCCACTATCCTAGGAGGGAACTCCCATGAGAGCATCATTACCTTAATGCAATACACCTCCTAGGCAACCTTAGGGTTTTAAGACCTCAGCTTTTTATATATTGCCTCTCCCGTTACTTATATGGCGATGAAGGGCGTCTCGGGGACCTGAATTATGGATGAAGATGCCCTTATCCCCCTGAGCCCCTCTGATCCTCTTATTCGTTAAATCACCTAGTTTTTCACTATGTTCTCGGATCATGAAGCTAGACGGACTTGTAGTGAAGAATAGCACTAAGACGATATGCTTCCTTAATGTAGTTCTATTGAGAGTAGCTCCTTAGGCTCCCGTAGGAACTCCTCTAATATCGTCCTTGCTTTATCGGGTGATGGGGTTAATGGATCAATAACCATGGCTTGTAGTACTAAATCCTTTCCTGTTCTAAAATTCTCCGAGCAAGGATCTCGAACTTCTGTAAGTGTAAGTTTAACATAGCTAAGGCCGCACGTGAGAGATCCCCTATTCTTCTCCCTCTGACCCCTCACCATCTACTATCCCAGGCATCTCAACTACGAAACCCATCGGAATTCCTTGGACTATGAATTATTAGGCACGTTAACAGCGAGCAACTCAACCCGTTTTCTATTAACCATCGCCGATACTATGTCTATGGCTCTTATCGTTACTATGACGAAATCCGCGCTCTTCAGAACGCTTCGATCTTATCTATTATGGCCTCTATTTTTGGCTCAACTCTTGCTTGTTCAACGAAGGTAGTCGTTATCTTCTTCATAACCTTAAGGCTTTCCTCGTTTATATTATAAAGCATTAATTCACCTCCCCAGAGATCGTTTACCCCATAAAAGTCATCGAGAAGATCCAGGTAAAATAGCTTCCTACTTCTACTATCGTTATCTTTGTCGTATCTTAGAGATAATTTTTAACCTTTAATAATTATATCTAAGCAGCTAACTACTTGACGATAGGCTCGTAAGATGTCGCGCTTATAAAAATACTAATCACCTTTCTTGTCTAAAGCTTTCCTAATTGTTCAAGAAATTAAACGCATTAATAAAGTAGAAAAATTAGCCCACAGAATCCCTGGGCCTAACCTAGGAAGGCGTCAATGGCCCTATAAGGACTTTGGGCTTCTCTTGAGCTCCATGAGAGCTCTGTAACGAAGAAAGTAGCTCTGCCTTTTTTGAATATCAGATATCCTCTGGGGTTAAGGCCCTGTTTATAAAGCGAGTAAAGGACATAACTGACCTTTCTCCCAGCTACGTAGAAGGGCCTTACGTCGTTCGATCTGAGGAGGACTTTTCCCCTCTTAACATCGTACTCTACCTCCTCTAAGGGCTTTATCTTGGCTACTGCAAGGGCATTATAACGCATATCATACACGACTAAAGCCAACGCATGTTCCCTCTTTTAGGCTGACGTTATGTACGCCTTATGGGACATAAGGCTATATTTAAGTTTAATCAAAGCCCGGGAGATGTTATACAGGTAATATCGGAGACCTACGTCTTATACTATAACCCTCATTTAAATATCTCGTAATACTAGATAGAAAACCATCGGTCGTGGGCTCTATGAGCTCCTGTCTATTTGATCTCATAGGGAGAACACCTATGGTAAAACTTCGTCGCTTCAACGTTACGAAGAGAGTTGACATATTCGTTAAGCTTGAATACATGAATCCAACGGGTAGCCATAAGGACAGGATAGCGCTTTATATGATCCGTGATGCGGAGGCCAAAGGCCTCCTTAAGCCAGGCGCGACTGTAGTTGAAGCCTCGAGTGGCAATACGGCTATATCAGTGGCTTGGGTGACCTCAAGGTTAGGCTATAAATCAGTGATAGTCGTTGAGGAGGACATTTCACCCGTGAAACTTGCTCTCCTTAAGGCCTTGGGGGCTGAAGTGGTCTCGGCTCCTAGAGTCCCGCCTGAGCATCCTGACAGTATGATTAATAAGGCAAGGAAAATAGCGGAGGAAAGGCATGGTGTATATTTGGATCAGCATAATAACGAGGCTAACGTGAGGGCACATTATGAGACCACCGCGAGGGAGATATATCAACAGCTTGGCGATAAGGTCCGAGCTATTGTCATGGGGATAGGTACAGGTGGCTGTATAGCAGGTATTGCGAAGTTCATGAAGGAAAAGCTCGGTAATAGGGTTAAGATAGTGGGAGTGGTTCCAATGGGTTCGCCTATCGTACGGGGTTCAGGTAGCATCGGAGAGCCTATAGAAGGGCTTGCTACGATGACCATCTCGGGCATCTTTAGAAGATATTCTGCGCTCATAGACGAGTTAGTCGAAGTAAGTTATCAGAATGCCCTCGAAATGATGAAAAAGCTGATAAGGTGTGAGGGAATATTAGGCGGACTTTCCACGGGGGCTAATGTCTACGTAGCACTAAGTGTAGCTAAGTATATTGAGGATGGAGCAGTCGTAACCCTCGCCCCTGACTCGGCCTTTAGATATACGCATTTACTCTAGACATTCGCATCTTTAATTGACCAGGAATGGACTCTGGACCATGAAGCTTTTTATCTGAGGTAAACCGGATAACTTCAGGATAATGAAGCTAAGTCAATTCCTCCTCAAAAGGATTGTGGATAGCAGCTGTACCTTAGCTATGGCTTACATACTCAGTTTTTCGTATTCTCGTATAAGCCACGGTCGTCCCCATTATCATTTCCTCTGCAACTATACTCGAATTTCGTGAAGCTATTCATCTCGAATTCCGGTGCATTTAGACTAACGCTTACGCTGATCCGAAGCAGATTAGCCGGAAGCCTTTATCTCCTCGTTTTGGCCCTTCCCTTAAGCCTACTGATGGGCATATCATTAGGCGTATTCGCTGCATCGAGATATGGAAAGGCTTCAGATAGGTTTTTAACAGCGCTTGCTACGCTCTTTTGCGCGATACCCATTTGGTGGCTGGGTTTCTCTCTCTCATGCTGTTATTGTGCGGGGAACTAGGCATATTTCCCATACATGGATATTATGATTACGTTAAATGGGCGCATCCTCTTTCACTGCCTGAAATACCTTTCTTCCTAGTCGACCTTCTTAGACACTTAGCCGTCCCTACATTATCCTTCGTGTTAGGCTTATTCGGCTTTTACTACATAATGGCTAGGAGCTCTGTAGTGGACATAGTAAGCCGTGACTTTGTAAGGTTAGCGAAAGCAAAAGGGCTAAGCATTAGGGAGATCATGTTCAAACACGTCCTAAGGAATGCCCTGCCCTCAGTAATCATGATGGTAAGCGTGACTCCCTTAATGATAAGCACGGGCCTCGTGTTACTGGAGGTTACATGTAGCAAACCTGGATTTAGCTGGATAATATATCGATTCATGATAATGCATAAGGAGAACCGTCTAGTCCTTCAGGTACTATTCCTTCTCTTCACGGTCTTGATGATAGTTCTCGGTCTCATCGCTGAAGTCACGTGCTATCTCCTTGATCCCAGGATGGCCAATGAAAGTCCTCAAGAGAGCTTTAATTTCTCAGTAAATATAGTCCTTCCTAAGTTTAGCTTAAGGAAGCTCTCCCTTTATCTCGACTCCTTTCGTCGAATGACTATGGCTTTCAGACGTGATAGCAGGGGGATAGTTGGACTAGGCATTTTGGCAGCTCTCATCCTTTTATCCCTCTTAGGCTACTTCAATGAAGTTAGCCTCTCTGAACCATGTTTGCCTCCCACCTTCTCTCACCCCCTTGGGACCGATGAATGGGGTAGAGATGTACTTATACGCCTTCTTAAGGGCGGCATGACCTCTTTATCTGAGTGCCTGGGCGCGGTCTTCATAGCTATGATGGTGGGTTGTCTGGTAGGGCTTATTTCAGGCTACTATCATGGTAGCCCCCTCTCATATGCTCTAGATAGGATAACCGATCTCTTCATCTCCATGCCCATCATAATCTTCGTAAGCGTATTTCCCATGAGCATATCAATCCCCATAATCCATCCTATGATTCTTAGATCCATGCTCTTAACGGGCTTGAGTAGCTGGGGAATAACAGCTAGACTGGTGAAGTCAAAGGTAGTAATAGCCAGAGGGCATATGTACGTAGAAGCCGCAAGAGCTATGGGCTCGGATGATTGGCACATAATGCTTCATCACGTACTTCCAGAGGCCTTCAGAACGGCTCTCTCAAGCATAATATATGTGGCGGCCATAGCCACAACCGTACAGTCAGGACTGGACTTCCTTGGCTATCGAAGATATACTTACTCGACCATCGAGGAAGTGCGGTCGGCGCCCATAATAAGCTGGGGCAATATGATCGCGTATTCCACTATGTATGGGAGGACGTTTTCCCATATGTGGTGGTGTATTCTGCCTCCGGCGATATGTCTAACATTATTGATATTGGCCTTAGTACTGATATGCGATTGTCTAGCTGATGTGCTAAACCCGCCATTTGCACGACTTTAACTTACTTCAAAATATACAGAGTAGCTCTTAAGGGCCCAATGGGAACTTTAAAGCTCACATATGAGATATAATCGTGCTCGTCCATCCCCTGAGAGAGGTAATAGTCAACGAGTATGTGAAGCCTTATTTTTCCTAAAACCCATGAATAACCATGAGCTGATATTCATGTCTAAACGTCTTAAGTTCGGCGTAGACTTCGATTATTATGTGGATTATGATACCCTTAGGAGATTAGCTACGGAATACGAAGCAGCTGGCTTAGATAGCCTATGGCTTATGGATCACCTCATATGGGAGCTAAGCGGTGGTGCTGTACTAGAGTGTTGGACCGTGTTATCCGCATTAGCCGAGGCTACGGAAAGAATACGCCTAGGGACACTCGTGCTTTGTAATAATTACCGTAATCCAGCCCTCTTAGCGAAGATGGCCGCGACCCTAGATATAATCTCAAAAGGCCGCTTGATACTGGGCATAGGGGCTGGCTGGAAGAAGAATGAGTATTTGGCGTATGGCTATGAGTTTCCCGGTCCTCACGTCCGTATCGGGCAGCTCAGGGAGGCAGTAACTATAATAAAGAAGATGTGGACGGAGGATGAACCGAGTTTTCAGGGTAAGTACTATCACATAGAGAAAGCGGTATGTGAGCCTAAGCCCCTTCAAAAACCCCATCCTCCAATCTTAATAGGTGGTGGAGGGCGTAGACTCCTACGGCTTGTGGTCGAGCTCGCGGATGCATACAATGGTGTGTTCCTAACCCCAGCGAGCTATGCCGAGAAAATGGAAATATTGAGATCCGATTGCAGGAAGTTAAAAAGGGACTTTAACTCCATAGAGAAGACCTGGCTAGGGCCCTTGCTTATAGGCAGAAATGAATCCGAGCTCAGGGAAAAGTTCCGTAAGATGATAGGTCGATGGAGATCCCTTCAAGAGCTTCGGAAAGTGGGGATAGTTGGTACTCCTGAAGATTGCCTTAAGAAGATTCAAGAGCTCATAAATGCTGGCGTTACGCATTTCATATTCACGACCCGAGGTCTGCATGATGAGATTTTCAAATTCCTTGATGAGATACGACCTCAATTAGTATGATCATTTTTCGACAATGAGTCAGGGAGTAGACCTCACGGTTTCACTGGGCTATGGTGTTGACATTGATGTGCGTTTTTCCTTTGCCATACTGCGATACATGCCGACGCGACGAGCTATAAGCGCTGCTATAACCCCAGCGTTAACTCCGTTGTCTATGTTAACTACAGCCACTCCTAGAGGACATGCCTGTAGCATAGATAGTAATGCTGCATATCCTCGTCCTCCAAGGCCATAACCTACTGACGTAGGCACTCCTATTATCGGGACGTTTAAAAGCGAAGCCATAACGGAGGGTAACGCCCCCTCCATACCCGCTATAACTATCACGACATCCACATCCTCTCTCATTAACCGCTTAACGGCATCTAAGGTCCTTTGTATACCGGCTATACCTACGTCGTATAGCTTGATGACTTTACAACCTAGTTCCTTCACGATAAACCCCGCCTCCTCGGCGATCATGATGTCTGCTGTACCCCCGGTAACTATGCCCACGTTTCCCTCATATTTCGCCTGCGTGTATCCCTTCTGCTTAACAGAGGCTATGTGCCCTGCCTTCGATAACTTGACCACATATCGTTCACGAAGGGATTCCAAGGCCCCTATCTGATCATCTCTTAGCCTAGATATGATGACCCTACCCACGCGTCTGACCGTTTTCTCTACGAGTTGAAGTAGGACATCGTTTTCTTTCGTTTCCGCATATATGATCTCTGGAACGTCCCTGCGTAGTTCCCTTCCCAAATCAAACCTTACGTCGTTTCCCAAGGTCTCTATCGCGAATAGCCTAATTTGCTTTATCGCTTCTTCAATGCTTATTTCGCCTCTCTGTACCCTCCTGAGTATATCCTCTAACCTCAGCCTAATCACCCATAACGTGATATCTAATGATGAAGATGGGCTAAAGGAGCTATATAAATTTATTAATAAGGAAAATACTAAGTGCCACTACCATAACTGATGGGGAGGTTTTCCATGGGTAAAGCATTGGTGATAGATTGTTCCTCCTCAGGCATAGCAGGAGACATGTTCCTCGCGGCCCTACTAGGCTTGGGTGCATCCTTTGACGTTATAGAGCATGTAGTTGAAAGCGTGAGACGTGTAGTCCCCGGGATCAAGTTCATTAACATATCCCTGGAGGACGTGCTGAGAGGTCATATTAAGGCAAAGTTCCTTAGGATCGACATAAAGGAGGAGCGGGAGCTTCATAGACATGGCTTGGACTTAATCAATTACGCAGAGGACGTAGCCAAAGAGCTAGGCCTATCCCCTGAAGGGGTCTCATTAGCTACTAATATAGTAAGGACCTTAGTGGAGGCGGAAGCTAAGGTGCATGGAGAGGCAGTAGAGCATGTTCACTTACATGAAGCGGGTAGCGCTGATACATTAATAGATGCCGTTGGGAGCATAGCTTTGCTCGAGGATCTAGGTCTCCTTAACGCCGAGATATACTCAACTCCCGTTGCGCTAGGAGGAGGCCGAGTAAAGTTCTCTCATGGCTTATCATCAGTTCCCGCTCCAGCCACATTAGAGATACTGAAGGGCAAAGACGTCCCAGTAATAGGTGGTCCCGTTGACTACGAATTAACAACGCCTACAGGCGCCGCCTTATTAGTTAATGTCGTTAAGTACTTCGTGAACTATTATCCAGCCTTGAGAATAGATAAAGTGAGCTATGGCGCTGGTAGCAGGGATATACCACACTTCATAAACGCATTGAGGCTGATCTTAGGTGAAAGAGAGGACTTGGTAACTATGGATGAGGTCATCGTTCTCGAGTCTAATGTAGATGACGTCACGGGTGAAGTACTGGGCTATCTCTCACATAAGCTATTTGAATTAGGCGCACGCGACGTGACGTTCATGCCCATATACATGAAGAAGGGGAGACCAGGTTACATGATCAAGGTCATAGCTGATGCTGATAACTACTTGAACATAGTACGGGCTCTGATCAAAGAGACAGGTACCCTGGGAGTTCGTGTGGAGAGAACGTGTAGGTATATAGTGCCATTGAGGGAAACGGAGATCGTAAAGGTCGATGTAGGAGGGAGGGAGTATGAGGTAGAGATAAAGGTCAGTAAGGACTTACAAGGTAACATAGTAATGGCTAAACCCGAGTACGAAAGCGTGAAGAGAGCGGCATTAGAGAGCGGAAAGCCGATTAGGCAAGTAATGCTAGATGCTATCAAGAAGTGGTTTGAAAAGCGCACCTCTCAATAGCAACTTAACGCCTTAAGGACAACTAATTAAAAAGCCCCTTACCTTAGACTTGTATTCATGCAGAGTCATATCTATGAAGTCGTCTTCATCCTCTGGTAATCCCTCCAAAGCTCTGATGGACTTATCTAAATACATTTCCTCCCTTTTATCTATAGCCAGAAGTCCTTCCCTCACGGCATCCTTCATTAGCCGTAAGGCCTTTCCCTGCCTTTATTACCCTCAGATACTCGTTCTGCCTGTGCATCACTATCTCGTTACCTATGCTCCAGGCGATCTCCGGTGTTAAGATCAATGCCTGGGGATCCCTATACCTATCTGATTCGGTCAAGATGTCCCTTACCTCATATTCCTTGCCCAGCCTTAAGGCTGTATTCATGAACTCGGCATCATAGAATAGGATTTCAAGAAATACCTGCGGGCCGCTCCCCCCCGAATAGCCTAATGTTTTCGACCTGCTCATTGGACCATAAATCGCATGTAGCCGCGATTACATTACCCAGGAGGCTGCTATGAGCTACAGCGCTAGTCTTTCCTTCCATGGACATGGGATAACCTGTTATGGCCTTTACTATCACGTTCTCATAACCGCAGTCCTTACCTGGACCTACGGCACCGCACTCGTAAGCTATAAGGCTTCTAGGGACGCTCATAGCCCTTACCGTAGCAGCCGTGACATGCGGTATTAGCCTACGTACTCTACCTCCAGCTAACCTCATGGCAGTATTGGCAAAGCCGCAAGCGATATCTCCCCCTAGTATCACGTGGTTTCTATTAGCTATGCTCGCTATCTCCTTCCACAGCCTCTTCATATCCCTAGTAGCGAGGATCCTCAGAGCCAGGACAATTCCCTTCATATCCTCTCTTACAAGCGAATAATTAAATACTTCCTTCCCCTCTATTGACTCTATCGAAAGTACGTCTGCTCCGGCCTTAGCTACTGCCTCGAACGTCTCAAACATTATGTTTAATGCTTCTTCATACTTTAACTTACGCAGCCCACGTTATGTCTGCAGGGGTTACCCTGAGCGCTAGCTTTATCCCGTATTTTGAATGGTATCGTTCCATTAAGGTCTTCTGCTTATCAATTATCTCCTCAGCTAATCTAGGCCTTAAAGTGATAGAATAGCTCAGTTCCGTCTCAAGCTGAAGTGAGCTAACCCCCTAGATCGACTGCTCTCTAAGAGATCAATGGTTATTCGCTCAAACTCCTTTCTCAGCTTTTCTTCATTACCCTCGGCACCTCTGTTAGGCCAATACTTGATCTCAGGAATGACCGAACCCTTCCCAACTTCGATATCAAATTCATAGCTTAAGGGCTTCTTAGCTCTTCCAAACACTAACTCCTTAGCATCCTTATAGGCCATCTCCATAATGTTCACGATTTACAGATTTGTCGTGATAACATATTTATTTTTCCTCTCACTTATCCATTCTCTCATAAGAGCTGGCTTAGATACTTCCAATATCATGTCTCAATTTCTTTATAATTTACGTTAAATAATAGCTAACTTTCCATTCCTTCTATGATAACTCATCATTATATGAATTCTCAGGTTCCCGTGAAGAGAAGTTATGAGTTTTATGAAAGGTTAGATAAACAATACAAAAGAGAAGTCAGGGGACATTACTTTATTAAGTGACTTATAAGCGATTAAATAACGTCATGATAATTGATGATGTAGTTCATATCAAGGCTATGGCCTAAGTTCATGATCCCCTAGCTCAAGCTTTACGGTGATTATCTTGAAAGGCTTCACGTTTAATGTGAGGCTATTATTAGCGATGGGGATTTGCCGTTCACCCTCTTCGAGGAAATTCACAAGCAATGCCCTCTTAACTTCCTTAGAGGTTATTATCCTCACTTTTGTCTCGTCACCATTTGTTTCGTGAAGCCTCACTATGTAGCCCTCACCCTTATCCGCCCTCTTAAGGACCACGCCCAGCCCTCCTCTCACCTCTAAGAAGGAATGTGTTGATGGTAGCTCACCTGCCCCATCCTGAGGCTGCTTAACTACTAGAGGTTGATTGTTGAACTCATATGCCGCTTTTGCGATATCGAGGATAGCTATGCTCCTGTGAGGAAGTAATCCTATGCTGAACTCGTGAACTCCTTGATCTGTTATCGGCGGCTCTCCTTTCCACTTCTTGCCCCAGGGATCGGGATATCTAGCGCTTCTGAGCAGTGAAACTCTAATGAAATCACCTCCGAAATCGTACCCGTATTTCCCATCATCAAGCACAGCGATGCCTGTTCCATCAGGCCTTGAGACGTCCACCCACATATGTCCTGGGACTTCCCATTTAGCCCTCTCAGCGAGGGTTGCATTTGGCGATAACGGATTTCTCCTCTTGACCCACCCGTAGGCCTGATCGTATATCGCATACTCGGAGTAGTACGAGAGAGGTATGTATAACTTAGCGAATCTATGTTTGGCATGCCAATCCACCTTAAACCTCATCGTGATCCATGGTATGCCCTTACAGACCTCATACCGTATCTCAAACCGGGAATCGTCCCTTCCCCTTTGCCTATACGTGTACACAACCCTTACTGTAGCCTTAATAGGCCCTCTTTCCACGATCTCTACTATTTGAGGTCTTAACAGGTCCTCTTTAACCACGCCTTCTAGCTGCTGGAATATGTATATCTCCCAGGCATCGAACATTGATGCGTCAAAAACACCTGCAAGCGTTAATCTACCCTGCGTTGGCTCGTCCTTATATACTTGAACCCTGACCCCTCCTCTGGATCCATCTATGAGGTTCTCCCCTCCGATATATAGCCCGGTTAAAGCTCCGGTGGATGGATCTATCACGGCTTTGAAGTATTCATTTTCAATAACATAACCTTCCTCATTCCTCCTAATATGTACGCCTTCATGAGGTTCACGTATCTCCTTAATGACCGTGTAACCTAGGGCTGGCAAATCCACTAGCATGGGCTTATGCTCCTCGAGCTCTATCACCGCCTTACGAGGCCATGGTAATGTATTAAACGCTACTCTCGTCCCCTTATCCGCGGAGATCAAGGAAGCAATATGGCTGGCAGCATCGATCATTATCTCCTTAGCCCTTCCTACGACCTCCCTCATATCCCTTTCAGCATTGTCGTATACCGCTGGTATCGAGCTTCCTGCTAGTATATCGTGAAATTGGTTAAAGAGCAGCTTCAACCATAGCTTTCTGAGCTCCTCTGAGGGATATCTATAACCATACCAACTAGCCACTGACGCCAGCCTCTCTGCACTAAGTAAATGCTGCTCTGCTAACCTATGTAATCGCTTATACCTTGCTTGAGTGGTGTACGTGCCCCTATGATACTGGAGGTAAAGCTCATCTCTCCATACCGGTAATTCCACCTTTTCGCTCAACTTCTCGAGCCATTTGAAGAACATCATAGAGGTAGTGAACCTTGCATCATAGCGTCCTTCCGAAATTAGGCTCCGTGCGCTCTCGACCATGTCCTCGGAAAGTCCCCCACCATGATCGCCAAAACCTATCATGATCAGGGCGGCCTCAAAGCCCTGCCTGAGCCTGCTTACCCTTAGCATGAACTTAAGCCTCCTCTCTTCGACGATTCCCCCATAACCCCCTAACGTTTGATGAGCGAGAACCCTAGTACCATCTGGTGATTCCCACCAGAAATAATTGTATGGAAAGGCGGTTGAATCGTTCCAGTTCAACTTCTGAGTGAGGAAATAGTCTATGCCAGCTTCCTTCATGATCTGCGGTAATGTTATAGGGAAGCCGAAGGTGTCCGGTAGCCATAATACCCTGACATCTACGTTTAGCTTCTCCCTGAAATACTCCTTTGAATATACTAGTTGCCTTACGATGCTTTCCCCTGAGGGTATATTGGCATCAAACTCAACCCAGGGCGCCACAGGTTCCCATTTACCCTCCCTAACCCTTCGCAGGATCTTCTCGAATACCTCTGGGTATCTATCCTCCATCCAGAGATAATAACACGCACTACTTTGGACGAAGGTAAGCTCTGGATATTTATCCATGAGTTTCAGGACGTTCTCAAAGGTATCATGACATACGCGTAGCGTCTCTTCCCTAGTCCACAGCCATTCCGCATCTATATGCGAATGGCCGAGTATGAATATTCGCGGCTTCTCCATGGAGAGTACTTAAAGGGATGCATTTTAAAGCGTTAAGCTCCTGATCCAGTGAATTCCACACAACCGTGGTTTAAGAGGAAAAACTTAAAGCCAGATTAATAACATGAGTGATTTTAACTCTCACTTACTTAAAAATACAAACGCTTAAATATGTTATTATATTATCCCAGGAATAACCGTATTAAAAACCCTTGATTATATAGTTTTTCACTAATTCTAGTCTTAATAGTCTTTTAGTAATTCCATTAAAAATTAATCGAAATCTAAGATGAGCTACCCTATATCGCTTAGGGAAAGCTGTAATAGTCTATGCTGAGTAAGTATGACAGCCGAATTTAATAATAGCGTTTATATCACTAGAGTTGAATACCTTAAGGGAAAGAATCCGCGGCATTAGCTTTAGTGACAAATAAGGTGGAAAGCTATGAGGGTCAAAAATAACGAGTATGATGTCATTATAATAGGCGGCGGTCCTGGAGGCTATACTGCTGCATTAACGATCAAGAGAATTCATAAGGATAGGAGAGTCCTACTCATAAGGGAAAGTGAAAAAGCCATTATACCCTGTGCTATACCATACCTTCCAGCTACCTTAGGATCTTGCGAAAAGGACGTTTTGAGCGATGAGCCCCTAATTAAATCAAACGTGGACATCGTTATAGATAAAGTCGTCGATGTTGATCGGAAGGAAAAGGTCGTCATAACGGCTAATGGCAGGAGGTTTAAATATGTAAAGCTGATCTTAGCCACGGGATCTAAGCCATTCATTCCTCCAGGTCTTGAGGGAGTGAATCTAAAGGGCGTGTACGAGATAGCCAAGGATGTTGAACATCTGAATGAGCTGTTAAGGGCCATCAGGGGGAGTCGTAGGGTTGTGATACTAGGAGGGGGTTATACGGGGGTTGAACTGGCTACAGATCTCATTAGCTTGGGTAAAGAAGTAGTAATAGTGGATATGCTGCCCCAATGCCTAAGGGTGAGCTTGGATGATGAGTTCGCCAGGGAAGTTACGCAAGAGCTCGAGAGAAAAGGCGTGAGGGTAATCCTGGGTAAACGCGTTAAGGCGATTTACGGTGGTAAACGAGCTGAAGGGGTCGAACTAGAAGATGGGGAGAGGATACCAGGAGATCTAGTGATACTGGCTATGGGTACTAAGCCTAACGTCGATCTCGCCCGTGAAATAGGCCTGAAAATAGGCGAACACGGGGGGATATTGGTAGACGAATACATGCGCACAAGCGATCCTGATATATACGCTATAGGCGACTGCGCCGAGAAGAGGAGCTTCCTGACCGGTAGACACAAGCTTCTATGCTTAGCATCCATCGCCGCTTATGAGGCTAGGATCGTCGCGTTAAACCTCTTCGGCATAAGAACTCATAAGGTGATCTCGGGTCATATAGGCGTATCCATAACCAAGGTAGGCGATAGGGTGTTCGCAGTTTCAGGGATAACAGAGGATGAGGCGAAGAGAGAAGGAATAGATGTGATATGCGGTAAGTTTGAAACCCTAAATCGCCATCCAGGCGGTCTACCAGGCGCTACTAAGGTGAAGCTTAAGCTCATATTCTCCAAATCAGACATGCGCTTAATAGGCGCCGAGGCATCAGGCGGTAATGAGATTGCAGAGCTCATTAACCTACTCAGCTTCGCAATACAGAAGAAAGCCACAGTGAGCGAGCTAATAATGCTACAGTACGGTACACAACCTCTGCTCACGTCATCTCCTATCGCGTATCCCATCGTAAGCGCGGCCTTAGATGCCTATATGAAGTTCGAAAAAGCCCATCGTTAATTACACGAAGTAGACAACCTGTCAAGAATCAGAATAGTCTTAGGGAGCAAAGATTTAGAAAAGGCGCTTGGAATCGGAGTCCGCGCCCAAACGAAAGCGATCATTTTTAAACCAAAGCTCACCATAAAATCCAATTTAAGAGGGAGTGTAATGCTTCGTTCATTCCTAATCATAATGCTCATCTATGGTCTTACGAGTCCTGCCCTACTCCCCCTGAGGTTAGGCGGGTCGATATTCCTCCTGATTAGGGATGTTAGTATTAGGCGTGCTAACCCAGCCCTATACGAATACCTATACTTCCTAACCATCAACATAAGCGAAAGCCTAGTTGGGAGCGAGATCACTATCGAGTGGAACCCCCTAATATACGTGAGTGGGAGGCATATGAATACGAGGGTTTGGAGAGCGAGATCCTTCATAGCAATCACCAAGCTCGAATGGGCCAGAATGAAAAGATACTCGATGAAGAATATGGAGAAGTACTTATGGATCGCAATCCCAGCCTGGCTCGGTGATGAGCCCCTAAAAGTCTTGACATGGGGGCTAACCGATAAGATTCCCCTCATAGGCTGGGTTACGCTTAATGAGACGACGCTAGAATTAGCCTTCAATAACCCATGGAATTGCCCAGCTACTGGTTGGTGTCATCCACCGGATTGGGATGTGGATCGCTTCCCAATCGTGAATGCTTCATGGATATGCACACACGAGGTCCACCCATTTAGGGAGATATTCCTATACCGGGACTCTTACTTCCCCTATCCAGGGCTCAGGTGTTATGAGTGTTTCCTCCTTAATCCCGAGAGTGATAGGCTCGTCTACAAGTTTACAGAGCCTGGGCGTTATATCCTCGTTCACAAGTATGTTGTTACGGAGGGGATGAGGGGGGTGAAGGGTGTGTATTTTGACCTATATGTTACAGTGATACTTACCATCATTCACGTAGTGCTCAGATCCCCAGATGGGGAGGTTCTTCTCGATAAGCGATTCATGGTTCTTGCTAATCCGATTTATGAGTGGGAGGGAGAGGGGAGTATGATTGTCCGGGATAATGATAAGATATGGAATGAGTACGTATGGAAGAGTGGTTAGCCGAACTCCCATAACCAGTTCCTGTGTAACTGGTACCACCTGAACCTATTCTGGCAATTAGGGCCTGGATCACAATGAGCCGCCTCACAGGAGACCCGAGCCGAAAGATCCTCTCTAGTTAGGAATCTATAAATTAATCAAAGTAACTATCCAATTTTAAACAAATAACTCTCAAAAGGTAGGATTATTGAATGATTCATTTAACAAAAATGGGTAGTTACTCATAAATATCATTAACTATGCTTTATCTACTCTTCTTGGGCATATATTGTGAATGGGGCGTTGCCAGAGGTGACATT
>JAGGXX010000005.1 GCA_021162845.1 Thermoprotei archaeon | reverse complement strand
GCTTGAAAAAGTGCTAAGCTATAAGGATGAGATAGCGAAGGAGTTAAACAGCAGGTCTTCATGAGCTATATCGGGATATTATTTCCCTAGCCTCCTCCTCAGAAGGACAGTATGCCTGTATTAATACTCCATTAGGCTCTAATTCCCTTAATATCGTGCCTATGCTGTCCTTGGGTACAGCTATGACTAGGCGCTTGCCATGCCTTTGTATTTTCCTATAAAGGGGAAGCCACCTTAGTGAGCCGCAATGATGTCCTCTTCCCTCCATACCAGCCCCGGGAACCCATTGTATCCCATCCAGCTCATCTATGCTAAGTAACATGTCCACATGCGGTAGCTCCCCGGGCCCATCTAGGTGGTATATCACGTGATCCAATCTCCTACAATGTTCCCTTATATGCGGTAATACGAATCGCCTGAAGAGCTTTGGTGAGAGCATAGCAGCGAAATCGCATTGCACCGGATACCACCTCTCATGGCACCAGATGCCCATCCAGGCGGACGTGCCCTCCTGTGGTATCAGCCTATCCAGCTCATCATAGCACCAATGCCATAATTCGAAAATGCGCCATATGGCCTCCTCGACATCCTTAGGCCTAGTGAACATGTCCCTTATCAAGTTCAAACTTCCTCTAAGAGAGGCTAAGACGTCAACTACACCACCTATGTCCGTCATGCCTACTATGAACTTATCCCTTCCCATCTCCCCAGCCACTCTAGTAGCCTCCCTAACTCTTAACCACCACTCATTCGATTGATTTACCTCCAGATCCTCCAGTATTTCATCTAAACTCCTAGCTAACCTGGGATTCCATCCAGCGCCAAACCAGACGGTATCCCCTGTGAAACGCGGCGGAGCACCTAAAAACGCTCCCAGTATACCTGGACCGAAGTTTATCCAGAGGTTGGGGAATGAGGCATCACCGAAGAATGTCATCTTACACCATTCCTCGAACGCCCTAACCACGTTCCTAGGTTCCAGCTCTTTTAAGAACATCCACCCATTCCATGCCTGCCATCTCCTTTCAAATCCCTTTCGGGGCGAGATGACCTGTATCAGCACCCCTTTACCATCTTCCCACCACTCCCTTAACCTTCCCTTAGCCTCCTCCCAATCCTCCTTATAGAGCAAGGCCATGACCCCCCAAGGTTTCTTATCCATCAGGATACTCGAACTCTCCTCTCAACTATCATACCTTTAGCTGTACAGTAATAGCTCAGCTAAGCATTAATGATAAACGATTCCTTCAATAGTGGCCTGTTTACTGAATATCCAACGGGTAAGAATTTGACCCTTGAAATGAACCAGGAGGAATCCTTTAGGGAGCTAACGGAACTAATAAGCGAGGTCTGGCAATTAAGGAAAGAGGCCATGGAACTATGGAGGTCATTAAATGAGTATATCTCAGAGGCCCCTCATCCCTTGATATTACGCGTGACGAGGGAATTAGAACGCATAGGTAACGTGCCTAGGCCTCCCAGAACCGACGAAGAACTAAAAGACCTGATATCATCGCTTAGGGAGTATGTGATCTACTCTAGACAGCGTTTAGAGTCCATGAGAGAATATATGAGGGAACTTAGGTTATTATCAGAAATGCTCATAGAGGTCGAGGAAAGGGCTCAGCTTCTTAAGACGTGGTCTGAGGTCATAAGGGATCTAGAGCCAAGAGCCTACTCCGAAGCAGTACACGCGCTTAATAAAGTCAAGCGCATAAGGGAGTACACTGACGTGAAAAACCTGCGGATCTTACTGAAGGAAGTTAGTGAGGTACATAATGACGTTGAATCATGCTTAAGGCTATGTCAGAGGATTTACGAAAGAAGGCTAAATGTGATCAAGGAGCAGACCGAAACGGCTATAAAGCTGTACAGGGGTGCTAGGCGCTTAGCGATGGTAACTGACGTGACGCTAATCGATGGGGCCTACTCAAGGCTCATGGACATAATGAACGCAATAGAGAATGCAAAAAGGAAAGCCCCTTTCGTTGACCTTGACCTCCAGGAAATGGAGAAAGAGGTACGGGGGATAGTCACGAAGTTCAGAGATCTCTTAGACTCTGCAGTAGGCGGAAGGGAAGCTAGGGTGCTTAAGGCATTGAGTACCTTGGCCCCCCAATATGGGGAGAAAGCGCTACCCTTCCATGTGGTTGTAATGCAGATTTCACGGGCTAGTGAGCTAAGCGTAAACGAGGTCCTTCTAACACTATACTCCTTAAGTAAGAAAGGTCTCGCACCGGTAAGAATGAGATTGAGATGATAGATCTCCATTAATTACATATGATCTGCAGTCATGCGCAAAGCCTCCTTTAATGCCCTTATCCTATGAACATCCCATAACGTGTTGCTATAAGGGCATACCTTTAGACATAAACCGCATCCTCTTCCTATCTGAGACCAGTAGGCATAACATCGTTCATGGTTCACATGCCATTTATAAACCCCCTTCTCCTCCGAAACCGTAGGCCCATCCCAGGAAGGCCCTCCATAAGGTATCGCCTTCGCTGGGCATGCTATTGCACAAAGCTGACATTCCCTGCAGAACTCCCAGACCCCAAACCTTATCGGTTTATCGGGTAGAAGTGGGGCATCTGTGAAGACCTTAGCTAAACGAACTCTAGGCCCGTATTCAGGCGTTATAAGGAGACCTGATCTCCCCACCTCACCCAGACCAGCTAACACTGCAAGGGGAACAGAAAGGGCCCCTTCATTACCCTGTGGTATAGCCTTAAACCCTAAGTACCTGAGGAAGTAGGCCAAGTGAGCGGAGACTATGCTCATCTTGGAATAACTCAATCCAACCTCGCCAGCATAGGGCCCCTCATTAGCGGTTTTAAGTGCTTTAAGGTCCATTTCAAAGGCCATGACTATCACGTAAGGATACTTAGCCATTTCTTCCTTGACTTCGGCGTAAAGCCACTTGGGATCCACCTCTGTCACACCCACCAGGTCCGCGCCGAAGAATAACGCTATTCGTTTAACTAGCTTAGTGAATGCTTCTCCCTCTGATTCGATACCGCTTATGTCCATGAAATATCGAGCCCTCCTCCTAATCTCCTTGTGCTTACCCGTAAACAACCATGCTGCCTCCTCTAGGGCATAATCGACCAGCGTATACCCGGGTGTTCCACTTTCCATGTTCCTTTTCATACTTTCGATCATCCTCTTACGAAGTTCCGCGATCTTCGGATCCCAGTACGCCCTAGAGAATATCGTGTTCCTAGACGAAAAAGCCTTAAAGCGCCTTTCATCCACTTTATAGGGCAGCTCCTCAGGTCTTACTTCTCGAACGTTAAGCGTCCTCCTGACCATGCGAGAGAACGTCTCCTTCTCTATAACACGAGCCGTGTTTAACCCTTTTATGAGATTTTCAATGGCCCTATGTTCCTGCTTCATAAGCTAATCATTATACATGCTGTGAGGTTATTAGTTAATCGCTTTAAGCTTCATTAAATCCTTAGAAGCTATATTAGAATTCACGTACTAAATAAGTGAAGACCGGTGATCACCTTGCGTTACAGACAGTTAGGTAAGACGGGCCTTAGGGTTTCGGTCATAGGATTTGGCGCTATAAAATTACCTCAGATCTCGGTCGAGGAAGCAACACGCGTGCTAAACCTAGCCTTAGACCTGGGCATAAACTTCATAGACACCGCGAGGGGCTATAGGGATAGCGAGACTAAAATAGGTATAGCCCTGAAAGATAGGCGCGACGAATTCTATCTGGCCACTAAAACGCATTCGAGAGACGAAGATGGGGCCATGAAGGACATCAAAACGAGCCTCAGAGAACTTCAAACCGATTACATCGACATACTTCAGCTACATACCGTAAGTAGTAAAGAAGAATACCGAAAGGTTATGAGCCCAGGTGGGGCTCTCCAAGCCCTGAAAAAGGCCAGACAGAAGGGCCTAATAGGCCATATAGGGATAACGATACATAGGGATCTCGATGTAATGAGGTGGGCCATTGAGAGCGGCGAATTTGAGACCATAATGCTCGCTTATAGTCCCATAGACCCTGAGGGCGTGGAACGAGAAGGTATACTAAAGCTAGCCAAGGAATATGGGCTCGGCGTCATAATAATGAAGCCCCTTTCCGGAGGACAGCTAGTCATGCCCGAGACCGAGATGGGCAAACAGGTAGGAAATGACCCCATAGTTAGAGGATGCCTGAGGTACATATTATCAAATGATGCTGTAAGTACAGTCATACCGGGCATGAAACGCATCGAGGAGGTTAAGGAGAACGTTTCCGTAGCCGAGATGCCGATACCTATGACCGAGGAGGAAAAGCGTGACCTCTTTAAGCTAATCGGAAGCTTAGGGAAGTCGTTTAGGTATGGTCAGACATGCCTTAGATGCGGATATTGCTTACCCTGCCCTCAGGGCATACCGATCCCTGAGGTCTTTAGGGCGTATGACGCTTACCTGAATTATCCTGATGAGGTCAAGGAAGTAGGACTCAAGATTTACGCTTCACTAGAGGTGAAGCCTGACGTCTGCATAGAGTGCAGGGAATGCGTTACAAAGTGCCCTGCGGGCATAGATATACCTACCAGACTTAAGGAGGCAGCGGAGGTCTTGGAGAGAGCCCTTGGCCAACTACGTTCGTGAGAGATAAAGTAATAGCACACATAATCTTAGTCATAAGGGAGCGTGCCTTGAGCTTAGACCCGTTAATACCCATATTGATGAACAGTAGCGGGGGCCTCGTCCTAGGTCTAGCACTAGGGTATGCAGCTAAGAAAGCATTGAAGCTCCTCTTGCTAATATCTGGCTCATTTTTCTTCCTGCTCTTACTCCTTGAGTATGAAGGGTTAATAACGATCAATTATGAGGCCTTTGAGTCCCTAGTATATAAGATAGTAGAATACATGAAGAGCGGGGCCGGAAAGTTTGTAAACTGGTCGACGATAAGCATACCTCTTATGGGCGGTCTAGTTTTAGGTTTCTTCTTAGGCCTCAAGCTGGGTTAAGGATAATGGGGGGATGGTTGCATAGATCTCTTGGATTAAAAAGCTTAATGGGCTGTCGGAAACCGCTAGTAGTGTCCCACATCTCTTTTTATAAATTAAGAAGTAGGAATATATCTCCTAAGACCTCTTACTTCTGGATAAGAGGTCGAGCACCATGAATTCCCTGACGTTAGAAGTCGAGCAGAAGGGATCAGTGGACATAATGATCGATACCAGCGTCCTAGTTAGCGATCTACGCCTAGATCTCATGTTAAACGGGCGTAGGATCACATTGGGAGATGGTCTCTCCTTTAAAGGATCTTCGAGAATGAAGGGGAAGGATTATCTGGGATCGTATGAGGAACTGCGGGTCGTTTATCTAATTGAAGATGAAAAGAGGGAAGTCGAGCTAATAATCAGGACGTATGATCTCGGAGCAAATAAGGCGCTATGGGCATATGCAAGGACTACGGATAGCGGGGCTTCTGGCTCATATGAGGCAGCTAGGATTAGCTGGATGCATTGCCCCGTGGAGAAGGTACTAGCCTTCCACTTCTCCTCTGACCCACCCGATTACGGTATGGCATTCGCATATTACAATCCCATTGGGCGAGGGGAAACACCTAAAGGCACGCCGCCGCCATTAACCCCATATCCGCCTCCTCCGAGGAGAACCGATGAGTTAACATCGTCCTGTTGGGCTTATCCGCTTATAGTGAACTCCATGGATAGGTTGGAAGGCTATAGTAAGGTACTCTTCATCTTGAATAAGCTGAAGGGTGGTTACATCATGGGCCTACTGCCTCTCTCAGCCCATGGCCAACGCGGGGTGTTACGTTATGAAAATGGTCGAATTCACATGGTGTTCCATAGTTTTTTAAAGAACTTCTCCCCCAGAGAGATACCCGGCGGGCTCCTAGTTTTAGGCTCGAATCCGTATGAGGTGGTGTCGCTTGTATTTGATGCGGCCTTCACGCTCTTAGGTAAGGGTCATTATTTGAGGAAGCGGAAGCCCTATCCCCTTCCCTTTAGGTACCTGGGCTGGTGTAGCTGGAACGCCTACCTAAGAGATGTCGATAAGGATAAAATCCTAGCCGCTATTAGGAGCTTTAAAGAGAATGACATTCCAGTGAAGATGTTCCTCATAGACGATGGTTGGCATAGCGTTAAAGATGGTAAGTTAATGGCCTTTAAAGCTAATAGCGATAAGTTCCCCGATGGTTTAGAAGGCTTAATGGCCGATTTAAAGAAGGAAGGAGTCCGGTATGTCGGAGTCTGGATAACCTTGCAGGGGTATTGGCGCGGAATTAATGAATCCTCAGAGCTTGCCAGGTGCTATCCAATGCTCCGAGGAGGCGTTAATAAGCAGTTGATAGCGGATCCACGAGGCTTAAGAGGTCTCAGCCTCTACATGGACTTCTATAACTATCTGAAGACATCAGGAGTGGACTTTACTAAGGTCGATAATCAATATGACATCGTCAGATATGCAGCAGAGGTCGCCCCCGTGACCTTAGTGGCAGAGGGCCTTCATAAGATGCTCGAATCCGCGGCGGGCCTATATGCTATGCCCATATTGAACTGTATGGCCATGACACCCGACTGCTTCTTCTACTGGAGTGCGTCTAACGTCGCACGTGCCTCAATTGATTACATACCCTATTGGAAAGATGGAGCTAAGAAACACATTCTCTTTTGCGCGTATAATTCGCTCTGGCTTTCCCAGATCGCCTGGCCAGACTGGGACATGTTTCAGAGCCATGATCCTTACGCACTCGTACATGCTCTGGCTCGTGCCATAAGCGGGGGTCCTGTTTACATCACTGATGTGCCAGGGAAATCCGATGCTACTCTACTTAAGAAGCTATCCCTGTCAGACGGTAGACTACCTGAGCTTGAAGGACCAGGCCTACCTACTTTAGATTGCATCTTCAGGGATCCCTACAATGAAGAACATCCCTTGAAGGTGTTCAATAAGGTGCATGTTAGCGGATGGGGTTCTGTGGGCTTACTCGCCGCATTTAACATAAACGCTAAGGGGGCATCTGTAGAGGTCTCAACGTCCCCGAAGGAACTAGGGCTAAATGTTGAAGGCGAGTATGCCGCTTATGAGTACTTCACGGAAAGACTCCAGGTCCTCAGCCGTGATTCCAATACGAGGCCTATGGAGCTAAAGGAATTAGGCGTAGCTCTATACGTGTTGTCCCCAGTAAGATCCTGGTTCGCTCCCATAGGCTTACAGGAGATCTTCATAATGCCAGCTGGCATAGAGCATGTTGAGTTCGATAACAAACAAGTTAATGTAATTCTGAAAGAAAAAGGAACCTTCATAGCTCTAACTAAGGGTGATGTAGAGGTATTCTCAGGCACTAAGAAGTATGAAATTACAGAAGACGAGCTTAGCGAGGGGACCTATACGCTAAGGAAGGATGGCTTATTGAAGGTGAGGAGTGACTCAAGGGTGATAACCGTTAAACGTACGTCCTAAGGATATAGATCTTTCCAAGAGAACGCTCTCTTAATGTTTAAATAATACGTCAAGGTCTAACTATGTCCAACTATGAGCATATCAGCGCTTATAATCGATGTATTAGTATGCCTAATCCAAAGGACGTCATGGCTAGGCGTGTTCCTAGCTATGGTCATGGAGAGCGCCTGCATACCTATGCCAAGCGAGATAGTCATGCCACTAGCGGGTTTCGCTCTGTGTAATAACCTCTACGAGGTGCTCTTCGGCACATTAATAGGTGCTTTAGCGAACCTTTCAGGATCGTGGTTAGCGTACGTAGCGGGCCGCTGGGGAGGAAGACGACTAATATATAGGTATGGTAAACGCCTCATCCTCAGGAGATCGGAGTACCAGCATGCTGAGAAGTTCTTCATGAGGTATGGCGATATAGCCATTCTAACGGGCAGGCTCTTGCCAGCAATACGTACATTTATATCGCTCCCAGCTGGCATTTTTTCGATGAACCCCTTGAGGTTCACCTTGTATACTTTCTTAGGATCCCTACCTTGGAATTTTGTACTGGTATACTTAGGGTACGTATTGGGGGAGCAGTGGCGCATAATCGAGGGTTACATGATCTACCTTGACGTAATCGTAGTCATATTTTTAACGATCTTCACGGCGTTCATAATACTTAAATGGCGTCAGGAAGGGAGAAGGGGAGCAAAGGGGACCCCTGCTTCCTTCAAGCCCTCCTCGGGCCAGTCTGCGGGGAGGGGTCACCATTCAAATAGGGTGCTTAAGAGATAAATAAAGCTTTCACAGTGCCTCCTCTAGGAGATTACACTCCCTGACCTCCTCCTCGGGCTTTAATGGTATTAAAAACGTCTTGATCTCGTACGGCTTTATGTGGAACTTCAACTTCCTGTCTAAGTGATCTAGGTTTAGGCACACATATCCTTCCCTCCCCCAGGCCTCATAGCACCTTAAGATTATGTCGTGGCTGTCTTCAGCCTCTTTAAGCACACTTACGACGATGTTGCCCTGGAGATCATTTACTAGGGAGAAGATTTTCGGCAAAGAGCCACCATGTACATCTTCCATGACATAAGGTAAAGGCGTATTAAGTGCTTCAGCTAATCCTAGGATTTCTCGCTTCCTCCAATCGCCTAGATGAGGGTACATTATGTAACGAAACTCATGCTCTCCTAAATCGATATAACGGTAATCTACGCCTGAGACGGGCCTTCGCGGTATGTGGTGCGCGTAAATCGGGCTCCTGAGCACGGTCATGTATACTACGGATCCCCGCGCGCTAAAACTGTACTTAGAATCATTAATGATAGTTAATCCGTAAGTCGCTTCCTTGCCCCTTAAGCTCGTCCTTCCCGTTATATCGATCCATCTCTGTCCTGGCTCCTCTTCACCATTCGCGGGACGGGAGAGCACACCATAGGGTATCTCGTAAGTTATATTGGGTTCTTGTACGTTCACGGGGAACGCTAACTTCAGCATCCTATGTTTTTCATGCCAGAATACGCGAACTCTTACTTCCACCCACTTGAGACCTGCATATAATATGAAGTCCTGCCACAACTCAGATGAGCCATAATAGCTTTTAACCCTTAACCTAGCTCTTACGGGCCCCCTCTCTAAGATTGTGATCTGCGCATTATCGAACACCCCCTCTATCTCTTCAAAGGAGAAGACGCCATGAGACCAAGTATCGCTTTCATCCCTAATCACTAAGGGAACGGCTCCTTGTCCCTTTAGTATGTGAACTCCGAGATCCTTATCGTATAAATCGGTTATATGTCCAGAACTCTCATCGACTTTTAACATCAAGTGCTCGTTTTCAAGTAGCCCTTCAGTAACGTTCAGCTTCTCCCCTGTCACCCCCTTCCCGTTCTTAAGGATGTATGTCCGGTAGCCGAGAGGAGGTAAGTCCGCTATGAACACTATCCTCCGTGTACCGCTTAGCGATGACGACTGTACATCCTGTACCGGAATATACTTGCCTTTGTCATCGAGTAGAACGTTGCCCTGACCCCATGCGGGTTCGACCTCTATCGGGAATAGTATGTGAAATGGAGTGGGATTGAATATTATGACGCACTTTCCATCCCTCGTGTTTACACGTGAGGCAATGCGTTGCGCCGCTAGGTTAATGGCCTCTTGAGCTCGATACAATACCTCACCATAGATATTCCTCACATCCTCATACGCCTCAGGAATGCATGTGCCAGCTAGCGAGTCATGGAATTGACAGAGGAGTAGGAGCTCCCATGCACGCCTTAACGCTTCCTTGGGATACCTATGGCCCGTAAGAAGAGTTGCAATGACTGACAGCCTCTCCGCGGCTAAAAGGGCATGCTCCGCCCTCCTATTCAACCCCTTTACCTCAGTGTTCACGGAGTAACATCCGCTTGCATGGTGCTGTAGCTCGCCCTTGACGATAGGGAGCTCACATTCCTTAGAAAGGATTTCCTTAAAGAACTCCTCAGGCGCTCCGAATACTAATTCTACATCCTTACACTCCTTAGCCATCATTAGGACTTCATTTAAGTCGCTCTCGGTTGGACCATCACCATGATCTCCCCTTCCGTAAAAGCACATGACCGGCTTATTGGTGCTGAGAGCCCTATTAATCGCTCTCTTTACATGTTCCTTAAGCCCTTTGCCTGAGGCCGCATAAGATGAAGGTAACCTATAGGCAAGTACTCTCGTCCCATCAAGCCCTTCCCACCAGAAAGCATCCGAGGGCAGCTCCTTCTCATGAGGTCCAGGTCTCATAAATATGTAGAAGTCTAGTCCGGCTTTCTTCAATATCTGCGGAAGCGAGGCATTGTGCCCAAAGCTATCGATATTATATCCTACCTTAACCCTAATCCCTAACTTCTCTTTAAAATACCTCTGTCCATAAAGGGCTTGCCTTACATAGGACTCCCCTCCAGGTATGTTACAGTCGGGCTCTACCCACCAGCCGCCTACCACGATCCATCTTCCTTTCTCGATCATCTCACGGATTCTTTCAAACAGCTCCGGCTCCATCTCCTCAATCCACTTGTAGGCTAAAGCTGATGAAAAAGCGAACTTGAAATGGGGGAATTCTCGCATAAGGTTGATCACATTTCTGACAGTATGCCTTATGGTCCAAGCGCCTTCCATCCATCGCCAAAGCCAGAGCAGGTCGATATGGGAGTTTGCGATCAGATAAACCCTAGCTCGCGTCATTTGAGCCTCCCCCTCATATCTACGTCACGGGTGATTTAAACATCACATTATTGAAAGCTCCATAGAGCCCCTCATAATGATTAAAGCTGAATTCCTGAGATAACCATAGTTAGGTGAACGTGGTATGCATCCTTTAGAGCGGATAGTTCAGATGGCAAGGGAATTGAATGATGAGATCATATCGTGGAGAAGGGACTTCCACATGCACCCTGAGCTCGGATATCATGAGAGAAGGACAGCGGGCATAGTGGCAGAGAACCTGAGGAAATGGGGATATCGGGTAATCACGGGTGTGGCCGAGACCGGCGTAATAGGCGTTTTAAGAGGTGCAGAAGGGGATAAGACGATAGCGCTTAGGGCGGATATGGATGCATTACCGCTTAATGAGGAAAACGATGTACCTTATAGGTCTAAGGTAAAAGGCGTGATGCATGCATGTGGCCATGACGCTCACGTGGCCATGCTTCTGGGAGCCGCTAAAATATTAGCTAAGATTAAGGATGAGCTCAAGGGCAATGTTAAGCTGATATTTCAACCCGCTGAGGAAGGGGGTAATGGTGCAGAGCGAATGATAAAGGAAGGCGCATTAGATGACCCTAAAGTGGACATGATCTATGGGCTTCACGTATGGAGCCAAATAGAATCCGGGAGGATAGGCATAAAGGAAGGTCCCCTCTTAGCTGCTACCGGGAGCTTCTCGATAGAGGTATACGGCAAGGGTGGTCACGGAGCTTATCCTCATCAGGCTGTGGATCCAATAGTAGTCGCTTCATCGATAGTAGTGGCTCTACAGTCCATAGTTAGCAGGAACGTAGATCCCATAGACTCCGCCGTGGTCAGCGTATGTACATTTAGGGCTGGCAAGGCGTTTAACGTAATACCCGACAAAGCCTTCATGGCTGGCACGTACAGGGCGTTAAGGAAGGAAACGCTGAATCTGGTCGTTAGGAGGATAAGGGAGATCGCAGATCACATATCTAGGGCATATGGGGCTACATGCGACGTCCAAACTAGGGATATAACTCCGCCCACCATAAATCACCCGGAGGCAACTAAGATAGCCAAGGAAGTAGCAATGAATATAGTAGGTGAAGGGAATATATTGATACCTAGCGTGAGCATGGGAGGCGAGGACTTCGCCTTTTACCTGGAAAGGGTACCAGGCGCGTTCATATTACTCGGCACGGGAAACTCTGAAAAGGGTACTATGAATCCGCATCATAGTCCTCACTTTGATGTTGACGAAGACGTATTATACATAGGCTCGGCCCTCTATGCAGGTTTAGCTCATGCATATCTTACTACGTAAAAGCTCAGCTCCCTTAGCCAGTCTTCGTAAGGGGTCCCTCACGGATTACCGCAATCTTTTTACACATATTATGAAGTCTTAGTCTACTATAGTGGGAATGATTAGCCGGAGGGCTGTTATGACTTGACTCAAGTATTCGTCTTTGCGACAGGGCAACTGCACTATCACATCCCAGGTTATGGCATTAAGGGAAGGGACTTCCCCGCTATCTCGCTTACTGGATCATGGTGCTTAAAGAGCGGGGAAGCATTGATGTGGACTAATGTGTAAGCATTGCCGTGGCTAGCTATTGAAGAGGATGAGGCCTGCTACACCCGAAGCCCTGATCTAGGATCTTCATGCATGTAGGACTTGTAAACGAACGACGTGCTAGGATACTTTCGGAGATAGATCCTGATATGGTATTGTACGATGCAGTCCTGAGCGAACTGGCTATTAAGGATGTACTGAACCTCGATGTCCCTAGAATAGCCTTTGTCGAAGGCCTAAGGTTGCTTAGGGAATATGGAGTATGAGTGGCTCCACACGTAGTCACTAGGAATTAATCGCGGTCGTGTAGAAAGTGAATATGAGGCCTTAGACCTTATAGCAAGGGAGGATCCCGAAGCCCTCATTTTAGTCGTATTCACGCCTACCCAGGTACTCCTTCGGCACGATAGCCCCTCCTAAGGTTAAAGAAGTGCTTAAAGTCCTGAGATATGCTCGATTAGTTTATTCCGGACCCCTAGCTCTTGGCCGTATGAGACCACGGGGCCGGGGATGTTCGTTAATCGAGATAGTGACCGTAAATTTGGGATATGATGGAATCGCTTTCCCCTCTGAGGCCACATTAGATTACATGAAGGCTCATGAAATAAGCTTCAAGGTATGCAACTCATACTGTGCAACGATATATTATGTCAAAAACGGGACCTAGATCTAATACCCCTCTAAGGGCTTGTTATCAAGGGAGCATAGTCCTCTAAGAACATGGGCGCATAAATACATGCGTTCTTCCATCCCTGCCTCGCATTACTTATGCTTAGCCACCCCTCACTTCCTCCTAAGGGCTTATAGTCGAACATGACGACCCAATAAGCCAAGAAGGTGCCCTTAGACACGGAATAACACTTTCGCGTTGAGAGCCAAAAAGCGTACTCGATGCTTCCCTGGAGCTCACCTGAGGGCGCATGTTTCGTCACGATAAACTGAGGTAGGGTATCCCTTCCAGCTATCTCATAAAGGAGCTGAACGCCTGATCTGCTAAGAATCAGAGCTTTTCCGGTCTGACTACCGCTACATCGCCAATAGGTTATCATGAAGTTAGGCTCCGGCTCCTCTCTTACTTGTGCTACCTCTCCTATAGAGAAGGGCGTATCACCCGTGCTATTCTCTAGGTTCACGTAAGCGAACCATTCTGATAATCCCCGACCCATAGCGGTTGAAAGCCAGTAACCCTTACTGGAGTTGTCGTCCTTCCAATATATGTAGGTGAGGATCGGCAAGTACCTGGTACCATTTATCACCTGAACTATAGCTAACGTATCATAATAATTGTCCCGCGGCTTGTCGTTTTCATCATATACATTCCCTACAAACGATGTATTGAGAACCGCGAATATCCTGATAGGAGCTTGTATCCATGTATACCTCAGGTAATTGGAGTAGACGTTCCATTTCCCGTAAGGCCTGTACCTGCCTAGGTAGCGGTCTAGGTATATACCAAAGGCATGTAGGTTATAGGGGCCGAAGGCGTAGTCGCTAACCGGATCCCTCATGACTATCGCAGCCACACCATGATAATCTATATAACCCCTTGATTGGGGATGCTCTACATCGACGAACTCTACATCGTATAATGGGTGCCATACATCCTTATGCGTCGCATCATAGCGATATGATATTAACGTGGGATAGATCTTAGGTTCAGCATCTAGGTCATCCTCCCACCATATCACGACCAATTGCTCCTTTACACTCAAGCGCGGAAAACTAACCTGGAATACAAGCCTAGTGTTAGGCCCAAAGTCCATCTGTGGATCCGAGAGGTTGCACGGAACCCAGATGTGGCGTCCATGCCATACCACTTCCTTCCATTCCTCATACTGAACAGGCCGTTCTATCGGCCGTTCTTCTGCCCCTCCTATAGTAGAGTTAACCCTTAGCTGCTTTATGGGCATGAACGGCATAGGCGGTAACTCAAGGTTCTCCTTCCTTAATTCCATACCAAGCCATCTTACCTTAAGATCCCATGTGAACTCCAGAGTATACACCTCATGTGCTATTTCATCAGGCCTATAGATCCTCCTTTCGTCGATAGTGAGGACGTCTGGGGTCATGCGCCTTACCTTGAAGGTTATGCTATTGTAACTGCATCCCTCCACCAGGATTCCCCTATCATCCTCCACCACAATTAATAACGGCACGTAGTCCTCCCCACTTAGCGGATCGTGGAGGGGCTTGACATAAGGTCTTAGCTTAATGCTGTACTCGCCATTGCCTAGGTACGCTATGTTCAATATCTCGGCCCTAGCCCAATACGCCTCACGTGGGAAGTAGACTTGTATGGAGCCCTTTATTGCGAGGTAAGGATAGGGATATCCCTCATCCTGTAAAACCCTCATCTTTACCTCGGTCCAGTTCCCCTCATATGACACTTCGTAATCCGGATATATCTCCAGAAAGAGGCCAGCCGTAACTTCGCTCACCCAACCATATAGCCCGGCATCGCTCAGGTTTAATAGGAGCTGTGCCCTAGCTACTGAACAGCTGGAAGGATAATACCAAAACGCCTTCATGAGATCCCCTTCCTTTATGAATCTAGGCCTTCCAAGGATTCCGGTTAGGTTCATCTCGATTAAGCGGAAATCGACTTGAACGCCATATCCAGCATAAGCTTTCACGATGAAGGTCCTCCAGAGTTCCAGGTATTTAATCCCTATATGCCTCGCGACCGTGAAATTATGCTTATTGTAAAGCGTAAGCCCCTCTTCCTTATACTTAGATAACATGGCTTCATACTTCGTGTAGTTATAGTAGGCCCTTGTTGCTAAGGAGAGCACGTGTATCAATGCCCTCTTGAAATCAGCAGTTATAGCCCCTACTACTTCTCTAGCGACTATGCTCCTAGTCTTCAAATACATGAGTCTAGCCCTATAGCTTGTCACGATCAAGCTGAGTAGAAGGACGGCGACTATAAGCGCTGTAGATAATATGATCTGCCCTCCCTCATCCGCCATAGCCCAGCACCAGCTCAAACTTCAGGAAAGTGCCCCTATACTCATCAGCCCCTCTTAAGCATACGTAGGTGTACGTTATGCTCTCTGCTTCAATGACCTTGCTCTCATCCCACCTCATTAGGTTGGTTATCGGCTTGGAATTTAGCTTAACCCACTTCGTGGTGCCGTTACGGAACACGAGGTATTCGTAAACGTCTAATTTAAAGACTATATTGGGCGGTAGGTTCATGGAAAGGAAGAGGCTGAGTTCATCCTCCCAAGGATCACCTTTAAGCCTCTTCGTCATTATCAAGTCCTCAAACATCCCGGTCTCACTGAGGCTATTCAGCACGTTATAAGCGAGGCGTCTTAAATCCGAGGTCTCCCTCAAGTATATGGATCTTAGGGGTGCCGTGAGATTCATTATCATCAGTAAAGCTAGCGTCATAACGATCGTGGATAAGATCATCTCCGCTAGCCTGACCTGTCCGCTTTCGTCCATCATCCCTCCGAAACCCTCCACATGGATAATTTCACTACATAGGGAAAACCCGAGAAGTACGCTATCCTAGTAAGCGTAACCTCATTTACGGGGGTGACGTGTTCAGCTCCGTATCCCACACTAATGCGTGGGATCCTCTCTATGACTATTGGGATTACACCCCCTCGCCATTGCCCCACGGCTATGATGTACATGGTCTGGTCATCCAAGTACTCAAGCCTGAAGACCTTATACCTGAATGCGCCGTGGTTTATGACCCTATAAGCTGGAGGCGCATCGCCATCAGCGGGCTTTAGCTCAGTGACCTCTACTGGGATTAGTGCATCACTTTGGGGCAGAACCTGTAGGACCTCATCCTTCACTAGCACGGCAGCACGAGGTATCAGGGACAGATTAGCGTTCAATACGAGATAATTCCCTATTAAGTAGCCCGTAACTGGCGAACCTTCCGAGTCTCCGGCGAATACGCTCGTCGTGGGAACTTGATTCCAATTGGCGTATACTATTAACACTGATAAGAGCCTGCTATATCCTCTGAGTTCGTCTCCCTTGGTTAGCTCAGCAACCTCCTCGCTTAGATCTAGTGTGCATTCGCCATTGGCATCGGTTACATTAACGCTACGGATTATCTCTCTTACATCCATGGTCTCCTTTCCACCCACACCCGGTTTCACACCTATCAGAAGATAGGTAACGTTTACTAGGGCCGAGGGTATGCTCCTACCGAAGGCGTTTGTGAGCTCGACCCTGAACTTGACCGGGACCATTGTCCCCCTCACCCTAAGATATCTTAACGCGCTTACTTCACACTTCAACAGGGGCTCTATGGTCAGCCTAAATCCGTACTTCCCCTTGAGGTCCAATAACTCCGCTATACTCTCTCCCCTCACAAGAAGAGGGTTAGGCAGGTCGCTTAGATTCGCAAGTCGCACCACCTTATCGGGGTCTAGCTCATAGGGTACCCTTGAGCCGTAACGGGCGAGTCCATAGTCGCTAAGTGAGGCGTTATAGCTCTCGAATCCGGATCCCCAATCAGGCGGATAACCCGTTGTCAACAATATTTTGTCCATGACACGTTCTGCTGCAGTATATAGTTGTTCCTCCCTCACGTGAAGGGCGTCCCTCGCGAATATCATGAGTGAGTAATTGGTAATGGCCAGCAGCACTATCATGGATAACGTAACGCCTATGTACTCGAGTATCGCATGCACATCATCTACCTCCTAGACTTTTGCCTAGTGCTATGAAGTACGTGTCCCCATTCCTCATCATCAGTACTATAGGCTTCTTACATGGAAGCTCTAGCCGATATCCGTATTGTATTCCCCTCTCTAGGTCAACTGCTGAGCCGTTAAAGACCCTAATGGGACCCGAACCTAGGTTCAGTTCCGCTATACTCTCCCTTACCTCGCTCATCAGGCGGACTTTTACGATTATATGCCCGTCGGACGTTTCCGCTAGCTCTATTACATATCCTTCATCATCTATGGTCTGAGGGACGTTTAGCTCCATATAGGTAAACCCGCCTTCCCCGAGCGTGTGAATTGATATGAGCTCTACCGCCTCTCTGGCCACGGACTCCGCTATCTCGCTTAATTCCACCTCATGGATCTGAGCTGAAATTATCCCCAATACGCCTGTTGCGTAAAGCGATATCACCATCATGATGGATATGAGCCCCAGCGTTCCCCAGATATGCGAGAATACAGGGGATGGCATGGATTATCACCTCAAAGTGTCCACCTCAAGATGTGCGATCTTAATCAGCACGAGAATGCCATCAACATCTTCATAACTGTATTCATGTAAAAAGCGCCTCTCCTGACCCACGAATACCTCTAACGTAAAATGCCTGCCCTCAAGGTGCGTCTCGTTAACGGTAGTCCCTGTGTTCCTTATGACGACCGGTATCGTGGAGGACCCACCTACAGTCCCTATGGTCAGATTTATGTAGCTCAGTTCAAAGACCGCATAACGCCTTAGCTCACCATTGACGAGCAGCTCGTATATGCCTAGGTAATTCATCCTTACTCGTCTGCAGACGAGCACCGTCGTGGCACGCTTATCGAACGTCTCGTAGACCAATGTAATAGGCTCCCCAGCGTTAACTACATATCTCGCTATTTCACCTGCATCATTCACAACTCCCTCCGGGTATAAGACCCTAAGGGAGGGAGCTGATAACTTATCGCCGCCTCTTATGACTATAGCATCAGGGCTATCGCGTATTACCTCGCTTCCGTTAAGCTTGACGAGTACCTCCTCGCAGTAATCCTTGAGGAACTCCAATCTAGTCGTCCTCAAGTTGAAGCGTACGTACTTCACCCCTCCTGTACCGAGGGCTACTTGCTCCATCGCATCAGCCATATACGTCAACAACTCCTTCGCATTCTCGTATTCCGTGGCCTGGGCATGATACTCGATGACATTATCGCTGATGAAAAGTGATATGTAGAGTATGCTTATCATGACGCTTGACAGGATCACAGTCGTCAAGACCTGAGAGACTCCCCTATCCCTCATATCAACCACCCAATACAATCATCCTGGATATGTACGGTGAAGCCATCATCGCGATCAAGGTTATGAATACTAGGAATAGCGCATGGAGGAATCCACTACATACCCTCTCATTAGAGATCTTACCCGCAGTGAGCCCCGTTATATAGGAGTTAAGTACTACGGGTGGGAGGAAGGTCCTCGTGAGCGTTATGACTCCAACGCTCATGTGAGCTAACTTCATTACATTATTCATGAAGCCTATGAGCATGATTATGACACAAGTAGTCACTAACGAGCCTATGTATGGTATCAATATCAAGGGCTTCAACATGCGCTTCTTTTCCTTCTCAACGAGTTCTATCATCTCAGCGAAGTTAGCTAAGCTCTCAAGGGTCTCCGGAGTGCCTCCACCCACCTCTATGCTCTCCACGAGCAGGAACATGACTATCCTGGCTAACCAGCTCCGGACGTCGCGGGCGAAGTCCTCATATATGCTAGACATAGGCCTCCCCCATCCGATCCTCTTGGCCATGTACTTCAAGTGCTTGGAGAACTTGCCGTAGTCCCTCCTCGAGAGGTCAATTATGCACTTCTCCGGGGACATACCCGTCTTCCTGACTTCAACTAAGTCCCTGAGAAATCTAGTAATGCCGAATTCGATGCCCCTATACTCCCCAAGTATGCGCTCAGTCCATATGCAGGCTGGTATTAAGCCTATGATCATCGCCAATGCCAACCCGACGCCGGTCTCATACCCCTTGCCTAAGCCCATCATGTCCACAACAGACGATACGAGCCTCTGTGAGATGATGAAGATCTCACCGTTCACTGTAACGAAATAGGGCGTTACCATAAGGATTGCAAGCACTACCGTCAGTGGCACTGAGACCGCGAAGAAAACGTAATAGGGCCTGTAATCAGCCACTGGATATTTAGGTTGCATGAGATCCGCGAGGTATATGAAGAGACCCGAGATGAGGGGCATTAACACGTAGGAGAAGAGGAAGAACTCGCCTCCACTCATCAAGGGTAGCGAGGCCTGAACCAGAGCTTTATTGACTATGAACATGGAGTATATCGATAAGGCTAGTAAGACAACTACGGCCATGTAAGCCTCCATTATCATGCCTATCCTTTCAGCTATGGCCCGTATCTCGGAGATCCTATCCTTAAAGAGAACCTCGGTCTGCCTCTGAAGGTAATGCACGACGTCACCACCAGCCCTCAAAGTGGCAACATAACCCAACATGAGCTCCCTGTAGGGCCTATTGGGGATCCGCTTGGCCGATTCCTCAATAGCGCTAAGAGGATCCTTACCGAAAGCCCTCACGTTTATGAAGAACCTCAAAGCCTCCTTCTTGATTTCACTGAAGAGATATTCTGGCGACTTAGCGAGCCTCTCAAAGCTTATATAAGGCGAAATGCCCCCGGAGGCCATCGTCGAGATGTAGGCTGCAAGGTAAGGTACCTCTAAGCTCAGCTTGGAGGTCCTGTTAGTTCTCCCTATTGAGGGTATGAATGCCATGAGGGCTACGGAGCCCAGGGAAACTGCACATACGATCCCAGCTAATAAGATGATTAGTGTAGTTTGCGGTAACGTGCTCAGGAACGGGATCGCATTGATTATAGGAATAGGTATTAAGCCCATACTCGAAGCAGCGATAAGCACGGAAAAGCCTATACCCCCTAAGGTAACGAGGAGGAACGTGAAGCCCATTAAGGAAGCGTACACCTCTGGATGTAGCCTTACGTCAGCGGCCTTAAGATCCTCGTCTAAGTTCCTGAAGACCCTTAGGAAGACGACTCCCAGCCACCGGAAGTGAGCATATATAAAACCTACTAGGTTCATCTAGCACCACCCTTAGCCATGAGTGCTATGCCCTTCGACACGAGCTTCTTGATTTTCTCGGGGAACATGTAGAATCGGGTCACAGTTCGAGCGACCTCCCTATAATCGCGTATCCTCATCGCCTTCATCCAAACCAGGACGTCCTTTCGATCCTCGATTTCCTTCAAGAGCGTGTCCTTCTCCTTTCCTGTCCTCTCGGCTATGAGGTTTAACAGGTAACTACTATTGACCACCTCGTGCTTATCCGTGGCAGGATTCCATGTGATCAGCTTCAGATAATCATCATAATCGAGGATCTCCCATACCGTCCTCACCCTCCTCGTGAACCCTCCTCCTGGGAGCGGTACCCTAGCTATGTGTATCACTATGTTCATTAGCGGTATGTAGGGCTTGGAGACGTTCATAGGCGGACTCATGAGCCTTCTCACAGCGTTCTCTAGGCTATCCGCGTGAAACGTCGATAGACCTCCATGTCCAGTCGCCATCGCCTGGAAGAGCACAAACGCTTCTCTTCCCCTTATCTCACCAACGACTATGTAATCGGGTCGATATCTGAGCGAGACCCTTACCAACTCATATAGATCTATCTCGCCCCTCCCACTCTCCCCCAATCCGTAGCTCTCCCTGCTTACTAGCTGAACCCAGTTCTCATGTTCGATGTTTATCTCAGGCGTTTCCTCTATGGTGACTATCTTGAAACTAGGCTTCACGAAGTTCAGGAGGGCATTTAACAATGTGGTCTTACCGCTAGCCGTCCCGCCTATTATCATCATGGTCATCTTATGTTCCATCATGAGCCAGAGATAGGCAGCAGTCCACGCGTCCAATGTGCCGTACTCTATTAATTCTATAATTGAGAGGGGTTTTTCCCTGAACTTCCTTATCGTGAAAGTACTCCCCCTAGGTGATACCTCCTCCCCATACGTAGCGGCTAATCTATGCCCACCCGGTAGCCTAGCATCCAGTATCGGGAAAGCAGCTGATATGTGCTTGCCAGCTATATGTGCTAGCTTAACTATGAACTCCCTGAGGTAATCCTGCGAGAGGAAGATGATGTTAGTAGGCATGCTCTCGTATCGCCTGTGCCATACGTAGACCGACTTATAGGTCCCATTGCAGGAGATGTCCTCTAACATGGGATCCTTCATGAGCACATGTATAGGACCATAACCCAAGAGGTCCCTTTCAACATAATACACGACCTTATTCCAGCTCTCTTCAGGAAGGTTCCTGAAACTCCTCTTATATTTCTCCAGGAGCCTCCTGGCCTCCCTCATTACATGTCCTTGCACGTCCTCCTCTACCGAGGAGGGGGGCATCATCTCCACAGTCAGTATATCGATCAGCTTGTCCACACACGCACGCTCCTCCTGAGTAAGCTGCACCTCATCAACGAAGTAAACCAACTG
>JAGGXX010000032.1 GCA_021162845.1 Thermoprotei archaeon | reverse complement strand
AGCCCATCATGAGACCGTAGAGTAACGCTATGCCCATTATGCTGAGGGGATCTTTAGCTGAGGGCATGAGTAGCAGAAGCGTGCTGCTTATGGCTAATGAAGCTGTTATCAGCTTCCTTTTATCATAAGAATCGCAGATCATGCCTGTCATGAAGGCCAGTAGCGATGGTACCGAGAACAGTAGACTAGATGAAAGCCCTATGTTAACTGATGAGACCCCTATCTTATCCAGGTAGATGACGAATAGCGTCTGCCATAACGCACTACCGAAGTACACCACCGCTGTTATCACGGTCAGACGATGTATGATGTTTCTGGTTTCCTTATGCATCAATACCAGATCGATCCCCTCAGCGCATATGTAAAGTTTTCCCTAACCATTTAAGTCAACAAAAATATATCCGTTCATGAGCTCTATTATTCATGGTGAGTTTATTGAGGGAGGTGATCCTCACCGAAAGAGCTCCAAGGCCGATCGGTCCCTACTCCCAGGCGATAAAGGTTGGTCCTTTCATATTCGGCTCGGGACAAATTCCCATAGATCCTAATACGGGAGCTATGGTGAAGGGCGATATACGCGTCCAGACGCGTAGGGTCATGGAGAACATAAGAGCGATCCTAGAATCCGTTGGATATAGTATGGACGATATAGTTTTCGTTACGGTGTTCCTTAGGAATTTGGGCGATTTTAACGCCTTTAATGAAGAGTACTCGAAATACTTCCGCTCCGCTCCTCCGGCGCGGACCACTGTCGAGGTCTCCAATCTTCCCAAAGGGGCATTGCTTGAAGTCAATTTCATAGCGTATAGGCAGCATTCTACCTATCAAGGGAGATGAAAATATTCACTTTATCTTAATAACTGGAATATGAGCGAGCTTCTCTAATAGTCAGACATTTAAGCTGTAAGTTAACTAGTGGTCATTTTTTAAAAAAATAAAAATTCTTTTCCCAAAGACCATACCAGTATGGTTTAAATGTCATCTCTCAGCTTAAGTATCTTCGCTATGTTAGCGTCAGGATCTATTATCGGGCGTATCACTCCGTTATGTGAGCTCATTAAGGTCGTGACGCCAGGTCCATGTCCTGAGCTCACGCATCTGGTATGAACTATTATGCCTATGCTTATCGCGCCTGTCCTGTATATCCTACCATAGCTATGGTCGGCGTTCATTATAGCGACTATATCGCCTAACCTCAGATCATGTAGATGGTACTTCTTAACTATGGTTTCATCAAAGAGCTGTATGTCATAATCACCTCTATACACGTTGTTCGCTCCTAATCCTGAGCCCATTATCTCAGCTGGTATCACGTGTGTTACGGGTACTTCTAGATGGCCATCCTCCTCACGTATCCTCATGGCTTCAAGGAAGCTTGGGTCCATGTTGAAGACCTTAACTTCCGGATAATCGAGTAGTTTGAGCCCCACACCATAGGCTTTTACGAGCACTTTATCGCCTGGGACTATCCTCTCGAGCACCTCCCAGTCGAAGTCCACAAGTACATGCTCTATGCCCCCATGTTTACCGGTGACCACACCTCTCTCACCCTTTGCCTCCCCACTTACTACTATAGCCTCATTTCCCACGCATGAGAGTATGTTCAGAGCGTTATTCCCCGCCTCTTTTCCATCTAGCTTCATAGTGCTCCTTATCGATACGCCTGGCTCCACGTGGTCCGCTTCCCAATCTATCGCTGAATCACCAACACGGACATTATAGGTCACACCACCTACTCCGGGTAGGACCACCGGTCTCCCGTCAGTGGTTATCGTATAAACCGTGTCTCCTTTCCATGCGCTTGTAACCTCGCCTATGACACTTATCTTAACAAGTCTCTCCTTGTTAGTCCTCATCCATGACCTCCCGTTGGGTGTTTAGGTGTTGAGGGCAATTGTTCCTTATGCTTATTTTAGCCTAAGGCTAAGAAGGCTTAAAACCGCTCAGTCTATAAAATGGCGAAGAGGTGGTTAATGTGAAATATACCATAGGCGAAGAGGAAGTGGATTTTCTCAAGAGGCTCAGCGAGGCATTCGGTCCTCCAGGCTTCGAGGACGAGGTTATGTCCTTAGTTAAGGAGTACGCAACGCCCTTTGCTGATGAAATAAGGACGGACAACTTAGGCTCGTTGATTTTGATGAAGAGGGGTGAGAGCGATTTCCCCAAAGTAGTAGTCGCTGGTCATGCTGATGAAGTGGGCTTCATAGTCTCAGGGGTGACCAACGAAGGGTACGTGAAGTTCATACCTCTCGGTGGCTGGTGGGATCAGGTGCTACTAGCCCAGAGGGTCATGATAAGGACTAGAAAGGGTTATGTCCATGGCGTCATAGAGAGTAAGCCCCCTCATTTGCTAAAGGAGGAGGAGAAGGGAAAGGTCGTAAAACAGGAGAACATGTTCATCGATGTCGGAGCTACTAGTAAGGATGAGGTGGAGAAATTAGGCATTCGCATAGGGGATCCCATAGTTCCGTGGTCGCCCTTTATGAGGTCTAGTGCGGGTAAGACTGTTTTCGGTAAGGCATTTGATGACCGTATAGGGGTATTTATGGCTGTGGAGGCCCTTCGTGTTTTAAGCGAGCACGACATACAGCATCCGAATACGTTCATGGCGGTCATAACAGTTCAAGAAGAAGTAGGTCTTAGGGGTGCTCAGACTTCTGCCTATGCCACGGAGCCTGATGTTGCCATAATCGCCGAAGTGGATATAGCTGGTGATGTCCCCGGCATATCCCCATATGAGGCGCCAACTAAGCTGGGTAAAGGTCCCTCCATAGTCACGTATGATGCCAGTATGATACCCAATCAGAGGCTTAAGAACTTCATCATGGATGTAGCTGAAGAGGCCAAGATACCCTATCAGCTCTCAATAGTTCCAAGGGGAGGTACGGATGCTGGGCGCTTCCACTTATATAGGACCGGTAGGCCAAGTGTGGTCATAGGTGTCCCCACTAGGAATATACACTCTCACGTGAGTGTACTGCATCTAGATGATCTAGAAAATGGAGTCCGGCTATTAGCAGAGGTCGTTAAGAGGCTCGACAAGGAGAAGGTTAAGTCCTTCTCCCCATTAACGTAGTGGTCATAGAGGTTCCAGTTCTATAGCGCAGACACCATATCGCTTTTCTTCCTTTTCGCTATAGAACTTCCTGTAGACTTCTACCCCTTTTTCTATCTCCTTTATACCTGGCAGAACGTTATCCAATCCCTCATTTAGGAGCATCTCCCTGAAGCTATCATAGACCCTGACATCCTTGACTAAGAAATAAGCTTCGTATCCCTCATCACAGAACATCCTCACGTGATCCCCTTTCATTATCCTCCTCCTTCGTTCGTCATAGAGCCTCCCTTCGATGCTCTTCTCACCGCTCACTAGTGACCAGAAATACCTGTCATCTACGTGCATTGCATGCATTCTCTTAACCTTAACGTCGTGCGTAAAGTCATATGCATCCCCTGTCCTTAGCTGGATGCCATCGATTACTACCTCATCTTCCCGTTGATGGACTAGTACTATATAATCAACATGGATCTTATGGCCTTCCCTGGTTACACATATATTCTTATCGGCTTCAATTACTACTCCTCCCTCGATCGCTTCTACCCTAAGTCTACGCAGGGGTAGGAGTTCCCTAATTACCAAAGCTCCATTCTCCGGCATTTCAATTAGTACATGGATCTTAGCAGTAGGATGGAGCATCCCCATACAGACTCCCTCCCCTCTATGGTTAAAGTAGAGCTTAATCCCTCCACGGTAAATCAATATCATGCTTCCCTCCCTCATGATTAGAGGGTGCCCCTCCTTTGTGACCTAAAGTACCTATGAGCTCTCCTGCCATGATTGATCACCTATAGGGAAGGGGTGATGTATGGTGTTGCGATGACCGTTAAGTTTAAGTATCGAATTCCTCCCTGATAAATGTCGATCTCTCGATGAGGGTGAGGTCGAATCGTCTCTGAAAATAGCGATAGGGAACCTCCAGACGTGATGTACTACCCATCGGCGCAAGATATGCATGAAAGCATACGCCGTACGATATCCGCTATGCTGGTTAGCGATGAAGAGATAATAGCCATAGCTAAAAGCGATATCTGTCATGATGTAAGTTATGGTAATGAATACCTTTTACTTACTAATAAACGCCTATTCGTCCTTTCCCTAGAAGGAAAGGTACTGGAGGAGACATGGCTAAAGGACGTGAACATGGCCACATTAAAGGCCCACCTGGGGCTCTGTGTCCTAGTCCTCGATACGCGCTTAGGTGTTAAGAACGTGTTATTCTTCTCACCTTCCAAGAAGAGAATCTTCGAGAAGCTCGTAGCGCTGATAAACGACCTTACTCTAAATGCAATTCCCGCTTCTGAGATAAAGGCTAACCTAGGTAAGGAGCTGAGGCTTCGTGAGAGGGAAGGCAAACGGGCCATACTGATCAGGTTACTAAAGTTCATGAAGCCCTTTTGGCCGCTTGTAGCTACGGCTTTCACTATCTCGATAATCGCCCGCATCCTCGGGTTGCTACCACCATATCTCATGGCCATCCTCATAGATAAGGTCTTGGTGCCTCGAAGTAATTTCAACTTGTTGATAGAGATAATAGCTGCCCTACTTGGCATCAACGTAATATCCCTAATCCTGAGGACTATCCTCAACTACGTCAACCTAAAGCTGAACTTGAAGTTAACGTACAGGTTCAGGCTTAAGCTCTACGAGAAGCTTCAGTTCCTTTCCCTTCGTTTTTACGATAGATACTCCACTGGTAGCATAATATCCCGGGTCTCAAGTGATGTAGAGAGGATAAAGAACTTCCTTACACAGGGGCTTCAATCCATGGTCATGGATTTAATCGCCATGGCCTCAATAGGGGTGATACTGGTCACTATGAGCCCATGGCTGACCCTGCTAGCTCTACTTCCCATTCCAGTCTCCTTAATCGGTTCAACGCTCTATAGGCGCTCCGCCTCGAAGTACTATCATAGGCTATGGAAGCGCTGGTCTGATATGATCTCCATACTTTCCGAAAGCCTCTCCGCCTTCATATTGGTTAGATCCTTGGGTAGGGAACACCGCATGATAACGGAGTTCGCTCATCGCCTTGATAGGTATAATACCGCTAACATAGAGGTCTTTAAATATGAACAGAAGTTCTGGCCAGCGATAGGCCTTTCATTCACGCTCAGCAGTCTGCTGGTCTGGTGGTTCGGGGGACTACAGGTGCTCCGTGACCAGCTCACATTAGGTGCTTTAACGGCTTTTACGAGCTACATGTGGAGCTTTTACGGCCCCATAAACGACCTGCTCAGTCAGGTACGCTCGATACCCATGGTGACTACGTCAAGTGAAAGAATATTCGAAATCTTGGATGAAGATCTGGAGGTGACCGAGAGTCCTAAGGCCAAGGAAGTTCAGATGAAGGGAGCCATAGAGTTCAAGGATGTGTGGTTCACCTATGATGGAGTGCACTATGCCTTACGCGGCGTTAGCCTACGCATCAAGCCTGGTGAACATATAGGAATAGTTGGACCCAGCGGGTCCGGTAAAAGCACGCTCGTTAAACTTCTGCTCAGGTTCTACGAACCTCAAAGAGGTCGTGTGCTAATCGATGGAGTCGACATACGGGATGTGAAGCTAGAGGCCTTAAAGCGTCAGATAGCCATCGTTATGCAGAACCCTGTGCTTTTCGATGTCTCAATCGCTGAGAACATAGCATTGGGAAAGAAGAACGCCACGCTAGAGGAGATAATAGCGGCCGCTAAAGCGGCTAATGCGCATGAATTCATAATGAAACTACCCGAGGCTTATGATACCAAGGTAGGCGTTCGAGGTAGGAGGCTTTCGGGTGGCGAGAGGCAGAGGGTCGCCATAGCCATGGCCCTGCTAAAGGATCCCAGGATCTTAATCCTCGATGAACCCACGTCGTCGCTGGACGCCATAGCTGAGAGGGAAGTCTCCAAAGCCATCGAGAACTTAACCCGGGGTAGGACCACGATAATAATCGCCCATAGGCTTTCGACGCTGAGGAATGTGGACAGGATCATAGTGCTGGAAAGAGGCATTATAGTGGAAGAAGGAACTCACGCTGAGCTCTTAAGGAGGAATGGCCTCTATAAGAGGCTATTTGATGCACAGTTCGAGGGCTTTACGAGACCGATTCCCATGCCCATTCGTAGGAGGAAGCCGTAAAAATGAGGGGCCTTAAGGATTGGATTGCTCAGTTGCGCATACTGGATCCCAAACGCGTCAAGATCGTGAAAGCAGATGTGGACGTAGTTGACGTGGAGATATGCGGAAGGCTATATCATAACGTCAAACCACGCAGGCCCTTCCCCCTTACACATCCCGAATATGTGATCTTCTTCAAGGAAGATGACGAGGAAGTGGGGATTCTCAGGGATTACCGAAAGCTGGACAAGGAGTCACGAGCACACCTCGAAAGAGTGCTGAACGTCATATACTTCATGCCTCAAGTTAAGAGAATACTCAGCATAAATACCAGCGGGTGGACCTACAAGTGGCTGGTCGAAACCGATAAGGGCATCGTGAACTTTGAGACATGGAGTAGGTGCATAAGGATCATAAAAGGTAAAAAGGTGATAATATATGACATCCACGGCGGCGTTTACTGCATAAACGACATCAGTAAGCTGGATACCCGTAGCCTGCTTTGGCTTAGCGTGCTAATGTAGCTACCGTCTTCAAGTAACTTCTTGTCTCGACTTTAGCTCGTTAAGTATTTCTTTTGCCCTATCTATCCTTATGACCCCTTCTTCCACCATCCTCTCAGCCACTAGGTCTATTAATCTCCCAGTGGCCCCTGCTGCTATCGCGATGTTCCTAGCGTGAAGTTTCATATGGCCTCTTTGTATTCCCTCCGTAGCAAGAGCCCTTAGCGCAGCTAGGTTATTAGCTAGTCCGACCGATACCATGACTTGAGCTAGTTCGCTTGCCGTCTTAACGCCTAATATCTTCAGGGCGATTCTAGCTAGCGGATTTGAACGTGTCGCTCCTCCGACTATTCCCACGGCCATCGGCATCTCCAGGTATCCCCTTAGATCCCCTTTCTCCGTCTTCTCCCAGACGCTTAATGGCAGATACCTTCCGGAGAGGGAGGCGTAGGCATGAGCTCCCGCCTCTAGGGCGCGTGTATCATTACCTGTAGCCAGGGCTACCGCTATGACCCCGTTCATTATCCCCTTATTGTGGGTCGCGGCTCTGTACGGATCCGCCGCGGCGAAGGCATAAGCGTAGAGTATTCCATCCACCACATCCTCTCCGCCTAATACCTCCTTGGGAACCACGCATTCAGCCCTTGCAAGCCGCTTAACCGCTAAGTTCGATATTATCCTGAGGTAAACCCTGCCTCCTGTGATCTTCTCTATGTAAGGCGCTACAGCTTCCGCCATGGTGTTAACTGCGTTAGCACCCATCGCGTCCCTTACGTCCACGAGAAGGTGTGTTATGACCATGGACCCTTTCATGGAGTCTATTATCCTGACCTCTATATCCTTCGCTCCTCCTCCTAGTTTAACCAATATGGGATCCTTCGAGTTCGCGATCTCCAATATATGCTCCTTTTCGCCTAATATAACCTCCTTGGCCTCATGGGGATCCTTAACATCCACTAATTGTATCTGGCCTATCATCACGGGAGGCGTCGTACTCGCCTTGAATCCCCCACCTTCCCTGACCATCTTAGCAGCGTTACTAGCCGCGGCCACAACAGAAGGTTCTTCTATGACCATAGGCACTAAATAATCTCTTTCGTTTATGAGGAAGTTGGTGGCTACTGCAAAGGGCAGATGGAATACGCCTATTACGTTCTCAATCATCCTATCTGCTAAACTTAACTGTAGGCTCCCTGTGTTAAGGAGCATTGCTAAGTCTTCATCGGTGAGCTCTGCAAAGTCCCTTACTAACCTCAGCCTCTCTATAATGGATAGCTTGTAGAAGCCCGGTATCCTAGAGGTTTTCATCTCATATCACTTCTCTTAATAAAGGGCTTAGAGGCCATAACCGTTAAAAACTAGCGTTGCAGTTCGTTTATGATCCTGATGAGGTTGCGTATGCAGATCTCCGATGCTTCTTCGCCCATCGTCGAGAAGAGCTCCCCTCCAGGTCTTGATACCTGTTCTTCGCTGAGCTCTATTTTCGGCCTCCAGTGGGTCTCTAAGGAGAGGTAGCCCGTGTAACCATCTTCTTTCAAAGCACGTAGCTGGCCTATGTAATCGACCTCCCCCTCCCCCACAGGGGTCCAGACGGCCTTCCTTTCCATCCTTTTCCCATCCTTAATGTGTATGTGTGCTATCT
>JAGGXX010000040.1 GCA_021162845.1 Thermoprotei archaeon | reverse complement strand
GGGGGCTTCTTTCTTAATTTCGTCCAGAGACGCCTACAAACCGGAAGGCCCCACTTATAAAACGCAAGAGATGTTATAGAACACAGGAAAACTGTTAAGACGAGCTGTATAGCAAGAATCATCAAGTGATATTGCTGTAACCTCTTTTCCTCGGCTAAATACACATCTCTAATGATAGTGGCCGCCTTCAAAGCATCCCCAATGCAGCTCTCAGGATTCCCAGAGACATAGGCCATGACGGCAGCCTTATAGTGAGTAATCGCTTCCTTTATTTTCCCGCTGAACTCAGAGTCCTTAAATCGAAGTTCGGACCAGTACACTAAGCTAAGCACATCAGACAGCAATTTCTTAGCTCGTCGCTCAATTTCCGTTTCAGCAGTCATTTTCTCAGGAATTAGGTCGATGAGATGCATGCCTTTTGGAAATTGAACCTTTAAGAACCCATCCCTCAACGTATAAGGATAATCCATACTCCCATTTACCTTTAGGGCATTTAAGGGGATGAACTCTTTAAGCGATATCTCTGAAGATGAGTTTAGCCTAATGATTCCTCGCATCCCCTTCGAGGATTTCTCAATGACTATGGATATAGGCGTATTTGAATTTACCAGATAATGATCCCTATAAATCAGCGTTTTACCGGATATCAAAGCTAACCTCTCTATTTCCCCCCTATAGGATTCCGTTAATACGCATAAGTATCCATCGGTCTTTATTTCATTAAAATCGCTTATGAAATCCCCAGATGGGTTAAATAACACGTAATCGGTGCTCAGAGACCTATTTAGTTCTATCAAAATTGAAGCATCATGTTGGTATGTCCTAAACGGAGGAACTTCGGGCACCACATCCCATTTAAGGCTTACCGGATATAGTAGGATCGCATTGTTTAGGCCAATTTCAAATCTTAGGTATTTATCGCCTTCACCGGAATTAATTGAAATACCCCCTCTTAATTTAGTGAGGGGTTGAACTATAAGTCTAGCGTCGTCCATATCGATCTTTATCGAGCCATGTTCGATCCTAACATCGCCCATAAAGTGTAGGAGCCATTCTATTTTGACGTTAGGCCACCTCGGGGTAATGGCATCGAATATTATTATCATAGGGGGTTTCCCGAACACCACAAAGGCTCTTCTTGCACTTAGAAGCCTGGTATAAACCGGGGCGAGCTCCAATTCCACGTAGTTGAACCATCCTGAAAACAACCAGTCTCTGATAACGGCACCTGGCTCAGGTGACTTTGTCTGTCCCTCACCATTTACTAAGAGTGTACTATGGCCTATCGTAGCGACATGATAGTCAACTCCCGTCCAATACCACTTGGAGTAAGTCCCTGCTCCAGGATCCGTCACGAGCCTCTCTCCAAAGCAATTTAGCACGAAGCTCCCGCAGTCGAAATGCCTATGGGGCTCGGTATTGGTGCCACCCTTTGTAGCCAGAAGCATGTCACTCTCATTCCACCCCGTCCTTATGATCACCCATCTGATACCCCTGAAGACCTTAGAGCTGGGAAGGGAGCCCGATGGGCTCTTGGGCTTTAACGAGGGATCATACCACAGGAGATTCCAGTGAAGGGAGCTAGTATCGCTACCCCTTAGCTCCAGTATCTTAAGGGCTGTCCACTGAGAATACGGGTTCTTATACTCGCTGGAAAGCCTAAATAACAAGCTTACGAGACCTCTTACGCCACCATACCAGGAATCAGCGAAGTTAACATAGCCCGAGAAGTCTGGCATTACAGCATAGACGGGGAAATAGGGAGTCTTCTTAAGGTAAGGATGAACGTATAGGTCTTCACCCGTAACCCTCCTTAAGGCATCTATGAATAACACGGCATAGCCTACTCCGTAGGCCCAATAACCCAGTCCTTCAGCCCACCCTCCATCAATGCCGCCAGCGTTCAGGAACGCTATTATTTGCTCTTTAGCCCGCTCGATCCAAAGAGGAGCGTCGGGCTCCTCACCTAAAAGAGCCAGACCAGCTAATCCGAGGCCTCCATGGAGAACCCCACACCAGTTACTATGATGCCCCCTCTCCGTCGCCCACCAAATCCCTGACTTGGAATTTGCGTAGATTCGAGACGCCGCCCGCTTTAAAAGGGCCTCCCGTATGGCCCTGAGTTCTTCAGGTGTCAGAGCATCATAAAGCCAATCATAGGCTATAGCCAATCCCCTGCTTATCTCAGCGGTCATGAGGTCTGATTGAACACCTGGACCTTCGTGATCGGGATCCACCCACCTATCCCATCTTAGAACGGTCCTTATAACAGCCCTAGCTCTTTCTAAGAAGTCCCTATTACCAGTGAGAAGGTATGCAAGCGCACATTGCTCCATTTGAATTACGGCATCTCTAGCCCCCCTAAGATATCTACACCACCCCGAGCTTCTCGGCGCCGGTAGTTCGCTAATCACATACTTCTCGCACTGAGCTATAAGCCTAGCGTATAACGCTTTAGTTATGTTATCCGCATTTATCTTCTCCTTTATGGCTGGGAGATCCCTCTTCGTGAAGAAGAGTCTTGGATGCCCACTGATTTTAATTTTATACGGAATATCGCTTTTAAAACTCGAAGGATTACCCGATGCTTTGAGGATACCGAGTATCGAGTAACATTGCGAACATGATACCACTATAATCATTATTAGAATTAAGACTATAGGCCGCCTCACATTTTAAACTCTCTGAAAAACGCTATTTAAGAGTTAATTCTCCTTATTTCTCCTTATTTAACCGAAATTATTATAAACTATTAGCACTTAGACATTACTAATTGATGAAAGGTATGAGGTCTAAGGTAGATATTAATGCGTTTTTGAATTCTTGGAAACCATCGATGCATGAACATCCATACCTCCTCTTTTCGAGAGAGGAAATACCAAGGCTTAAACGCAAAATCGAGTTGATGCTCGGGGATCTGAGCGAATTCACGGAGAAAGTTAGGTCTGGAATCGCAAGGTTGAGGGAGGCTAAGCTCACTGGAGTCAAGGAGGCGAGGTTCTCGTCTCGCATTGCCTTGAGATCTGCTTTCGCCTATGCCTTGACAGGTGATGAGGAATTTGCTGCGTTCACTATGGATCTCGTGAAGGCTATCATGAAAGCTGAGAGCTGGGTAATGCCACCTCATAGGCCCCTCAAGGTTGATTTAGGCGTGGCTGGTGTAGCCGGCGTATTAGGGCTCATCTATGACTGGCTATGGGATTACATGGACGATAATACTAAGGAGGAGGTTAGGGAGACGTTGATTAAAAGGGCTTTAGAGCCCTTCAGGAACATCTCCTCAAATAAACTTGAGTGGTGGAGCATAGCGACCCATAACTGGAGAAGCGTCATATGCGGGAACATGGGCCTAGCCGCGTTATCCATATGCGATGGGTATGATAAGTTCAAGGAGTGCATTAAGGAGGCAATAGAGGGCGTCATAGCAGTGTTCGACAGAATAGGGACCGATGGAGGCTACGATGAGGGTGTGGGATATTGGAGCTATGGCATAGGAGAGGGCGTTAAGTTCGTGGAAGCCCTTAAAAGGGTAAGCCAGGGGGAGGCGAACCTCTACGACCACCCGAAGTTGAAGATAACGGGACATTTCGCTCTCTACCTTTACACGCCAGATGGTAAGTGCTTCAACTTCTCGGATTGTGGCTATAGGCCGCCATCAGGTTGGTTGATCGCAAAGCTCGCTTCCGAATACCGAGACCCCTATCTACAGTGGCTTGCCTGGAAGCTTAGATCCGAAGACCCCTATTACCTGATATTCTATGATGAGAGCCTTAAGTATAAGGAGCCAGACTTGCCGCCTCATAAGCTATTTAAGGACATAGGCGTAGTAGTCTCGAGAAGCGACTGGGGTAATGAGGCTAGCTTTCTAGGCTTTAAGGCCGGAACGACGTTCGCTCCGCACTCGCACTTAGACATAAATTCCTTCGTATTCTACGCATATGGAAAGAGGCTCATTAAGGATCTAGGCTCCTGGCCTTATACGCCAGATAAGGGACTGGGCTTCTTCGATGTCAGGGAGCGTAGATGGTGCTATGAGGCCAACTCGACACTAGGGCATAACACGCTCTTGGTAGATGGCATGGGCCAGACATATGGTCCCAAGAGTTACGGCTCCATAATCAAAGCCGAATTCACAGACGTGATAGACGTCCTCATAAGCGATGGACGAAGAGCCTATGCTGATATGCTGAAGAAGTTCAACAGGTGGTTGATCTTCATTAAGCCTAGGACCCTCATACTCGTCGATGAAGTGGAGTCTGATAGGCCTAGGAAGTTCGAGCTATTATTCCATCCGGATGGGGAATTACATGAGAATGAGCGGGGACTAGAGGTGGTGAACGAGCCAGCTGTTCTTAAAATATCATTCCTGAGGCCTGGTCCAGATGAGCCTAGGGTCATAAGCTATCGTTCAAGTAAGAGTTCCTATGAATCTAGAAGAGGACCGACGACACAAGAGAATGCATATGTGTCAATTTCGCCTCTGCTTAAGACCAAAAGATACGTCTTCGTAACCATTCTGCATGCATACAAGGCTGGAACGATACCTAAGGTTGAGACCTCGATTACTGAGGAGACCCCTGAGGAGCTCGCTATACGAATTGAGGTCAAGGATAAGCGCATAGAAGCTAGAATAGGGTTGAAAAAACTAGCGTACAGTTTTAAGGGACTTTAACGTGAACGTTCTTTATTATTTACCTTTTTAATAGCTTAATAGCTCCTGTCAAAACGACACCGCTAGAATAGCTTAAACAACTTTATATCATCGATGATCCGATAAGATGGTAGGTGAGGAGTTATGGTGAAGTTCTCCGTATTCACCTTAGCATTCCCTGGCTATACGGCCGAGGAGGCCATAAGGACGGCCGCCAAGATAGGCTATGATGGAGTTGATATACGTGTAAGACATGATGGCCACATATACATAGACTCCTCTAAGAAGGAGAGGAAGCAACTACTTGAGCTCGCTAACTCGCTCGGCATTGAGTTCTTCGGGATATACAGCTACTTAGGAAGAAGGTTTACCACACATGATTCGAAGGAAAGAGAGAAGGTGCTTAGGGAAGCGATAGCCCATTTAGATCTAGCTGTCGACTTAGAAAGCGTGTATTTGAGGATATTCCCGGGCACCTCGGAGAGAACTAAGGAAAATATGGATAGATTTGTAAGCGTGTGCAAGCTCGTATGTAAGGAAGCAGAGGATAGGGGTCTTTATGTGGGTATAGAGACCCATGGAGAGTTAGTATGGAATGGTGATACATGTAACCTAGTTCTTGAGGAAGTGGGCTCGGATGCCTTGAGAATAGTATATGATGTAGGGAACATCTTCAGACAGGGATGTGATCCTCTAGAGGAACTAAGGAAGATAGATCTTAGTAAGGTCATAGCTGTTCAGTTCCATGACTTTAAGAGGGAGGATAAAGCCTGGAAGTCGGTCCTACTAGGGCGGGGGGACGTCCCACACGATCCCGTAATAGAGTACCTAAAAGAGAAGAAGTACGAAGGGTTCATAGTTGATGAGTATGAGAAATGGTGGCATCCCGAGCTCCCAGATCCCATGGAAGGGCTTCCGTATGAACTTAACTACCTCAAAAGGAAATTCGGACGAGCTTAACACTCTCCCTGCTAAAACAAGGGTATTCTTGCTTCTAAGGCGTTCATCCTTTTGGTGCTTATAGCTCCTTTCCTTATTTTCAGATAAATTTCTTCAAGTTTAGCATAATTAAGTTTAAGTTGTTCTTCATTCCATTTAATATGCCTTATTCTCTTTAGTTATCCCTAAATGCTTCTAGCGATAATTCAGCTTGTTTACGCTTGGCAATCAGGAACAGTTTGATCTTAGGTAAAACAGTTCTTAAGTTATTCCATTTTACACAAAGTTCATAAGTAGGTTTCCATCACTTTCTTCTTTTATATGTTAAGGAGCCATGGAATACTAGCCAAGGGAATAAACTGGAAATAACCAAGAAAACCTTAGGAAGCATCATAAACCAACAGATGATTAGCTCGAAACCCACAATTGTCGCTCATAATCCCTGTATGTACGAGAGAAAAGAGCAAACCAGCGTAGAGAAATGAACTCAGCATCTGATTCGGCAAATATATCTTTATTATTACTTGCCTCGTCAGGCGTGAGGTCTTTATCGAGCTACCCAGCATCTCCCTTCCCGCTTGTACCGCTTCCCAGCTCTCTACAGGCGCGTATACTCAGCTAGATCGGAGAATAATGAAATTTCAAGAAGGATGTTGAGGTTTATAACTTTATAAT
>JAGGXX010000065.1 GCA_021162845.1 Thermoprotei archaeon | reverse complement strand
GGCCTATGCTGTAAGGCCCAGTGCTGACGGAGCACCTGCTGAGCCCTACTGGCATTTACCGCCTATCGGCTTCTTGATAATTGCGGCTATGTTTTGGGCTAGGCTTAGGTATCCATGGTTTATACTGAACCCTGCTGGCGCCGTCTTCGGGACTTCCTTCATCTTAGGGCAGAACGTCATGCCGATATGCGTGCTTATAGCTACCATAGGGAAGTGGCTGACGTTCAAGATAGGAGGCACAAAGGTCTACGAGAACTACGGTGTTCCTGTGGCCACGGGCCTCATAGTCGGCTGGCTCCTAAAGTATTTCACTGGATATCTGGTCAATGTAATACTCTACGTAGCGCCGTGGTTACGCGTCACTTAAAGAAAAATCTTAATAATCATTTTTCTGAATAAATTTACTATTTTATAGAATCTATCTTATAAAAATGGAAAAGTATAAATACTTTGGATCTAGACAAGACTTTGTATGTCGAAATGTATGATCTCGGAGGCCGAGTACTTAGGTAAGAAAGCGGTAACTATAGAGAACGAGTTCCTCAAGATCACAGTCATCCCTGAATTAAGCCAGGTAGTGGAGCTGTGTTCTAAGAGAACGGGGAGCAATCACTTACTGACCCTTTCTACCATAGAGGAAGGTAGGGTGGGCTGGGGGGCCTACGATGAAGAGCCCGAATGGGTTACGAGGAGGGGATGTAGCTACAGCGTTAGTGAGGCACCTGAAGAGGCTATAGTAACTCTTAGATCTAGCGATGGTAAGCTGGAGTACATCAAGGAGTTCCGGGTAAGGCGGGGGGTTCCGAAGATACTGGTCTCCACTACGCTGAGGAACATATCTGAGTCTACTGTATGGGCCAGGAACAGGGCCTCTTATCGGTTCGTGATAGGAGGTGGGGGCGTTCACGGATATGCCCATACATCCCACTTCGGGCAGAGGGTCTTCGTTCATACGAGAGGCGTACCGATCAGAGGAGGCGCGCTCATCGAGCAACAAAACGAGAAGGTCACCGTGGGCTGGGGTAATTACCAGGAATACGTGTGGGAGGACTGTGATTGGATTGCCGTCTTGGATACCATTAAAAAAGAAGGTGTAGCCTTGCGCTTCCTTACGCCCACTCCCACCGTTAGGGTCGTGTATGAGTACCACCCCATATACATCTCCGCGTCCTCACCTCAGGTTCCGCTATCGCCAGGAGCTGAATTGAATTACAGCTATGAGGTGGTAATATTCGATGGGCTAAGCAGAGTGGATCATGTAGATGAAGATTTCATAGCTGCGGTGACACTCAATCCCATGCTTTTGCCAGGTGATGCCCAGGAGATAGAGTTAAGGGTTTTAGGGCTTAAGGACAAATCCGTTAAAGGCGCCATTACCGTAAGGCCACTGAGGCCTTGGGAAGATGGTTTTGAGTGGGGAATCAAGGAAGAGTTCTCCGTGGATCTCCACTTAATGAAGATCTCCGAATCAAAATTCAAGACTGATGCATTTGTTATGCGGCCGGAAATCTACGTCCTGGGGCCTTACTTGGTTGATATCAGGCTCGGAAACACGTGCAATATCATGAGGATGTTCGTCTTCACCCCTGAGCCTTCCGGCATATTGGAGAGAATAGATCAGAACGTCAGGAATGCCGAAAGACTATATGCTGAGGGTAAGGTCTCAGCGGAACTACTCGGTGCCATGCTTGCCCTAAGGGAGATGATTAAGGAGGTCATTAGGGAACCGCTTGAAAGGGATCTATTGACCAGTGGTACACATAAGCGTAGGCGCGCCATGTACGAGATATTAAACAGATCCGAGGAGATCATAAGGAATTTCGTTAGTAAGGAAGCCCATGCATGGAAACTCATCGTGTCCAAGGATAAGAGAAGCGCGTTGAGGAAGCAACCAGTTAAGGCGTGGATCGAACGGTTAATTGCAGAGGCTGAGAGGGCTCTGGATGAGGAAGTGAAGATAGGCTATCCTAGGCTCAGGTGGGTGGGTATAAGGAGCCCCTTTGAGTACGCTAACAAGGCCCAAGGTCTAGGTCTCTGCTACTTCTATACTGGCGATAAGAGGTACGGCGAGAAGGCAGTGGAGATTCTAATGAAGTTCGCGGATAATTACAGCAAGTATAAGAACTGCCTAGGCGAGACGTTGCACCTAGCCGTCATATCGATACCTCTTATCATGGCATATGACTTCGTGCATGACCTCCTGTCGCCAGAGCAACATGCCAAATTGCTCAAGATGTTCTTCTGGCTCCTAGATCTCTTGGAGGATTACGTGGATGTTACTGGGATAAACTGGGATGTCGTAGAAGCGGCTGGCCTTCTATGGCTCGCAGTACGCTTTAATTACGTCCCCAACGCGAACAGGAAGGTGCGGAGGGCGTTAAACGTCCTAGAGGCACAGCTCAGCTTCATAAGGGAGGATGGCGGATGGACCGAGGAATCCCCAGGCTATCACATGCTTACGTTGCGTAACTTCATCTATGCAGCGGAGGCGCTGAGGAAGCTAGGTATAGACCTGTACGCGGTCAAATCCCCGACCGGCAAATCGATAAAGGATATGCTGGATTGGGTCCTCGCCATGTGTACGCCCTACCTAACACTGCCTGCATTAGAGGATAGCGGTCGTGGCCCGCCTGATCCGAACATGTTCGTCATAGCGGCGAATCGTTATAAGGAGCCCAAGTACCTATGGCTAGTCCATGAGCTATCTAGTAAGGGCTTAATGCCAAGGGAGCCTCTTGCGTTGCTAAATTACCCATTCGATCTAGCTCCGGAGCACCCAAGCCTGCCTCTCTCGCAGGTTTTAGCTGGGACGGGTCGGGTGATTCTAAGGTCAGGTCATGAGGAGGATAGCCATTACTTCATCCTGGATTACGGCCCTCATGGTGGTGGTCATGGTCATCCGGATAAGCTGAGTTTCGAACTCCACGCATTTAAGATGCCACTGGTCATTGATGCGGGTAGCGCCCTTTACGAAAGCACGCTTCACAGGACGTGGAATAAACACACGCGTGCTCATAACACGGTCATGGTGGATGAAGAAGTCCAACGTTTTACTAAAGGCGAATTAAGGCTGTTCCAACATATGGCTCAGACGGACTTCGTTCAGGCTGTTGCGAACACGTATCCAGATGTGACCCATACGCGTTCCGTGATCTATCGTAGGGGCGAATACTTCATAATACATGACCTATTGGAAGCGCGCTCAGGGCACAAATACTCCTGGCTACTGCATCTGAGCCCACTACTGGCTAAGGTAAGACAGCTCGACACTGGCTACGTATTTTCCGATGAAGATGGTAGGTCCATAATGGTGATGTTAGCTAAGGATTCGGATGAGGGAGAGGTAGAGCTCCTAGAAGGCCCTAAGATCACGCCATACGTTTATGGCAGGTATAAGAAGGTGCCGCCTTCTAAATACATACGTTGGGATAAGGTAAGAGGCCCAGGTAAGGTAAGCTATGTCGTCCTGCTCGTTCCGTTCAAGGGGAGTGAACCTCAGATCAGCTTTAAGGGCCATCCGATAAATGGAGGAATGGTAATCAGCCTTAACTTTAAAGGTAAAATGCATATAGGATTGATCAATTATGGAGAGAAGACATTGAAATTTAATGACATTAGGAGCGATGCTATGATGGCTTTACTAGTGAAGGGCGAATATATAGCTGCCTCGAATGTAAGTAATGTAGCTATAAAAGGACTATCAATAGAATTCTCAAACAAAATCCCAGGCTTCGAATTGAGCTTACGAGACAGAGTAATTCGCGTATATTCCCCAGCTCAAGTAAAGATTACCATTACGTGTGAAGGTAAAAGACTTTCTTATACTTCAGAGCCTGGCCTGAATGAGTTCTCAATCGCTGACTAGTTATAACGCATGGTAGATAAATATTTAAGCTCACCAATTTCTTTAATATGATGAGAAGAGCTTCCTCTGGGGTTCCATATGTACATGCATAGAAGATATTATTTAGTATTATTTGCGATCTTATTAGTTGCGCTATTGCCTAATCGTTATTGTGTAGCGCAAGAGGAACATCACGATATAATGATCCACACGGCCTTCTATGGGTATATCCCTGAAATAGCAGGACATGTAAGTCATGCTACAATAGGCGTTGTAGCCCTTGAGGATAACACTAAGGTCGCAATCTATGATCTCGCTGGGGGAAGTGTCCTAAAAGAAGCTACCCTTAACAAGCTTCAGGTACTTGAGTATAACGTGACGAAGGGTGATATATACTTCAAAATAGTCGCCTCAAAGCCCGTGGCCGCCTTTATGACTGGGGGTCAGCCTAAGTCGAACGTACCCGGTAATGAGTGTATGGACACCTGTACTTCACCGCCATGTGGGCCCAAGAGGCTCGTTAACTATTGGGGTTATGGCCTCACGTTTTACCCGAGCACCGATGGTAAGGGGGTAGGTAAGGAGTTCATATTCTATAATCTATACCCCACTGTCACGATATATAGTGTTGAGAAGGCGAAGGTCGAGATATACGACTCGAAGGGCATTAAGGTTCAATCCTTCACGATCCCTGCGAATTGGGCGAGTAGCATTAAGCTCAAGCAGAGGCAGGTCTATAGGATCGTATCGACAGGTAAGATACTGGTATACCGTGGTCCCGCATCCGATGCCGCTACGGCGCTTGTAGACGTGAACTCCGGCGAGCTTGTGGGTAAGATCTTCATGGGATCCCCGGCGCAGTCGTGGAGCGTTACGAGGGATCCTCAGGGGAACGTAATCCCTAACTCTAGGGTCTTTAATAGCACGGGATCTTATGTTATATTTGCCTACGAACCAGCTGAGGTAAAGGTCTATGATCTATCCCTAAATCGCCTAATCGCTTCACATAAGCTGAACTCTTCAGGCGAGTTCGTATACTACTATGGGGTTCCCTGTAGGGATTTGAAGTTCGTGAGCACTGGCCTTGTATCGATATGGATCGGAGGGACCTTCAAGTGCACCGTGTATTCATGCGAGACGGACATATTCGCGATGGGCGACGACCTGTGGTTCGCTGGGGGGGTAGGAGGTAAGGAGTTCAACATATTCGGTCCCAATGGGGCGATAGTATTCGCGCTTCTCGATGATACGCAAGTTAAGGTGGATGGGAGTTCGGTGTCCTTAAGTGCGGATGAGTATTATAAGGTCTCCCCAGGTCATCATACCATATCCTCTAATAAGCCGGTAATAGTTGAGGTTATAGCTCTGGGTCAGCATCTGGACTCCTTCGCACAATACTTAGTTACTTCGCCTCTAGCACGGGTTGAAGCCCCGAAGGGTAAAGGCGGTGGAGGTGGCCTCGGATCACTACCCCTCATCGGCGGTGTGGTGGCTATTGTAATAGTAGTAGTCGTTGTGGTTGTTCTGAGGAAGAGGAGAGGACCATAGGAGGTGAGGTTAATGTATAGAAAACTTTTTTACCTAATATTGACTTTCCTCCTCATATTCTCCTCATTATCCCTCATCATCTTACCCGCTAGAAGCTCCATGAGCATAACTCATGATGTTGCTCAATCCTCTGTTGACTTTAAGTCCATCATAAACGAGATAAACATGACTAATGTTAGGAGACATGTTTATGTCCTTTCTTCGTTTGGATCCAGGATGAGCGGATATCCCGGTAGTTTCAAAGCCGCGGAGTATATATACAATAAGTTCAAGGAATATGGGTTGCAGGATGTCCACTATGAGTACTTCAACGTTACCATCCCTGTGGACTACGGGGCCAACATAACGATCCTCGGTCCTGAGCGTAAGGTCATTAAGGCATATCCATTGTTGCCGAACCATGTCAATACCTGCCCGACGCCTCCAGGAGGACTAACCGGTAAGCTCATCTGGGGTGATTATGGTAGGCTAGAGGACTTCGATGGAAAGGATGTTGAAGGCAGTATCGTCCTCATGCACTTCAACTGTAGGTGGTACTGGAGGAATGCCATCAACTTAGGGGCTAAGGCCGTGATCTTCATTGAGCCGAAGGATCCAAGCTTGAGAATGGACGCCATGATGAAGGTGCTTTACATACCGGTCAACATACCTCGCCTCTGGGTATCCTATGAGGACGGCCTCTATCTGATGAGGCTGGCTAAGCGTGGGGATGTGCTCGTACGCATACGCTCATTCATGAAGTGGGAGACCAGGCTTGTTCCTAATGTAATAGGGCTCGTAAACGGCACGGATCCAGACCTAGACGAGGATAGGATGATAATCTCCGCCTATTATGATTCCTATTCCGTGGTTCCCTCCTTAGCCCCTGGTGCTACGGAGGCCCTAGGTGTCGCCGCCCTCCTCGAGATAGCCAGGTACTTCGCCTCGCATCCATCACGGAGGCCGGTGCTATTCGTTGCGTTCTCGGGACATAGTCAGGCTTTAGCAGGAGGTAGGGAGTTCACGTGGCAGCACTTCAATGAAGTAGGCGTGAAGTATAAGATAATGTTCCAGATCTTCCTCTCTTCCGAGTCCGACAATCTGGCCGTAAGCACATGGGGTTCATTCTATAGGCTTAACTTGGCGGTGCCCGGCTTTGAGGAGAGGTTCAAGTGGATAAGTAGCACGATATTCAGCAGATATGTCTCCTTCTATGATCCCAGCAGGGGTAAGGCTAGGCTACCCGGGATCGATAAGGAATATACGGTCTTCGATAGCTACTACGTCTCGACGCTATTCTACTCCCCTGAGCAGGGCTATTCGCCCGTCCCCCCAGGGATCATGGAGCCGCCGGATTACCCATTATCCTATGAGTTCGAGGCCTTCGAGCTAGCGGGAGGACTAGGCGTCATATTCCGCACTACGAACGTGGTATTGAGATATGTCTATACGCCATTTGACACCCCAGATAGGGTAAACTTCGAGAACGTGCTCCCGCAGCTCGAGTTCATCCTCTGTGTATTATACGGCTTTTCCCAGGAGGACTATCTGGCACCTGGGATAACGCTCTATCCCTCTAAATATGAATCCGGCTGGGGCTTCACCTCAGTGAGGGGTCAGGTGTTAATATATAACCTGACGAAGGGCTGGTATGAACCAGTGCCTTATGCGTTGGTCTACGTCTCGACGATACACACTGCCTACGTCCAGTCGCCTAATGTGGTGATACAGGCAGATGCTAATGGTACCTTCGTGTTCCATGGAATAAGACCTTCTGGGGCCTTAACCATAATGCAGACCCCTGTACAGCTGACATATCAGTTTGACGGGTATGTAATGAATTATACCTCTGGCAATGTGGAGTACGCGAACGAGTATGGAGGATATGGTCCTCCACGCCCGTACCTCTTCGGAGTTACCGTATATAGGCCCGATATGTTCGTATGGGTCAGGGTATTCAAGTGCTCCTCCATAGTATTGTTGGGGACTATAAGCCCCAGATCCTTAGAGCCGCTTCAGGTATATTGGGCGGGTCAGGCATTAGGAGCTGCTCCTAGGCCAACGGCTACGCCGGGTACGGGCCCTGTGTTCTGGATATTCGACTTCCGCACTCATACGCCACTCTTAGCGCCGCTTTCAGTAGGGCCAGTTCTGGTGGATCGTCAGGATACGATATTCTTTGTCCCTAGCAACGTCCCAGTTGAGATTTTGATAAGGCTGAAGGGCATGACTATCGGTGTCCTAAATAATGCTACGAGCCAATATCCTGAAGGCAGGGGATATCTCCTCAAGAAGGGTGCTGTTTTAAGGATCACGAACGGTCCATTCAAAGTATTCTCCGAGTTCCTATGCTTGATATCCTCTAGGCTCGAGAGGTTGCATAGGTATCATGCCTATAGCCCTAAGGCCGACCTGTTCTTCGAGATGGCTAAAGAGAGATATGCTAAGGCCGTGAAGTACCTGAAGGAGAAGAAGTACAGTTTAGCCTATAACGAGATATACGCTGGCTTATCTTATCTGGTGATAGCTTATGATGGGACCATGGAGTTCTATAGGGACGTTATGAACACCGCTGTGTTCTTCTTCCTACTAATCATCCCGTTCTGCTTGCTCTTCGAGAGGCTAACCGTGACGCTTGAAGGACCTAGAAGGCTAATGGCCTTGATAGCCATATTCTCTATCTGCGCGTTCATATTCAGCCTCCTACATCCCGGAACGCAATTGGCAACGAACTTCTTCATAGTCCTGATAGCGTTCACCATAGTGGGTGCCCTCTCGCTTCCGGCTTGCTTCTTGGTCTTCGGAGAATTCGCAAGCTTCCTCTCCGAGGTCAAGAAGAGAATATTGGGCCTGCACTTCGCGGAAATAGGTCGTTTAGGCGCGACGGTAATGGCATTCATAACGGGAATAGAGAACATGAAGAGGCGTAAGCTAAGGACCATCCTAACTCTCATGTCGCTGATAGTCTTAGTCTTCGCCATGGTCACGTTTACGTCCGCTGCGTTCATCAACTGGGTTGTCGAGCAGAAGTTGCCGACGAAGCCCAGCTATGAAGGCATTCTGATCAGATTACCCGAGCTAGGTTATACGACCAGGCAGATGTTACCTGAGCCAGCGCTCACATACGTATTCTCGCATTACAAGGAGATGGGCTGGCTGGTGGCTCCTCGAGCATGGTTATATGCTCCTAATCAGGAACTCTGGATATCCCCGCATGTCGTCGTACAGGCGTTGTTGGGCCTATCACCGGATGAATACAAGGTCTTCAACCTTAAGGATGTGCTGGTATCCGGCCGTTGGTTCGATGAGAACGATTATAAGGTGTGTATAATCAGTAGTGATGTCGCGAAGCGCTTGAACGCCAGCATAGGGTCTACCATAAACATATGGGGCGTAGAGGTCAAGATAATCGGGATATTTAACGGCTTATTGATGAATGATAAGCTCGATCTGGATAACTCCCCTCTGACTCCTATAGATCAGATAGAGAGCTCGACATCTCAGAGGACTATATACATGGATTCAAGCCAGGTGATAATACTGCCGTTTAACCTCGTGATGGATCTGGGCGGTAGTATAGCCAGCATAGCCATAATGCCTAAGAACGTAAGCGATGCTTGTCCATCATGTGTCATAGAAAGGGAGGCCTCTGTATTAGCGCTTAGGCTCAACGCACTGGTATATGCGGGCGTTAAGGACTACGTGAAGATGTACTCAATGGTGATGGGCTATGAGCTCGTGGGCTTCGAGAACATGGTAATCCCGATCCTAGTGCTCGCTCTTAACATATTCGTGACGATGTTAGGGAACATTCAGGAGAGGACTAGGGAGATAGGCGTGCTAAGCGCTGTTGGCCTAGCTCCTACTCACGTAGCCGGTATGTTCTTAGCTGAATCGATCCTCTACGCCATTTTCAGCTCCGTGCTGGGCTACCTCCTAGGGATCGCTGGCGTCAGGATCATAGATATCCTTGGCCTGCGTCCTAAGGGCTTTTACCCAAGCTATGTTTCATTCTACGTACTGCTCTCCATAGGTGTCTCCTGCTTCTCCGTAATAGTGTCCACACTCTACCCGGCCTATAAGGCATCTAGGGTTGTAACGCCTTCAGTGGAACGTAGCTGGAAGCCGCCTACTAAACCTAAGGGCGATGAATGGGAGGTACCGCTTCCATTTATCTCAGTGAGCATAGAAGAGGCGATAGGCGTCATGGAGTTCATGAGGGAGTACTTCATGCTCCATTCAACTGAGAGGGCTGGGCTCTTCCTCGCGAGAGAAGTCCACTTAAACGCATATCCGTCCAAAAACATAATAATACTCGAGATGAAGGCTAACATGGCTCCTTGGGATGCGGGTATAGTACAGCTCACTAGGCTAGTGGCTAGGCGCTCCGAGGCGGCTGGCAAGAGGTGGACGTACTCCGTCTACATAAGGAGATTAGAGGGCTATAGGTACGTATGGGAGAGCACGAACTACGCGTTCGTAGATAGGATAAGGCAGCAGCTCCTGCTATGGCGAGGCCTTTCACCGGAGCAACGTTCAGAATACGTACGAAGAGGTTTATCTTTAGTTCAAAAATCGTATTCACAGAGAAAAAACGCTAGCTAACGCTCATTAGTCACTAATTTTTTATAGCCTATGTCGTTTACATATACCTAATATGGAGGATGTTCAATAATGAGTAGGGGGATATACCAGCCCTGTTTAACTTGGAGAAGCCTCTTAGCACTCGTTATCTCGGCTATCCTAGTCGTACCAGCTATGTTCTTCGCTAACCTAACAATAGGAGGTATCTTCGCTATTTCCACATGGTTAATAGTAATTCTCTGGGCTGAAATCGCACACCTATTTCGTCAAAAGCTCACCCCGCAGGAGGCGTTAATAGTTCAGAACTTCCAGACACCTGTCCTGCTCACGGCGTCCATGTTCCTGATACCCGGTTATGGTGGTAGATATGGCTTCTTATGGCGAGTCTTCTACGCTAAGAGCGATGTGGCATACCGCTTTGGCTTCTGGAACAAGTTGCCTTCGTGGTGGGTCCCTCCAATAGATTCCCCTGTGATGACTGGGCAGTTGAGGACCTTATTCCATCCCTCTTGGACCCTCCCCATATTGACTGAAATAGTGATATTCCTCCTCTCATGGATCATGAGCCTCTCTCTCGGCCTTCTGCTATATCAGGTCTTCGTCGTAGCTCAGAGGATGGAGTTCCCAATGCAGACAGCTACGGCTTTAGGCGTGACTGTTGTGACTGAGCGAGGAAGGGAGCACAGGCTATTCATGGTGGCTACGGCGTTGGGCTTGATAATGGGTTTCCTCGGCCCGTTCTTCCCCATGGTGTCAGGAGTAACTTCAACTGCTGTTGCTGCTCCTATATCGTTAAACTGGACCTTGGAGCAGTTTATGCCCGGGGCTTCCTTGGGCTTTTACTTCGACCCCTTGACCTTTGTCGTAGGATTGCTTCTGGATCTGAAGATAGTGCTCGCGATATTAGGAGCTGCCTATGGGGCTTATTTCGTGGGGAACCATCTGCTAGTCCGCTATGGCATATGGCCCACGAGTACCGAGGTCTTAGGTGCTTGGATGCCTGGGGCCATGGAGAATTACTGCATATGGTGGTCACAGCTTCACTTCTGGACTAGCGTCCAAATAGGCCTCGCTGTAGCGGGAGCGATATTACCCCTCTTCCTCAACTGGAAGGTCTTCCAGACGGCCGCAAGCTCCCTTCGCAGGCTCTCGGATGTGGCCAGAAAGGAGGGCCTTATCTCCTTTAAGTGGCTCTTAGTGATGTACTTTACCTGCGGGTTACTGATAGTCGGGATAACCAGCTGGATATTGCCTGAATTCCCTTGGTACTACAATCTCTTCTTTGTGCTCGTTTGGACGTTCATGATCAACGTTGTAGCGACAGGCGCTTCAGGTGTCACAAGCGGTACCTTCAACATACCTTGGTTTAAGCAGGGCGTGCTTCAAGCCTTAGGTGTCCCCATCAATCAAAGGACGTGGTGGGCACCCTTACAATTGATGAACATAGGTGCTGCATCATGGGTCGGTAGCTTCAAGATGGCTAGGATAGCGAGGATAAGGATCACCGAGTACATAAAGGCCTACCTGCTCTGCCTAGCACTGGGCCTTACATCAGGCCTCATATATGCCTCTTTGCTATGGAACCTAGCTCCTATACCTTCAGGTGTGTACCCGCAGACCATGATCACCTGGCTTAACACGGCTTACTGGCAAGCGCTCTGGATAAAGTGGTTCCAGACGGGCATCGTGATAAAGCCGCATGTAGTCCTATGGTCAGCGGCATTGGGTACGGCGATGTACTTGGGATTCCAGTTCCTGCTGAGACAAGTCGGGCTCTATTATGCCATGCTCATAGGCTTGAGCCTCTCAGGAGGCTTTGGCTTCGGTACCTACGGTTACCTACTATACGATTCGTTGCCCTTAGCGCTCATAGGGAGCCTAATTGGTCGGCTGCTCAGAAGGAGGAGCGTGCTAGGAGTTGAGTGGTCGAGAGCTAGGTACATAATAGCCTCAGGCATAGGCGCTGGCATAAGTATAGTCTATACCCTTGCAGTTGCGCTAGTATTAATTCAAAAGGCTCAATGGGTCCTGCCGTATTGATCTAAAAATCCTTAATATTATTCCTTAAATAATGTAATTACTATCTAAATCTCGTCTAAAAGAACTTCGTATGCGCTTAACGCGTATTCCCTCTTCTTTCCTCCTTTTCTTACAACGAGTCTCTCGTTTTCAGGCTTCAAATTAGCAGCAAGTAGATACGATCTACCATCCTGTCCTCTGATCTTAAGTACGAGAAGTTCATTTTCAAAATTTCTTATGATTAGCGGATTATCAACTTCATCGTGTTTTTGCTGAGCGACAAATATGACTACGTAATCTCGAACTATATCGCCTTCCTTGAAATCCCCTTTTCTAAAGGGTATGTAAATGGAATCCATGTTTACGCTTTTCCAATAATTATCATTCCTCTCAGCGCTATCTAAATAAACTAACGCTTCGCCCTCAGAGTAAATGGTCAGTGAATCCTCTATGTTTACGTAATTTGAATTCATCTTAAGCTCCCTCGTCTGTCCTCCCACGCCTTCTACCTCCAGCCTCTCATTCCCATAGTAAATGATGCGCTTATTTCGGTTCATTAGGTCATTTTCGTAGAAATATCTAAGCCCTATATTAGTGGTGACGTAGATGTCGTTAAGCGCTTTTACGTGTTCATATAATACGCATGTCCTCATGTCTGGGAGCAGGGCGAACAGTATGTATTGATCGGAAAGCCACTTGCCCTCATGGAAACCATTCTTAACCAAGCCCAGTGTCATGAAGGAGCTCTCGTTCACGTAATCATTATGGAAGATCACTTTTACCTTATCCTCACCTCTCTCAAATGCTGTGTAGCCTGTAAGGCTTCCCTCCTTCCATCCCCCGAAATCCTCCCTTGGCTTAGGTATCACCAAGCCCATTGGTCTATGCCTTAAGCTCTTCCAGCTAAAGGAAGCGAACACATAAGGGGTCCTTGCCATGATGAATTCCGAATACTTGTGGTGGTATATTCCCGTTTCAAGCTCCTCTAAGGATCCTTCATCACTTCCTTCCTTCACATCGACGTCCAACATGTAACATAAGGCTAGGTTAGCGGCTACGTCCGCTTCGAATTCCAGCCTCCTCCCCGAGGCGAACCCCGGATAGTCCTCCTGTAGGAAAGCTCCATAGAAAGAGCCATCCTTAGACATCCTCTGTAATTCCTCGAGCCTCTTGATGTACACCCTATACAGATACTCCGCCATGGGCTCCTGGTGAAATTTCGCTATATATGCCATCATAAAGGGAGAGCCTACCCTTACGTTAGGCCAGTCATGTCCGCAGGGATACGCTATCCTTCCATTCCAGAGGATGAACTTCCTATACGTTTCATACCACTTCTCGAACTTATACATGAATTGTGGTGGCGACCTCTTCCCCTTAAGCCAATAGGCCATGGAGGCTAGGAACAGAAGCCCATATGCGCCTAGATATCCCGGATGGAACGAACCGTGATTTTCCACGGTAAAATCGGGAAAAGTGGTTATCGTGGATACCCATTCCCTGACAGGCCTACCATCCATCCACTGATTATTGAAGTGGTCATCGAATTGGGAAAAGGAGTTCATCGCAAATCGCTTAGCCGCCTCCTCCCACTTATCGGCATGTGGATGCTCAGGCATCATATTAGATGCGAAAGCCAGGAGGGTAGCATCCCATGCGTTCTCCTCAGCTTTGGTATCCCCTATTAGTCCACTAGGGGGCTCTAGATTTATGAAGCGATCCGCTTCATAGGCCACGACCCTTCTTATGCCGTCAATTACATCTTCGGGCACTTGCCCTTCTAGGACGTATAGCGCTAGAGCTAAGTAAGTAGTCCAGAGGGTTGATTGCCAGTCATCACCCCATAGATGTTCCCTTAAGTCCTTATCATTAAATGAGATGTGGCTTCTATATGCATACCTTAAACCCTTGACGACCTTCCTTAGCATGAGGCTACGATCCAGTTCCCCCATTCCGGCCTTAGTCAGGAGGGAGTAAACGAAGACCAGCTCATTATGAGGGCGTACTCTCATTTCCGTAACAGGCGTCAACTTACCGAAGAACCCCATTTCTTCGTTTATCTCCCTCCAGTGTTCATCAGCGTACTTCAGGAACCTCTTAAGGATCCTTTTTATCCTCATCTTTTCCCCTACCACCTTACATCACCCTTAACATGTGGTCTTCGATCTGTACGTAAAGCAGCTTTCCCTTCGGCATCGCGTTTTTAATTCTTCTCAAAAGTTGCATGGAGATTTGAGCACTATGTAGGATTATGCAATTATCGGAAAACCTCTTTAGTCTGTAAAATGGCTTCCTTTTAGCCTCCTCTAATATCTCCTCTACAGCGGCTCTTTCCCTTTCGTCTCTAGTCTTATAAACGATTAATACCTTAGGCATTAAATACAACTTGTAGTAGCCTATAGATATAAATATCTTCCTCTCTTTCATGGAGGAAGTACATCGGTAGAAGCAGAGCTTAACCTTTTAGGAGCAGATAAATGAATATCAGTCAATTTAAGGAACTTAATGTAAGCTGTCGGATTTCATCTGAACTAGATCAAATGGATGCTGTTTATATAAATATATTTGGATATACTGAAATACGTGATGTCCTAAGAGGGTTGCGGAGTCATGAAGGCTATTGTTTATCCTCTTCATGAATTAGGATATCTAAATCGCTTCCTAATCGTAGGACCCCTCGAGGCCCTGTACACAACTCATGAAATGAAGCTCGCAAGGGGGAATAGGGCTAATTGGAGGCAGGTTCTTCTGAACCTTAAGAGCTTTGGCGTAACACCGCCCAAGGAGGCCTACCTAGGAGGATTTCTTAAAACCAATAAGGGCGCCTTTCCGTGGCGAATCTATACCCCATTTGAAACTCCTTTCCTGGAGTTCTTCAGGTTCTGTGGCCTATGTAGTTACCTGGAGGTCTGGGGCTATGTAATGCTCGAGTCGAGCTTAAATCAGACGTTTGAACTAGAGATAGGTACTTTTAATGATATCACCCTTTGGGTTAATGGCAGGAAAGTCGCCCAATTCTCATCGCTAACTAAGAGGTCTTTGAGACAAGTGAAGAAGACGGTATCCTTTAAAAAGGGGATAAACGTAGTGGTCGTTAGGCTTAGAGATGTAGGGGTTCTCGATACCAGACTCCTAGGCTTCGTTCGAGTACTCAACGTAAAGCCAAATGCCCTGAAAATCGTTATTCCATGTAGCGAGGAGGTGGATGTCGAATATCTAGGGGTTGTAGAGAAGTTGTTAAGCGAGGTACATACCCCGCTATATTTCTCCAAATGCCCTTACGTCGAGCTTAGATGGAATACCCCATTAAAACGGGAAGTATGCTTAGAGATCAATAATCGATTATTCCACGTAAGGGCGCGTTCCACTAGCCTTAAAGTCCCTATGCGTGATGAGGGCTTTCATGAGCTCAGGATAAGGGCAGAGCCTATGGAACGCTCTCTATACGTGGCAACTATAAGGGATTTTAACGAAGAGCCCTCTAGCGATGAAGTAAGCTCTAGGAGAACAAGAGTGTTAAGGTATGTAGCCAAGAAAAATGATGTCTTCGGGGCCATCGCCGATCTGGTCCTCGGAAGGAAAGGGAATTTGAAACCTAAGCTAGAATATAGCTTGGATTTCGTAAATAGACGTCGGGATTGTAGCGATTTTCAATTAGCTGGGATCTTGAGGCTTTGGTATCTCTTTAAGGATGAGCTCCCCGAACCGCTCCGTAAGGGGATCCGTAAAT
>JAGGXX010000008.1 GCA_021162845.1 Thermoprotei archaeon | reverse complement strand
GTGGTGCGGCCGCCGGGATTCGAACCCGGGATCGCCGGCTCGGGAGGCCGGCGTCCTGCCAGACTAGACGACGGCCGCGATTTCCCTAATCATACTTGAACCTTAGCGGTCTATAAGTTTTACCGCGAGCTTCATTTATAAATTCAACTAGGCGGATCCCTAACTCTGCCTGGAGTATTAGGCAAACAATGAGGGAGAGGTAGCGATGGGTCAATATTGTCCCACGCCCTTGTGGTTTTATTAGGCTTAAAGCACGCTTATGCCTTAGCGGCTGATTTGGGCTACCTTGTAGTACCTCATGGAAATGAGGAAAATCATAAGGCTCATTATGCTTAAGATGCCAATCGAGATATACCCTGTCATGGCTCCTGTGAGGCCTATGATTATTGGGCCTAATGCCTGCCCTATATCTTTGATGCTCTCCAATAGCCCTAACGCTGTCCCGCTGTATCTCGCAACATCGGTTGCTAAAGGCTTCGTTGAGGCAGTGGTTATCGAAGAGGCTATCGCGAAGAGGACGACGGATACTAGTATCCATAATAACGTATCCGCATATGCTAATAGCAACATCGAACTGGCTAATAGCATTAATCCTATTCCTATGGGCTTTATCCTCCCCACTTTGTCGCTTAAATAGCCCGCGAAGGGCTTAGCTAGGGCCATTATGCCGATCTCTGTGGTGAGGAGTAGGCCTGCCAGCCATTCCTTGTTCTCAAGGGCTTGAAGTAGCGGAAGGAACGTCTCTATTCCCTGGTAAGCCATGGCGATTACTGCATCGACGAGCCCTATGGGTAACAACCACGGACTTATGAAGGCCTCGAACTCAACTCTGTGCTCCCGAGGCCCTTCCTTACCGCTGGGAAGCATGCTTAATAACGATAATGTCACGAACCCCGTGCTAGCGCAGAGGAGGAATACCGGCGGGAAACCAAATAGGTAAATGAGCGCACCTGCGATGGCTGGGGCTAAGGATCTGCCCACTAAAGTGGAGGAGGATAAGAGGCCCATGAATGTCCCCTTCCTAGACGGATAGAGGTCGGAGACCAGGGCAAGGGAGACTGGAACGAAGATAGCGGTAGCCAGGCCATAGTAGGCCCTGACCAAAGCGAGGGTAAGCGCGTTCGTTGCTAGGAAGTAAAATAATGGGGCTGTGAAGAATACGGTGCCGCCTATTAACAACACCCTTTTCCGTCCGTAGAGGTCTGAGAGTAGACCCGAGGTGAAGTTCACTATTATCCCAGTTATAGTAGAGGCCGCCGCTACCAGGCCTATCTCAGCACTCGTGAGGTTTAACGCCTTAGCATAGAGGGGGAGTGTCGGGGATTTGCTCATCGTGGATCCTAATATGGCGAAGAAGCCCGCTATGATTATTAGTATAAGCGCTTTATTCAACGCCCTACTCACGATCACGGCCTCCTTTCCGATATAATTAGATTCAAGTCGTACCTAGCTACTTAAGCGTTTTCCATGGCTCCAGCGAATTATGAGACACCACAGTTTAGGTCGGATTAGGCGATGCTAAGTGAAGCCCTGATCTAAGGTCTCGAGACGAAGGGATTATCCTTCACGTATAGCCTCATGGGCTCATTAAGATCCTCCCTGACTCCTACCCTATGAGATCTAACGATCAACTCATCGCGTATCTCGCACCCCCATTCTATCCAAAGGCCATAGTTACGCGTATAGAGGGGTTTACCATTGAAGCTCTTATCCACCACTAAGGCCCGTGTTAGCCTTCCTGGCCCGCTCGTTAGCGACCTGATATCCCTAACCCTTCTGTTTTCCATCATCATTTCGATCCCCTCTAACGGTTCAAGAGCCCTTATCAATACAGCCCCTACTTCTCCTGGCTCATGCGCTACTACGTTTAACAGCCATTGGCCATGTACCCCGTAGACCAATGCCCTTCCACATTCGCCAGCCATGACCTTAGCTAAAGTGCCTCCCCTACTAGCCCTAGAAGCCGGGTCCTCCGATCCGTAGTACGCCTCCACTTCCACTATGATGCCGGAGATCCTCACGTCCTTCCAAAGCCTCACGAGCAATTGACCAAGTAACCTCCTAGCCACTAACAGGGGATCCTTGCGGTAGAAATCACGCGGAATCACACGGCCTTTCATCACCATAATCTGATGCCCTTACGGATCACCACACTAACTGGATTTCCCCTGCTCTCGCTCGCTGGACTTGGATTTCTGCTTGAGCTTAACTAGGATCCTCTCCACCTTATCGACCTTAGTATTACAGAGCTTCGCTATCGTCTCCGCATCTAGGTTAGGGTTATCCTTGATTATCTCCTTGACCTTCATCTCTAGGTCCATCCTCCTTCGTGAACGAGGGATGCGTAGCTTTGGCGGGCCTACGAATAATACGTGAGATATTGATGAGCCAGAGATGAGAGCAGCGGGCACCTTTCTACCCTGATTCGTTTCCACCTCTTCAAGGAGTATATTAAAATACTCCATGTCGAAGCCTACCAGCCTACCCCTTATCACCTTTCCGTCCACCATATGTACCTCGATGATGGAACCTACGTACTTCCTGAAGAAGTCCGGATCTAGCCTCAGTGGATCCCTTCTTGGCATCATTAGCCCTGGTAAATCCTTAGAGGGGGCTAACGCTTAAGCTTTATCCCTCCAGGGCATGAAATCGCCTTATATAGCTGTAAGTAGCGCTACAGTTCAAGGTAAAGCTGGCCATACTAGGTGAAAGGAGGGCTAAGCCTTCACGGAGTCGCTGAACTCAGTGGCCATGAATCCCTCCTTAAGATTGGCCGATCGTAGCGGAAGCCGGGGGAGATCTATTTGAGGGAGCCTTGGCCCCATAAACGGTTAAGCTTAAGACCTAATCCCGCGAACTTCATAAATGGGAATGATGACTCTAGCCCCGCTGAGCTTCATGCGATGACTGGGATCTTGAGTGCTGAGCCTCTCTTTATAAACCCCCCGAATGATTAAGGTCTGACATGGGAACACCAAATAGATTATCTACTTCTCGGGTATATACATAGTCACATCGATTACTGTAAGCTCATTCTAGCACAATAACAGGTTCCTTGGGGGAATATTTAGAAAATCACTTTAACATACTTGAGTAATCTAATACTTCACTTATAGGGGCTTCATATGGCAAGTCTCTGAATTCGTCTACTAAATTCTCACCGGCTTTCTCTCTAAGAATTTTTATAATCATGTTTTCAAATAAGGTACGAGAAGGCTGGGATTTTGGGATCGGAATATAACAAGAAATAGAGAATCTAAGCTGGTTAAAACTGGAGGCAATTCTTAAGACTCTATAATAGCATATCTAATGGTGACATAGTATTCTTCCAGAAATTAGCACGTCTTCTCTCAATTTTAGCAAGTTCTTCAAATTTTCCTGAAATATCTTTACCTTTATAGTATTCGGCTAATCTACTATAGATTGCCTCTGCATAAAGTTCATCAAGTAATGCGTTCTTAGCATAATCTACTATCTTGATCCTACTCATGCTATCTTCTATAGCTACAAATATTCTGGGCATATTTAAATAATATTCCCCATAACATTGATAACGAAATATTTTTAAGCATATGCACATAAATGTAACGTATGACTCCCTATAAGCATAAAGACTGCGCGAACTTCATAAATGGCGTTTGCAGGCTGTATAATATAAATGTCCCACCTGAGGGTCCAGCATGTCCAAATTTTATTCCAAGGCGTAATCTCTCCCAAAGGCAATCATCTGCACCGCCAATAGGTTATGCTCCGCAACCATTACTTCCTAATGTTCCACCTGCTCTTCCTTTCTCAGGATTTCGTAGGAGGAGACGATATAGGTGGAGAAGGGGATGGCAACGATAAGAGGTGAATTGAAGGTTTTTATACCATGTTACGAGCCAGGGGGAGCGCACGTTGAAATATATCCACATTGGGAAGCTAATATTTTCACAATAGCACATATTTCTAATGGAGAGATTAAATACAAGACAATTAAGCGTAACAAAGGGGAACTAATAGTCAATATAATTAGGCGCGAAGGTGTGAATATAGTCATAGCAAAGTCCTTAAGTACAAGAGCATTAGAGCTTTTGAAGAATCTTAACGTTAAAGTATGC
>JAGGXX010000002.1 GCA_021162845.1 Thermoprotei archaeon | reverse complement strand
GAGGTTAAAGTACCTCTTGTACCTCTTTATGAAGCTCACTACATGCCTCTTCAGTCCCTCTAGCGTGTGGACATCGTCGTAGGAAGCATTGGGTAGTAAGGGTATTGACCCTTTATCTATGTAAATCATAAGGTAGTTGAGTGCTCCATTTTCATAATCATCGTATATGCTGATTTCGCTCCCCCTCTTAGTGTCTATGAAGGTATTCGGCAGGGTTCCATTATGTACTAGGGAACTAGTGTCTATTCCGAAGAGCTTTTCCGCAGCATCGAAGGCCTTCTCCCTCCATAGCTCAAAGCCCGGTATGCCTCGTGCTGAGATGGCGGGTATGATGGCGGCCCCAGCCAATATTGCGAACAATACTATGAGGGATATCTTAATACGCATAGCCACCACCTCCTAGGGGAGGGTAAGCGTACCATCGCCGTAGAGCACCATTTTCGATGACCCCTTGCTTGTGGAAAAGCCCTGGTATAGGACTGTCTCGCTAAAGCGCTCTTTTCCCCATACCTGCCAGGACGCAAAATCTAAGGCTTTGCGGATGTCGCGCTTTTCAGCATAACATCCTAGGAGGGTCGCGTAGAACTCTGTTGCGAAGCTGTAGAGCGGGTATAGGCATGAGGAACCACTGGTGAACTGCTCATCGATATTGGAGAGGCCCGGCGCTTCCCCTGTGAAGCCTAGGAAGGCATACCCCTTCCCATCCGGGTTTGCATAACCATCCCCGCTTAGATCCGTGGTATGCAGCCAAGCTAGAGGCATCCCGCGCACCTCATCGCCTGAAATAAAGCCTATCATGCCTCCTTGATAGCAGGCCCAGAGATTTACGAATATCACGTACCTGTCAGCTGAGTAGGGGTATATCTCATCGTCATAGACGTTTGTCCCAGCATCCGTTATGATGTAGAAGTGTATAGTGGATGTACAGCCACCGTGCCCTATGTAAAAGGCGAAGTCATTGGCTCCAGGATCCCCGAAAGCACCTGCCGCTTGAAGTATGTTTGACTTAGTAGTATCGCTCCCATACATGTTTCGCGCGTTATATCCTGCAGAGGATGCTGCAGTCGCTAAGAAATCCGCGAAGTCCTGGTCTAGCTCCACTTCTTCAGATGGTACATCATATCTCGAGCCAAGGATGGAAGCGGTCTTGGCGGTTACTATGAAGGGAGTCGTGATAATCGAAGCCACTGATATTACAAGTATAATAATATACACTCGTATCATGTTTTATCCTTACCTAAATTAAAAATATTATCATATTGCATATTTATTTTTACGATCCTCTACCTCTAAGGAGAGTAGAACGGATATGTAGTAAAAGAGCAATGCCGTATTTTCCCTATCAGCATTTGAAGGGCTTAAACCTCCTCTCTCCCATATTGAACAGGATGGGCTTATCCTCCTCTGAGACATATGCGGTTAATATCTCGCCTACGAATATCGTGTGATCACCAGTTTCGAGGGAGGCCACGACACGGCATTCCATGTTAACCGTGGCCTCGGCTGTGAGCAGTGACTTGACGTACATCACATAGTGACGAGGAAGTGAAGCCTGGCTATTTTGAATATCTCCGTGCATTACATCGATAATGTACTCAGGCGCATGTTAAAATAACCCCTCTTGAAAATTAAAGAACGGTGGAAGTCAGTGGGTGTAGCGATTCCCCAATCGCAAACAGGGCTTAAACTCCCTCCAGCTCGAGTAACAGTAGTCCTTGTGGCGCTTAATGCTATAGCTTATGTCATAACGACAGCGGAGAATGGTTTCATCACTATATCCGACAGATGGCTCTTCTGGGGCGCCTATATCCCAGCCCTCATGACTTATCCCTCGCACTGGTATAGGCTCTTCATTTCCATGTTCCTTCATGCTAATCTATTTCACGTGTTTTTCAACATGCTCTACCTCTATAACTTCGGTAGATCCGTGGAATCGGTCATAGGTAGCAAGAGGTACCTGCTCCTTTACATAGCCTCAGGCATGGTGGCGGAGGCCTTTCATACAGCCTTCATCCCCTTAGAGGGCCCCTTATCAGCTGTAGTGCCGGCGATCGGTGCATCAGGTGCCATTAGCGGCATCCTCGGGGCCTATTTACTGCTTTTCCCTGGCAGTAGGATATCGATGTACTTCTTCTACTTCTTCTTCCCCGTTTCCTTCACATGGAGTGCGGCTGCATACCTGATATTCTGGTTTGTCACACAGGTGCTTCAAGGATATATGGGAGGGTCTATTGGAGTCGCCGTCTTCGCCCATGCTGGTGGCTTCATAGGAGGTTTAGCATTGCTCCCGTATGTGATGGACAAGAATAGGCATAAACTAGTGAGAATGCTTACCGCCACGCGAAGGTATTTCTACTACGTCTATTTCGGTCGTAGAGGGCTGGGTACTATATCTAAGACCGTACTAGCTTTAACCATCTTATTGGTTATGGCAGGTGGCGCCTATTCCATGATCTCAGCTAAAGCCATCGTGTCATCCGTGCGGGTGTTAGACTTCAAGGTGGATTACAAGTTCTACTGCTATGGCCGCGTGCTCTGTGATAAGGGAATCGATGAAGAACCTGTGGTTATGAAGATCGATAACGGGCGTGTACGCTTAGCGTCGCCTATTTCATCCGATGGTGTTAGAGTGGTGTTCAACAGGCTTAACGCATTAGATCTCTTCTACAGAAAGACTGGGCCCGGCAAGAAGATCTTACTCAATAAGACGTACATTGTTAACGTTTTAGGCATCGATTTGAGAATAGTCTTAAGCATGCAAGCCTCCTATGACGAGGAAGGCCTCTTAAGGGAAGCACAAGGGACTATGTTTACCGATGTGCTTTCATGTCTGGGCACGCAGTGCAGGATCTCCGGTAATGGGAACTATAAGTTCGAGATAAGTACTATGTACGGGGGCGGCGAAAAGGACAAGGAACTTGAGGGGATAATAACAGGTCTGGCGTTGACATCGTTGGTATTTTCCGTATTGGCCTTAGGCATAGTGCTTAGGAAGGCCGACGAGCTGGCAATAGTGATCTAGTAGGCTATCTCATTCCTCGTATAGGTGACATGCGACCTCATGACCATTCGATATCTCAGTTAACGCTGGCTCGACTTTATGACAGATTTCCTTCGCATAAGGACATCTATCCGCAAACCTGCACCCCTTCGGCTGGAACATCATCATGGGCTCTCCTCGTATCTTCACCTCCGATGAAAACCTATGCTCCGGATCGGGTGGCAGTATGCTGGACATCAATATTTGCGTATAGGGATGAAGCGGCTTCTTCACTACATCATGCGTACTGCCCCGTTCGACTATCCTGCCGAGATACATAACCGCTATGTTATCACACATGTAATACGCTGAAGCTATGTCGTGGGTTATGAAGAGTATCGAGAGCCTATGTTCCTCCCTTAAATTTAACATCAGGTTCATTATCCCTGCTCTTAAGGAGGCATCGAGCATCGAGGTCGGCTCATCAGCTACTAAGAACTTAGGCTTCATTATTATGGCCCTCGCTATTACCGCTCTCTGCAATTGTCCTCCGCTCAGCTCATGAGGGTATCTGTACATGAAGTCCTCAGGAGGTACTAAGCCAACTTCTTCAAGTACCTTAGCTACGGCCTCTATCTGTTCGTCTTTGGTCTTAATTAGCTTGTGGATCAGTAAGGGTTCGGAGATACTGTTCATCAGCGTGTACCTGGGGTCAAGGGCAGTAAACGGGTTCTGGAAGATCATCTGTGCTTGTCTCCTGAACTCGCTAAGGGCTGACCCTCTAAGTCTGCTAATGTCCCTACCCCTGAACATTATCTTTCCCGAACTAGGTTCTATCAGTCTAACTAGTAGTTTTCCAAGCGTTGTCTTCCCACATCCGCTCTCGCCTACTAGTCCCAATATCTCGCTTTCCCTTATGGAGATGTCGACTCCATCTACAGCCCTTATATAGTTCTTCCTTAGGAGGCTCACCCTTACTGGGAAATACTTCTTAAGGCCTTTAGTCTCAATTAACGCATTCACCTTCACGTTATCGCCTCCTCTTTCAGTTCGTCAGGGAAATGACATCTAGTGAAATGGTTTTTACTTACTTCGACTAAGTTTGGCTCCTCCTTCTGGCATATATCTTTGGCAAGGGGACACCTAGGATGGAAGATGCAACCGTTGGGCGGGGAGATCAAATTAGGCGGGTTTCCTGGTATCTCCACTATTTTAGATCTGGGCTTCCTTATGTCCGGTTGGGATCTCAATAATAGGTACGTGTAAGGGTTCATTGGATTATGGAACACTTCGAAGGCATCGCCATATTCCATCATCCTGCCACCGTAGAGGACTAGGACCTCATCGCTCATGTTAGCCACTACGGAGACGTCATGGCTTATGACCATCATCGATAGCCCGAGCTTTTCCTGGAGGCTCTTGATCTCCTTTAGTATCTGATATTGCAGGACTACGTCAAGCCCAGTAGTGGGCTCATCGGCTATCACTAATTCTGGATTGAACAAGAGGCTCATGGCTATGAGTACCCTCTGCCTCATACCACCGCTCAATTCATGGATATACCTCTTTAAGATGCTCGTATTAAGCCCGGCTATCTTCAGCTTCTCCTCTATGAGCTCAAGGGCTTTCCTCTTAGTCATCTTCCTATTATGCGTGTATATGACGTCGAGTAATTGGGATCCTATCGTATGTACGGGGCTCAGGGCGCTCATGGCGTTTTGGAAAATTATCGAGATCCTCTTCCACCTCACCCTGTTCATCTTCCGCTCGGATAGCTCTAGTAGGTTAACGCCATCGAATAGTATGCTACCTGAGGTTATCCTCGCGTTCGGTGGTAATATCCTTACTATCGAATAGGCCAGTGTTGTCTTCCCGCATCCGCTCTCGCCGAGAACACCTAGTACCTTTCCCCTCTCGAGCCTGAACCATATATTATTCAATGCCTTCACGTCGCCCTTCTTAGTATGATAGCGGACGCTTAGATCTCGGACCTCGAGTAGGCTCATTACACTAACCTCCGCCCTATCCTCGGGGCTAGTATCTTGCTAAGACCATCTCCTATCACGTTTATGAGAAAGACTGTATAAGCTATGGCTAATCCTGGGAATAACGGAACCCAGGGATACGTAGCTATAAAAGCCTGCCCCTCATATATCATCCTTCCCCAACTTATCGTGTTTGGGTCGCCTACGCCAATATAGCTCAACGAGGCCTCCATTATGATCGCTCTAGCCATCTGGAGAATCGTGTTCGCTAATACGGGCTGTATGGCATTGGGTATTACGTGGTGGAATAATATCCTAAAGTTACTGGCCCCCATCACTATCTCCGCTTGCACGAATTCCCTCTCCTTTAACGAGAGTACCTGAGCCCTCATTATCCTCGCGTTAGAGGGCCATATCGTTAAACCTATGATGGCCATCATCCAGTATATGTTAGCGCCATAAACCGCCGCTACGTAAAGTATCAGGAAGAATGCCGGTATCATGAGGAATACGTCGGTAATCCTGCTCAGGATATCGTCTATTATGCCGCCGTAATAGCCGGCTATCGCCCCCACTAATATTCCGACTAAGGCCGATATACCCGCGGCTATCACGCCTACTTCCAATGAAGTCCTAGCCCCCCATATCACTCGGCTGAAGATGTCCCTCCCCATGCTATCAGTTCCGAACGGATGTTTTTGAGAGGGTTGAAGGAAGAGGGGGTATTCAAGGGCGTAAGGATCCGGAAGTGGCAGATAAGGGGCCAATATCGCTAATATCACTTCTATTAAGAAGAGTATCAGGGCTATCACATGAGCTCTACTCTCCGAATATATCTGCCAGTAGACCTTCAGCTTCTCTAAAGAACTCACACGTCTTCCCCGTCTTCTCATGCCTCCTCACCTATACCTTATGCGGGGATCGAGGATCATGTAAATGAGATCCGTAGCTAGGTTCGCTAACGCAACGCAGATCGAGGTCACCAGGTACATCCCCATGAGCACTGGGTAATCCCTCCTATAAACGGCTTCGAGGAGTAGCCTACCTAAACCAGGCCATCCGAAGACCACCTCTATCAATACCGCGCCACTTAACACGTAGCCTAGGTGAAGGCCGAGCATGGTGACTGGGGGTACCAGCGCATTCCTCAATACGTATCTCTTGAACACTTTATCCTCGCGCATTCCTACGGCCCTGAAAGTTCGGACGTACTCCTCAGAGGTCTGTTCTATTACGCTCGCCCTGACTATCTTGAAGTATATCGGCAGTTCAGCTAGAGCTAGGGTTATGGCGGGGAGCGTTAAATGCCAGAGTATATCTAGGTATTTCCACATCCCATGATATTCGGTCCGAACGCTCATCATCCCGCTCGTCGGGAAGAATCCACACCATACGGAGAATACGAGGATTAATATCAGGCCCAGCCAGAATACGGGCATGGACCATAACATTAAGTTAATGAAGGATAGAGTCATATCGGTCTTGGAGCCCATCTTTCTCCCTGCTTGGGCTCCGATTAACGTCCCTATGACAAACGCCAACATTATGCCGGTCAGCATGAGCAGTAACGTAGCCCCTATCCTCTCGGCTATTAGCTGGGCTACGGGGCTATAATAGCCGTACGAGTAGCCCAAATCCCCCTTCAGCACGTTAGCGAGATAAATGAGGAACCTCTCATGTAGCGGCTTATCCAGTCCCCACTTCTTCCTCATGGCTTCCACATATTCTGGGCAAGCATAACCGAACTCCCCAGTCATTATCCTAGCAGGGTCTCCTGGAGCTAAATTAATTATGAAGAAGTTCACAAACATGGCAAAAAATACGACTATTATGGTTTCAATGAGCCTCCTAGTCATGTACGCCTTCATTGATGCCAACCAGGATCACCCTTCCTCCTCTTCTTCTCTCCTCTTCTTAATTAGCCTATATGCCACTGCTACTGCTATCAAGATCACCACTACCGCTATCGCTACATAAGGCAGGTACTTCATGTACGCTGGCTTCACGGTTAGGCTAATGGACTCTCCTCCGCTCATCTTGAATCCCTTAAGCACGTAAGTCGCTGCTACTTTGACTGTATAATCCCCACTGAGGCCCGAGGTATCTATCTTAGCTAGGTAGACGCCTCCTCCCGTGTGGGAAGCGCCTATGGTCCGTATGAGCTCTCCGTTCTTGAATAGATTGACGGTTAGGGTGGCGTTAGTTATGGCCGCTCCTTCGCTATCCGTGACCTTAACCTTAAGTTCCACCGAGTCACCGGCGAACGCCTCTATGCTGGTCGGTGCCTCGATGACTATCGGCCCTATGGGCTTGCCCTTCTCCCACCATACAAGCCTGTGATCGTAATATCCTACCTTGCCCTGCGATTCCGGCTCCCATGGGAAGCCGTGGAATTCTGATCTGGATACGTATATCCATACTAGGTCTACGAGGGGTATGTAAGGTAGTTCTTCGGCCATAAGCTCCTGTACCCTCCAGTACATCTTCCTCCTCTCTTCTTGATCTACGGTCTTTGAGGCCTCATCGAGTAATTCCTTCGCTTCGCTATTGTTCCAGCCAGCGAAGTTTATGTAAGCTCCGGGTCCATATCGGAACCTTATGTTATCTGGGTCGGGCCCATGGAATCCATCACATAACGCCATGTCGAACTCCTTCCTCTTAACTACCTTCTCCTCCCACGCTGCTATTTCAAGTCCCTCAAGTTCAACGTCGATCCCTATCTTCTTCAGGTTATCCCTTATCACGGTGCATACCTGCTCACATGGATATATCGTGAAGTACGTGATCTTGGCCTTAAACCTGATACCGTTAGGCCCCTTAGTGTACCCCGCTTCATCTAACAGCTTCTCCGCTTCTTTAAGGTCGAATGGCGGGACGTCTATGTTGGGGTTAAACGCCCAACTAATGGCGGGAATATAGAATCCTTTAGCCTCGAAGGCGTAGCCCTGATATGCCTTCCTAACAATCTCGGTCCTATTTATAGCCATGGCTATAGCTCGCCTAACCCTTATGTCGTTGAAGGGCGCCTTCTCGAGGTTAAACCCTATGTAATACCTGCTAGGTGTGGGCCTTATCATGACGTTTATGCCTGGGGTTTTCTGTAGCTTAGGCACCTCCGCTAATGGAGGCCTCATGTGTAGATAGTCGACCTCCCCCTTGAGTAGGGCCTGGACAGCAGTAGTCGGGTCAGGTATTATCCTATAGACTATCTTATCGAGGTATGGCCTTCCCTTGAAGAACTTCTCGTTAGCGGCAACAGTTACGTGATCCCCTTTAACCCATTCAACGAACTTGAATGGTCCTGAACCTACGGGTTTATTCAGATATGGGTTATTCGGATCCATCCAGTCCTCATACTTCTCATATATGTGCTTAGGCATTATGAAGGTGCCATACCAAGCTAAGAACTGAAGGAACGCCGCGAATGGCTCCTTCAGATATATCTTCACCGTATGCTCATCGGGGCACTCTATCTTCTCTATGTTCTCCGCCTTTATATTCCCATATGCTATGCCCTTGAACTTCTTGATGGCCTCTAGGGTCCATTTAACGTCCTCCGAGGTGACCGGGACTCCATCATGCCAGGTCGCATTAGGGTAGAGATAGAACGTATAGACCTTTCCGTCAGGTGATGCCTCCCACTTATAGGCTAGATCTGGGATTACGTTATAGTTTATGTCGAGGGTGACCAGCTTGTTGTATATTACGCTGAAGATCGGATAGCCCATATCGTCTACCTGGGAGTCAGGGTTGAAGCTCTTTGGATCCCCAGATATAGCTATGACTAGGGTACCTCCTAGCCTTGGTCCTTCTACCTCCTGGGCCTTTAACTCCCAGATCCCGGTTGGCATGGCGGTGGTTAGCACAAGTAACATCAACATTAAGAGACACACTTCGCTCCTCATGTAATACCCCACTATATATTATACTTAGGTAATTATGCCATTGAGTTGTGTTTTTAAGTATTTCGCATAATGACAAGATATTTGGAAATCAAGCACGGTATTATAGATCTATAATCAGTATATATTTGAAAGCAACCTCAGGCAAGCGACGTCTGCATTCAAGCCTCATGGTAATCTTTATTTCCTAAATACCCTCACTTGATATACTTAATGAGGTCATCTATGTATGGCTAAGAAGCTATTGATCAAGAACATAGGGCTAGTACACACAATGTCAAAGTCAGGCTCCCTAAAGGACGTATCCATACTGATAGAGGATGGTGTTATCAAGGAGATCGACAAGGACGTAAAGCCAGGGACCTCCTCGGCCGAGATCCTTAACGCGGAGGGTCTTACCGCCTTACCTGGGCTCATAGATGCATGTACCCATATGGGAATTTATGTACTGGAACGTGAAGTAGGCGATCATGGCGTAGAAAAATCGGATCCCATAACCCCTCACCTCAGGGTCATAGACTCCCTAGATCCTTATGATCCAGCGTTCAAGAATGCCTTAAAAGGTGGCGTGACGACGGTAGCCGTGCATCCGGGCTCATATATGTCCTTCGGTAGATTGGTCGACTCCATTACGATCATGCCTGGTCAAACAGCCATCCTCAAAGTTAACGGAGAGGTGCTCATGAAGGAACATGCCATAATCATAGCCGTTGGGGAGCACGTTAAGAGATTCCTAGAAGAGAATAAGATGGTTCCCACTACGCGTATGGGCATGCTAGCGTCCATAAGGGCCCACCTATTTAAGGCCAAGGATTATCTTCAGCGCAGGGATAAGGGTGATGCCCCTATAGACCTGAAGCTCGAGGCGCTTGCAAAGCTGCTAAGAGGCGAGCTCACGGCCCTAATTCACGCATATACTACGAGGGACATGCTCAGCCTTATCAATATCCTTCAGGAGTTTGAAATCAGTAAGATAGCAGTAGTCCATGGTATTGAGTCGTTTAAAGTAGCTGATGTCCTGAGTGAAAGGGGAATTCCGGTCATCCTCGGTCCCATAGTCTTCTCAAAACGCGGCGTTGAGCTCAAGGAAGTCGATTCGAGGATTCCCGTTTACCTTTATAAATCCAACGTGAAGTTCGCGCTTACCACGGATCATCCGACGCTTCCCATAGAGTACTTGAGCTTGTTGGCTTCTGTAGCTGTAGGTGAAGGCCTTCCCGCTCATGAAGCGCTAAGGTCTATTACGATCAATGCCGCGGAGATACTGGGTATAGCCGATCGCATTGGTAGTGTCGAGCCCGGTAAAGATGCGGATCTAGTCCTCTTCGAAGGCGACCCTCTAGATCCCTCCTCTAAAGTCGCCTATACGATAGTGAATGGTAACATCCTCTATGAGAGGTGAGCCTTCGTGATCGCTTTAATAGGTGGTAGGGTGATAACGGTCACCGGACCCATACTGAAAAACGGCGTGGTGCTATTTGATGAGCGGAACGGTAAAATAATGGCCGTTGGGAGTAAAGATGAGGTATCCGTACCGGATGACGCTGAAGTAATTGAGGTGCATGATAAAGTCATAGCACCAGGCCTCGTGGACGCACATAGCCATATAGGCGTCATACCCGAGGGACTCGACTGGGAATACTCTGACGTTAACGACTTCTATAGCCCTGTGACTCCCCATTTAAGGGCTCTGGATGCCATCGATCCGTATGATGAGGGGTTTAAGCATGCCCTTGAAGGTGGCGTCACGACGGTTTACACGGGCCCTGGAAGCGCAAACGTCATAGGCGGTATAGGCACGATAATGAAGACATACGGCGCTTCGTTACGAGACATGGTCATGAAGGGCGAGGCTGCACTTAAGATGGCCTTGGGCCCTAAGAGACCCCGCGAATACAAGAGCAAGATCCCTTACCCAACTACCCGCATGGGAACGGTCGCTATGCTAAGAAGTTGGCTTATAAGGGCGAAGGAGCTGAGCGAAGGTAAGCTAAAGGAAGATAAGGTAGATCCCGAGGAGAAGCTAATGCTACAGGTGATCTCCCGCGTCTTAAAAGGCGAGCTCCTAGCCAAGATTCACCTATCTACATCTCCCGATGAGATATATGCAATTGTGAACTTAATCGAGGAATTCGGCCTCAGAGCTACCATAGACCATGTTTTGGAGGCCAGCTCGTCGCTGACATGTTGGCGGCAAAGAGGATCCCAGTGATTTATGGACCACCTCTAATCCCTAGGAGGGCCGCCTACTTTAAATACATAAGCGATGAAGCGCCAGTAATCATGTACAGAAAGGGTGTTAACGTATCGATAATGACAGATCATCCCGTAATCCCCCAGAAGCACTTAAGAGTCCTAGCGGCCGTGACTGTGAAGAATGGATTAAGCTTAGATGAAGCCCTTAAGCTGATAACTATCAATCCCGCTAGGGCCCTGGGCATAGCCGACCGAGTTGGTAGTATCGAGCCTGGCAAGGATGCAGATATCATAGTAGCTTCCGATCATCCGATAAAACCTCGTTCTAGAATAGACATGGTCTTCGTAAGGGGTAAACTCGCCTACAAAGCGGACGCCTAGAGATCGTTTTTAACTCCATTTTTACCTCCACCATGCCTACCCCTCATTAGAATAACTGCTCTAATTCGCCTCTTGTTAGGAGGGGAAAGTTAAGGGGCTTAGCTTGATCAGCAAGAGGATGATAGCAATTGTCAAGGAGCTTACAGGCTAAATTAATCACCAAGGAAAATGCGGAAGATTTCCTCAGAACACTACATGAAGTTATGCAGGTTGGCAAAGGCTTACGCTAAGGCGGTAAGAGCTAATACTGAAATTCGTCAAACATGGTATTAATCATAAAAGGGCTACTAAGGGGCTATTATGATGTAGTTCCAAACTATAAGTACCTTGAAACAGCGTACAAACAGGTAAGCCAGTTTGGGAAGGATTAGAAGTTACTGATGGAAAAATTGTTCATATTAAAAATGTGGCCTGCATGTGGTGGTAGTAAATTTGATGAAGGTAATCGCAACATTAAGATCCTCACCTATGCTGATTCTTCCTTGTTAAGATCAGATATCCTTTGGATGGATCGTGGTTATATGCTAAAGCCTATTTTGGGAAGAGACGTCTACCACTACTGCTTGAACTATACAAGCTAGCCAGGAAAAGAAAGGAGGGATGTAATCATCAGTCTCAGAGACCGCCCAAGGTTCTCATTCAAGTGCTGATTTGGCTATATCTAGAGCATCTACCCACTCCAAAGCCTATAGAATATGGGCTTATAGTGTTTGAAGGTCTCACTAGGATTAAGACTAAGAGATATGTAAATAGTCCCACAGCTAATAGGAAGATCACTAGGTTTGCCAAGGAATAGCTAATTGAGCATGCTATTCTATTAGGGTTAAAAACACAGTTTTGGGGTAATTTTGGTTGATCTGCTAAAAGCACTAGGCATGCTATTAAAATTCATAGGAAGCTTACCTTGGATAAACATATAGCAAGTAGCTATGTAATAGTGTTAAGAGGACTAAAATACCTTAAGGTCTATTAATCTCTTCCAAAAACATAAACAGTTTCGCAAAGCAAATTAAGCGCCTCATACGACCTCTACCTGGTGGTCACTGCTTGAAGTCCATGAAGGTTTACATAACCGAACCTCTCCCTATGGCTGAAGAGATGGTCAGACTTCTCAATGAAGCTGGGGTCGAAGTTCGTGTTTCAAGGATATTCCACGAATATGTCCCTGAGGAAGAGCTCCTGGAGGTAGATGGAGTCATCGTAGCGGACTCTAGGATAACGCCCGAGTCGGTCAAGAAGGCTAGACGACTTAAGATAATTCAGAAATTTGGAGTCGGAGTCGATATAATTCCCGTCAAGACATGTAAGGAGAAGGGAATATACGTTTGTAATATTCCAGGTATAAACAGCTTAGACGTCGCTGAGTTTACATTAGCTGCCATCCTCTCCCTTCTTCATAGAATTCGGGAGAGGGATTCCCTGGCCAGGAAAGCTCGATGGAATGAGAGGCCGCGTTCATTATCAGAGAGGCTCACGGGTAAGGTGGTGGGGATAATAGGCTTCGGCAGGATCGGGAGGCACGTTGCAAGGCTGCTTCAACCGTTCAACGTCAGGATCCTAGTATATGATCCCTATGTGAACGAAGCCGCCATTAAGATCTACAAGGCGGAAAAGGTAGACCTAGATTACCTTCTCAGAAAATCGGACGTAGTTACTCTTCACGTACCTTTAACTGAGGAAACGAGGCATATGATAGGTCAGCGGGAGTTAAACCTCATGAAACATAGCGCGATCTTAATAAACACCTCTAGGGGCGCTGTTGTAGATGAAAGAGCCCTTTATAAGGCCTTAAAGGCTGGTAGGTTAAAGGCCGCTCATATAGATGTCTGGAGCGTAGAGCCTGTTCCTGCGAATAATCCGCTACTTAAGCTCCATAACGCTCAATTAAGCCTCCATCAAGCGAGCTGGACCGTGGATTTCTTCAGGGAAGCAGCTAGGTTCTGTGTTGATAACGTCTTAAGAGTCTTGAGGGGATCCAGGCCCCTTAACATCGTGTGGGCTTATGAGGCATAGCTAGCGTAATATCTCGAATTCAATAAAGGGATGGTAATTACGATCTAACTTACATGATCCCGGACAAAGAGGACGTGTTGGTGGACCGGCCGGGATTTGAACCCGGGACCTCTCGGGTGCGAACCGAGTGCTCTACCAGGCTGAGCTACCGGCCCATCCTAAGTCTATCTCCTCAGATATCGCCTATTAAAGCTTTATCCCTTATCTTATCGGTCACGTAAAGCCGTGTCCTCTAGGGTTAAAACGCAATATGGCACCTACGCCCCCGAATGCCTTCCTGAACATCTCCCCCTCTTCCACCTGGGATGATATTAGTTCTATCTTGACGCCTTGGGATTGCGCTTTCTCTATCAGGTCATCGATTAGGGGCTTCTCATTCAGTATTTTAACAGGTCCTTTGCATTTATTACAGGTAAGGGCGAGCTTCTCGCTCTCGCTCTTAACTCGAGCAACGTACTTGGCTCCACAATTAGCGCACTCGACCGTAACCAGTGTATCAGGTAGATCCCTGGAGAGTATGAGCATCTCTACGGCGCCATAGGTCAACATTTTCCTTACCTCATCTTCGCCATAAGCGACTAGATCGCTCTTCCTTATCACGTACTCCAGGAACTTGTTCAGTATTCGCCTCTCATGCATATAACGCGTGTCCTCGAGTAGCGTGCTCCCACGTTTTATCAGCTCATAAATCCCCTCCTCACCGCTGTACCCTATGTCCACTAGGCCTAGTACTTTCTGCTTAAGCCTGTAGTCCAAGTAATCTCCCTTGAAAAAGGCTTCCTTCGTGGGACCGGGGCCACCTATTAATATCCCTCGTAGGTCAGGGTTTTCGAGGAATATCGTGTTGGCATGTTCTCCCACTCGCTTGAAGAACTCGTGCACCCTTTGTTCGATTATCCTCTGAAAGCGGCGGGAGGATTGACCGCCCCTTCTGTGCTTCCCGGGGACGCCAGATGTAAGCGTTTTAAGTATCTCCACGCTAACCCCCTTGAGCACGGCTATCGCTGCCTCGTTCCTGTCTATCACTATTAATCCGTAGATATCGTGCTCTCTAATCATCCTCTCAAGGATCTCAGTGTGGAACCTCGAATCGCACCTGTAGAGCCATATCTTGACCGGCTCGGGTGGCTCGAGCAAGTGAACTTCCAACCGCTCCTTGCCCGGTACGCCTACATCTATGTAGCCGCAGAAGACCACTAACCCGTTCTTGGGCGCCTTCATGCCTACCATCCTGAGGCGTTGCATAACGGTCGTCAGGGCGTCGAGGACGTGATGTCTTGTGGTTCGGTCCTTGATGTTAGAGGCCTGCGAATACTCCTGTCTTAGCAGCGATATTACCTCATCGAGTCTCCTCCCTGATGGCACGTAGAGCGTTATGAGCTCAGTACCCCTTCCCTTCTTCATCTTGAGCTCATTTATCAACCTCTCTAACCTATACCTCTCTACCTCGCTTAAGGAAGGCATGTTGATCACCCTGAAAGGTCGGCTATATTAAGCCTATTTAAGGCGTTAAAAGTAGGGAGGGACTTAAATATGAAGTTAGTGCTGAGGTTAGGCGGCCACGCCCTCTTCAAGAATAACGGGAAGATGGACACGACACTTATTAAGGAATATGCCAGGAACGCCCTTCAGCTTAGGGAGGAGGGTCATATCCTTCATATAGTGATAGGAGGCGGCACGATTGCCAGATCCTACATATCCGCTCTTTCAGAGCTAGGGGCCAGTAATGCGCTCAAGGATTACATGGGCATGCTCGTGACCAGGGCCAATGCGCTGGTGTTAATAGCTGCCCTTAAGGGATACGCGTATAGCCCCGTTCCTACCAGCTATGAAGGGCTGTTGGAAGCGCTAAGCTCCGGTAAGATAGTAGTATGCGGTGGCTTACAGCCGGGCCAGTCCACCCTTGCGGTAGCGGCTATCTTAGCCGAAACCATAAACGCGGATTATCTGCTTAACGCTACAGACGTCGATGGCGTATACACGTCGGATCCAAAGAGAGACCCAAAAGCAAGACTGTTAAGGGAGGTGACGATAAGGGAGCTGAGGTCTCTTCTGAGACGAGGTACGTTACCCGGAACGTATCCGCTCTTCGACGATCTGGCCCTTAATATAATCGAGAGGTCACGCATAAAGACCATAGTATTCAACGGCCGTAGGCCAGAGAACATGTTGAGGATAGCCCATGGAGAGAGGGTGGGGACATTGATTAAACCATAGCAACAAGCTAAAATATGCCGATGCCGAACATAGAAAACGTACGACGCGGGGGTGCCCGAGCCAGGACAAAGGGGCCGGACTCAAGATCCGGTGGGTGCAGGCCCATCGTGGGTTCGAATCCCACCCCCCGCACCACGCAAGGTATCTCTCTACGACTCTCTCAACCCTACCAATACGAACCTCACTCCCATCGCTCATCCTCGCTAAAAGATAGACGTAGGTCTTCCTTTCCCCACTCTTCAGCCTCTTATTCTCCCTCTTCAACCTAAAACCGACAACATCAGAGAGGTCAATCATAATACCACTAACGAGGAGTTATGATAGGTGAACGATATAAGCATTACTCAAAAACGAGTGCTACTTATTTCTGAGTATCATGATTAATTTGTATAGCGCGTAGATCAAAACCGCGGCGT
>JAGGXX010000057.1 GCA_021162845.1 Thermoprotei archaeon | reverse complement strand
GTTGAAACGCCTTATTTCGGACATGGCAAGAGATTGCTCGGCAGGGAGGTCATAAACAAGTTAATCCTAATACTAGACGGCCTAGGCAAGCGATGCTGTACCGCTCAAAGATCGCCTAATCTCAAGGCCCTTAGATGATATCTGCTGCCAATATCGAGATCGAAGAAGCTTCATATGAGAGGAGGATCTTTAGGGAAGGAAGATACTGGATTTTAGCACGGGATTAGCAGGTCAAGAAATTAAGAGCTCTTCATTTACCAGGAGTGGGACAACGATCCTATACTTTCAGGGGGAGCACGTTCATCATTTGGAGAACATAGCGTAATCAAAGGTGACTAGTTATTCACTTCCTTCCCGACATTATAAAGCTTAACGGCTAATGCTTCATGGAGTGTTAGATTTCAAAATCCTAAATCCCTCTATTTTTAGAATCTAACACCTTTTAGCCAGTAGCACGATGTGGTGTAGAAGCCTTCCAAGACGACATTCATAGCCCTCATCTAGGTCCTTCGTGGATCATACGTTTCAAGCTGTGACCCTTATCTCCCTGGGGCATCCTCTTCTCAGATGCCATGGTTAGTTATACATAATGTTTATATTTGTTAATCTAATAGTTATACTTAGTGATACCGATGGTTAAACTAAGGATTAAGGTTGGCCCTAAGGGGCAGATAGTAATACCTAAGATCTTCAGGGAGGCCTACAGGATTAGGGAAGGAGGATACGTGATACTCGAACCAGCTGATGATAAGCTGATACTAAGGGGAATAGAGGATCCCAGGGATGTCCTGATGTGGATCAGGGAGAGGAAGAAGAGAATAGGGGGCAAAGAGGCTAGGCTGGGGGATTTAGCTAAGATCGACTTAGAGGAGGAGTTCGAGGAATGAAGGTATTCGTCGATGCTAGCCTACTGGTGTACCTGAACGTTAAGATGCCTGATGACGAGGCCAAACTCGTAGAGGACTTCTGGCTGGATCTGCTATCAAACCACCTACTATATATCAATGCATTAGTCCTAGATGAAGTGATATACGTGTCCAAGAGGAAGTACGACGTGGAGTTTAAAGAGACCATAGATTTCATAGATAGAGCGATATTGCCCTATGTCGATGTATTGCCGATAGGCCTGAACGAGTATTTAAGGGCTAAGGAGCTAATGGTCAAGTATGGGCTCAGGCCATCGGATTCTATACACGTAGCGACGATAGAGAACCATGGCCTGCAGGCGATAGCAACTGAAGATGAGGATTTCGATAAAGTAGGACTCAAGAAACTATGGATCAAAACGTGAGACTCATAATAGCTGAAGGCATATGTTTCTCATTAAGGCGTCTCAGGGAGGTGCGTTTCATACCTGCCAGATGGATGCGCGCCGGCAGGTCTGCCTACCAAACCTATCAGGTCTGGCTGCCATATCGTTTCATACAAAAACTCCCTTAAGTTAGGAGATCGTGTGATCTATAATTGTTTACCATGGCCAAACCCATGCGGCCTTCGATATCAGCGTTAACGCTACATATATCCCTACGAACACTCCAACTCCTGAGAGCAAACCAGCCCCAAACACTCCCTTTATGCTTTCCCACATTTCCTTCCTCAGGTACCTAGCAAGCACGTAATTGCCTATGAAGGAGCCTATGAACACCGTTATCGCTTGTGGTGGTAACATGTAACATCCCATAATTAGGGGTATGGCTGGGAAACTCTTGATTATATTGCTAAGCACCACCATGCCGTACGCCAAAGCAGCTGAGCCAGCTATCAGGACGGGGTCAAGCCTTATCTGTCTAGTTATGAATAGGCAGTCATTTGTCGCGTAAAGTGGCCAATATATTATGGAGGCTGGATAAGCGCTTGAAGGTATCGGGGCTAATCTCCAAAACGCATCCATGACAAGCAACCCAACCACTGCATTTAGTACCACGGCTATGGTTATTGCCTTAAAGTAGTCCTTAGGTGTGGTCTCAGTTAAATACGCCACTTTAACGGACTGGGACCAGAAGCCGGGCGTTCCATAGCATATATAAGGGGACATTATCCAGGCAGCCACGCCTTGGTATGGGGTCATGTATACTATCGCTTGCCATGGCCAGGGCATCTGAGGGAAGAACCCTATCTCCCCAATGGAGTATACGGCGACTAGAGCTATAGCAAAGCTAACGCCTAGGGAAGCCATTAGTATTAAGTAGAGCGGCAGCTGGGGGATAAGCAGGTAGAGCATAAGAGATGATCCTATCGAGCCTATAAGGAAGAAGACTATCCCCATTGATAGCGATGGGAAGTACTCCACTCTGCCTTTTATACCTGCTTTTGCGATGCTTTTTAGTACTCTCCATACTCTTTTCCCTATGGTCGTTACTAAAGCTAATGCTAACCCTAGAGCAAGCCCGAATTGAGGAGAGATCCAGATCCTCTGGAATGAGCGTTGGTATATCGTGTTTAGGCTCATGCCCCTGTAATACTCGCTTGCCCATAGGGGAAAGATCTGCGGATTTATAGTGAACACATAGTTTAGCAGGATCCACACCATAGCAGAGCCTAAGAGCATAGCGAAGGCACTCGATGCTGGTATAATAAGTCCCAGTACGAATGACATAGGATCCGTGGAGATACCTATAAGGGCTCCTGGGATATACTTCTCAGTAAACCATGTGAAATCAGCCCACGGGAGCGGTAATATGGGAACGCCCAGTCCGTACCCGCCATAAAGAAGGGCGCCATAGATAAGGCCTGGATAAAACCCAGCTATGAACGCTCTTGTTCTCGAGGTTTCCCTCGTAGTTATAGTTTCGATTAATGAAGCATCCACGGTCGCGAAGGGAAATGGTAATTTATCAACCTCGACTGCTATATACGATAGGAATATCGTAAGCCCTAGATCTCCAAGTAATCCGAATATCAGAAATATTGTGAATACCATAATGGGTTTAATCCATGCCGGATGGAAAAGCGTTCTTAACGTATAGGTTTTCACGCCTAGAGGTACTATCCAGTCGGGCACTAGATATGGTACAGGAATGCCGTTCACCCTATATGCATATGTGACAGGGCTTGCAACGAAGAAGGCCCTGTAAACAAGCCAATAATACGCAGGTACTGCTCCGGCTATGGTTCCTACCGTAGAGTACACTATGTACATCTCCTGCTTAGAGAGCGGTCGCGCCCCATATCTAGTGAGCTCCGAAAAGAGTATCGCGAGAATGTATATGGCTGCTGTGGATATCATCATTCCCGTGGAAAGGTTCATAAATATGTTAGTTGGGATGAATAATAGCGCTATCGCAATAAGGCCCATTATCGCTCTCCAGGTAAGTCCAGAACGAAATGAGGGTTTTGCCTGATCTTTGACTTCTTTATTCATGTACGAATCCCTAGAGACAATACTATTCAAAGAAAGCTTATAAAATTATTTGGAGAGATTATAAGCTGAGAAACCGATACTTACCATGTATCCTATTATTCCTCTTCAGAGGAGGTGAAGTGATGTGGATCAGACGTTCGATATAACTCGTTTGAGTAATTACATCTCGGTTAATTTAAAATTAATTACGATTATTATACTTGGTATAATAACCGTATTAATGATCATACCTAACAGTATAAAAATCTCTAATGCTACACTTACTGACTCTAAATTAAAAGATAACTCTCCTATTACAATAAGGGAATTAATGGAAAAAATGAACTTCACGAATATGTGGCATCATATTAAGGAGCTATCAGAACATGGAAGTAGAGTTACAGGATATCCCGGAGCACTCTGGGCCTCTGACTATATCGCGAAACAACTAGAAAGCTATGGGTTAAAAGTGGTACATCATAAATATAAGGTTGTAGTTCCGATAGAAGAAAAATCCTTTATACTCGTTAATAATTCGCTTAGGCTTAATGCATATGCTGTATGGCCAAACGGCATACAGACATCCCCCACACCTCCTGAGGGGCTTTCAGGCCGGTTAGTATATGTGGGTAGGGGACGTCTTGAGGACTTAGATGGAAAGCCTATTGCTGGCTCTATAGCCTTGATGGAGTATAACAGTGAGGATAATTGGCTAAATGTTGCTAAGTTCGGTGCTAAGGCCGTTATATTCATAGCCCCTAACGAACCATCAACTTATCAGGAAGCTTTGAAGAAATTTCTAGATACTCCACTCCATTTCCCCCGCTTATACGTGGATGGCGAGACGGGCTCAAAATTAAGAGAACTAGCTGAGAAGGGTGCAACAGTCCGAATATGGTCGAGAATATGTTATCGAGAAATAACAGCAGAAAACATAATAGGCATACTACCCGGCTCAAAAGCAGATGAGGTAATCCTTGTAACGGCACATTACGATGATTGGTGTGTGATTCCCCAACTTGCTAATTCTAAGTGGAGCGCTATCTCCCCAGCATATCTACTCGAGCTTGCGAGGATATTAAGCAAAACCAAACCTCTCAGAACTGTATGGTTTGTCTTCTTTTCTGGTCATTGGCAGGCTCTAAGCGGTGCTCGAGAGTTCGTTGAAAAATACTATTTCAGCCCTGAAGTCCAGAACGGCACCATAAAACCACTGATGCTTATAAACATAGGATATCTAGATCCTTATGGTTATGGACTACAGTTACTTAGAGGTGGTGCTGGCACATTTTATGGTACATCAGATATATCAAGTGGAATAACTCTCAGATATGCGTGGGTTCGTAAGCAAATCTTCACTAATTACTTGCATGATCCAAACTTGAGGGATATAATCACGAACTTAATGGGAGTAGACCCTGTGGATCTCGTTAAGGAATTCTTTACTCATGATATGTTTTGGGGCACGGAGAGCTCATACTACATGTTAGATTCAGAGCCAGCCGAGATGACACGTGGAATCTCATTTACTATTCAGACGGCGTATTCCGCCAAGCAATGGCTAGGATCCCCAGTACAGCCAAAGCTCACCTACCAAGAGTTATCACTCTTAAAACCTCAAATAGCTATAGTTACACACCTCGTACATTCATTCATAAATGAGAAAGAGTGGGGCATCTCTTGGGATAACGTCTCGCCCTCTAGGCTATTCATAATGCCTGGTGGCTTCTCCCAATATGCTGGCTTCATAACCCTAAAAGGCAGGACACTAATCTATAATCTAACCACTGGATGGTATCGTCCCCTCTCAAGAGCATTAGTCAGAGTCTATATAGGAACTATGATTGGGGGTATTAATTACTGTCCCTATCCATATCCGTTTAATAAGATAATCGTGTTTTCAGATGAAAATGGCAACTTTGAAATTCATGGTCTTGCCCCCTTCCCATTCCTACCCGCACGCTATCTCATTGAGGGATGGATCATAAACGAAACGAACGGCAAGATAATCTACGCGCCAGACTTAGGCATATACGGTGTTAAAGCGATCCCGCCTGTAGCATCCCCTCTATCTCATCCAGAGAAGGCCTCAGTGGTGCTCATGCGAGTGGAAGCCATAACGCTTTACGATTTATTTGACCCTAGAACTGGCTCAACAGGTCTCATGCCAGATCCGCGGGCCCCTGGATTTAGCGTTGGAGGCGGGTGGTTCTACAATAAAGGTATTGTGCTTCAGACTCAGGATTTCATATCTAGGAGTGAGCCCTTGTTCTACGGCGTCTACTATAATGGATATGAGCCCGTTGGCTTGGCATTTGCGATACCAAGAAGTAGGGTCGCGGTAATAGCTAAGAGTGGGGGCATGGGAACAACCGTATCGCCAAGGCCTTTCCTCGTTGCAGTAAACGCCTCTAAGATCGAGCCTGAAGGTCATGGTATTTATGCCCTTAGCTCGACCCCCTCAGCATATGCGGGTAACGCTTTAACCTATGCAAAAGATATAGTATTAATATCAAGGTCTAGATACGAAAAGCTAAGGAGCAGAGGCGTTAGCAGTGTTAGCGTAAACGAGAAACTTTCTAAAGCGGAGCAATATCTAGCTGAAGCCTATGATGCTTACATGAAGAAAGCCTATAGCGACGCTTATAGGAAGGCTTTAGTCGCATGGGCTTGGGGAATAAGGGCTTATGAAGAAGTTATGACCTTAATCGATGACTCAGGTAGGACCAGTTTAATGTTCTTTGCGTTGATTATACCAGCTGCTATAATGATCGAAAAATTATTAGTAAGCGCTATCGGCAGGAATAGATTAATAGCCATAATAGGAATAGGTGGTCTTTTAGTATTGGCCTTCGCTTTAGTACACCCCGCTCTTACAGTTATGTCAAATTCCATAATGGCACTAATGGGCATCTTAGCGTTCGCTCTATTTATCATGACATTAGGGATCTTAATGAATGAAACACAGAAAGTATTAAGGCAGGTATCCTATCGCCTATTGGGTTATCATGTCGCTACATCTAGTAGGTTTGATATTGCCTTAACGTCGTTCTCCGTCTCTCTTGAGGATATGCGAAGGAGGAGGCTTAGAACGTTCTTAGTATTTACCAGCATTATGGTGATATCGCTTGCAGTAACTTCATTAACCTCGGTATCACCCTACATGGGAGTTAAAGAGGTGAAATGGGTCGCTCCTCCGCTTTACAACGGTCTGCTTATAAAAAGTAGCTTTAGTACTCCTCCCTCTGATATCCTAGGGTTTGAAGTGGCTGATATAGTTGAGGGCTTAGTCAGCGGCTTTGGGGCGAAAGTTTTCCCAAGGGTTTGGTATTACCCAACATCAATAGGACCGAACATCGGCGTGGTAACGCGATTAGTTAGAGAGGAAAATCTGGGTGCTAACATGACCTACTATAACATAAACGCGTTATTAGGCTTAAAGGCAGAAGATGCAATGAGGTTTTTCGCAAAATATGGCACAGTTGCACCTTTAAGAGATGACGTACCATTCTGTATAATTCCCTCAAGCGCGGCTGAGGTTTTAGGAGTAAAGCTGGGGGATCGCGTAGTAGTCCAAGGGGTCAGGTTAATAGTCCTAGGCATATATAATACGTCGGTACTAACTACTAACGAGCTAAAGGATCTAAGCGGTCTCCCTATAACGCCTACCGATCCATTCTATGTTCCGGCATTAGGCCTTGGAGTACTGATTCCTGGCCAGCAGACCCCCCGACAGCTATCCCCGTCTAGCATCATCGTTGTTCCCTACAGCATAGCTAGAGATTTAGGCGGGTATTTAGCAGAAGTCTCAGTGGTATTCCCCGAAAAAGTAAATGAAGAGGAGCTAGGCAGAATCGCCGAAGATCTCTCTATGGTCTTGGATCACTCCGTCTATGTCAAGAAAGGTGATGGAGTAATTGTGTACTCGCGGGTTTCAACGTTCCTAATGCTTGGATGGGAGAGCATAGTGATAGTACTTGTCCTAGGCGCACTAAACCTAGTAGCATCGTTGCTTAGCGTTTATAATGAGCGTATAGAGGACATGTACGTATACACAGCTGTAGGTCTCTCCCCCTCCGGCGCTGCGGCAATGTTCGTGATAGAAGCGCTTACCTATTCAATATTAGGCATACTAGCTGGGTATTTCCTTGGCTTTGTCATGAATTCTGTATTATTAGGATTGGGCTTCCTACCCCCAGGCTTCGCATTTAACTATGCTACAGTATTCGTCGTGTTGTCCTTTGTCATCCTGATATTGACGGCCGTAATCGCATCTGTGTATCCCGCATATAAGGCTGCGAAGTTAATAACCCCTTCCCTTGAAAGAAAGTGGAAGCCGCCAACAAGGCCTAAAGGCGATATATGGGAATTACCTCTGCCGCTTAAGTTAACAACGCTAGAGGAGAGCAAAGGAGTTTTAGAGTTCTTGAGGGAGTACTATCTGGGTGCTGGTACGGAAAGACCTGGCTTCCGTATTAGAAACGTTGAATTGAACTTATCTGAACAGAATCCAAGCCTACTCTTAAAGATGGCCTTAACACCCTATGAGGCAGGGGTTTTACAGAGTGCAAGAATTCAGGTTATCTTTAATGAAAAAGATAACCGATATGATTTCATTACAATACTTAATAGAGTAACAGGTGATAGAAATATATGGACAAAATCATCTTACCTCTTCCTAGATGATCTAAGAAAACAGCTTCTCTTATGGAGATCCTTAAGTAAAGAACTGCGTAAAAAGTATATTACTAGAGCACTTAACTTAATGACCAATTCTCACTGAAATTCTCTGACTTCTTAAACTATTTTTATTGCTTTGTCTTCGCTACTTACTCGCCTATTTTGCTTAATTCCCGTACAATTAAGGGGGCTACAGTCACTCGAGATGTAGGACTTAGAACAGTATCTGTAGATACTACATCCTTAACGCCTGCTTTAAGAATCTTGGTTAGGGCGTTCTTAACTAGAAGGGCATGTGTAACGGCAACATATATGTCCCCTGCGTTCATATTCTTAATGACCTTTACAGCTTCTACTATAGTTCCACCAGTGCTGATTATGTCATCGATTATTAGGACATCTCTACCTTTAAAGTCCCTTATGTGCTTAGGTTTAACTACTACTTTTTCGGCACTAAGTCTCTGCTTTTCTAGGACATCATATTCACTATCGAAATATTCGGAGGCTACCCTTGCCCATTGTTCGGCTTCCTCATCAGGCCCTATTATGAATGGTTTCTCCAGCCTATAAATCTCTTTCATGTATGCACACAGCTCCTTTACGGCTGTTAGGTTTCTTGCCGGTATTTTAAATAGCTTAGATATATCCTCTACCCTGTGAAGGTGTAGGTCTATAGTCCACACCTCGTCAATACCTGCTCTCTCGAGCATCCTAGCTACTACGTTAAAGCTAACAACTTCTCCCGGGTTAAATCTCTCGTCTTGCCTAGCGTAGGGGAAGTATGGGATTACGGCATAAACCTTCTTAGCTCCAAGCTCCTTCAAGGTCTCTAAGGTAAACAGCGTCTCTATAAGTAAGTCATTAACGTCCTTAGCTATGGAGTTCACATACACTACATCTTTATCAGCAACATTGCTCACCAATCTTATGTAGGTCTCGCCATCAGGGAACTTCCTCACCTCGATGTCTCCTAGCTCGTAGTCTCCTAGCCTAGCTATCCTTACGGCTATGTGGCCTCCGCAAGAACCACCTAGAACCATAATTTTCCTCATAACTACCCTCCCTTACATTTTTAAGGCAGGAACTACTAAAGGATTACTACGACCTCTTCTGATACATTTATGAGTAAGGTAAGAAGTCGATGAACTTCATTTTCTCTTAATGAAAGTAATGGTTTGAATTACGAATTGTTACATTATTATTTCTTTACTTGTTTTTATCATAGTAGCTTCTTATAACTCAGCCTGAGTTTTGCTTTCTTTAATATTCTTTAATATACGTTATACTCTTAATATATCATCTTAAAGTTATCTATCATGCTGGTAATAATTCCTTAAAATCTACTAATTTGCCTGAGGTTTAATTTGTATGTCTTTACTTTAAAGAGGCTTTGTGTGCTTTAAGCATGGTAAAGGTCACCTCTATGTGGATATCTTCAGGAAATGAAAAGCTTTATTAATGACTATTGGCAAATAAATTAATCTTCGGAGGCCTGTCTTTTATGGCTCCCGAAGGCTTCTCTCTTAGTAGGTTAAAGACTGACCTTTCCCAGGGTTCAACTGTAGCGATATCTAGTGCTCTTAACTTTTTAGCTGATATGATAAGTGAAGCGAGAGATATGCCTTCTCTCATTAATTCATTAGCCGAAAATTCCCTGATGCTCCTATCTGCGAGGCCTGCTTCAGGCCTTCTCTTTAACGCTCTTAGATCCTTACTTCTTAAGACACTAGAGTTAATGCGTTCAAATTCCCCTTATGAGGACTTAAAGAAATCCCTGCTTGAGGAGATACGTAACTTAGTTAAGCTTTATAAGGATGCCCTGAGATCCATAGGGGTAATCGGTGCTAAGAGGCTTGAAGATGGAGATGTCGTACTCACTGGAACCTATAGTTCGACGGTCTTCAGCATATTGCGTCAGGTAGCCAAGGAGGGGAAGCGCTTAACGGTATACGTCACAGAATCCAGGCCTGGATCAGAGGGGTTCAAATTGGCCAAGGATCTTAGTAAGATGGGCTTTAATGTGGTTTTATTCGTCGACTCGGCGGTCCGATATTTCATGAAGGATGTGGACAAGGTCCTACTAGGGGCTGAAGCCATAGCCGCTAACGGTGCTGTGGTCAGCAAGATAGGTACTTCTCTCATAGCTTTAGCGGCTCATGAAGCTAGGGTAAGGGTATTCGTCGCGACGAGCATATACAAGTCGAACCCCAGGACCATGCTGGGTGAGCTCATCACATTAGAGGAGGTCCCTGAATCACAAATCCTATCTGACAGGGAGCTTAAAGAGCTCGGCGTCCGAGCTCGGTGTCCCCTCTTCGAGGTAATACCTCCGGAGTACATAGACGCACTAATAACCGAGCGGGGGCTGTTAGCTCCCCAGGCCGTACCACTTCTCATGCGTAACCTCTACGGTTGGCCCCCTGAGGCCATAGATCTTGAGGAGCTCATTGATAAACTTAGGGGGAGCGTTAAACGATGAGGGGTGAGGAAGGGATGGACATACCTCCTGAAGTCAAGAGAATTATGAATGACATAAGGATCATGAGGATACGGGGTGCCGGCAGGATAGCTAGGGCCGCCGCTAGAGCATTAATGCTAGCCAGCGAGGAGTATCAAGGACGACTGATCGAGGAATACATGAGCTACATGGAATTCATCGCTCAAAAGCTAAAGGAGACTAGGCCAACTGCCGTCTCCCTACCTAACGCGGTGAACTACGTGATCTCCCGCATCAGGAGAGCAGCTAAGGAATGCGCCTCCTTGGATGCAATCAAGTCCATCACGAGGGATGCGGCGGAAAGCTTCATAAACTATTCCCTTAGCGCTGTAGATAAGATAGGCGAAATCGGGGCCAGGAGAATAAAAGATGGTGATGTGGTGCTCACGCATTGTAACAGCTCAGCAGCGCTGTCAGTGATCATAACGGCCTTCAAGCAGGGCAAGGATATAGAGGTCCTCGCCACGGAAACGCGCCCCAAGTTTCAAGGCTATATAACAGCTCGTGTCCTCAGAAAGGAAGGTATCCCCGTCACGCTCATACCCGACTCCTCCGTCAGGTACTTCATGAGGGACGTGGATAGGGTGATCGTAGGCGCGGATACCGTGACTGCTAACGGTGCTGTGGTCAACAAGATAGGTACTTCTCTCATAGCTTTAGCGGCTCATGAAGCTAGGGTAAGGGTATTCGTCGCAGCCGAGACCTATAAATTTAGCCCCGCTACAGTCCTAGGCGAGCTCGTCATAATAGAAGAGCGTGACCTAACCGAGGTCGTTCCCAATGAATATCTGCAGAAGGGCCCTAAAGTACTCATACGTAACCCCGCCTTTGATGTAACACCGCCTGATTACATAGATGCCATAATAACTGAGAAGGGCATAATACCACCACAGGCTGCGATCCTCATCCTCCAAGAGGAGTACGGATGGGTACTGGAGGACTATTTCATCAGGGGGCTTAATGTGTCAGAAGAGTAAAGATCTCCTTGCTCAGTAACATTATCGTCATTAGGTCTCATGCTTTTAAAGCATGTATCTATATAATTTTAGGGTTATGGGGGATATAAGATGCACTTGAAGTTACCGAAAATAAATTTAAACGATCTCAAAACTCTCCTCAAAGATGAATGTACTGAAAGGTTCGAGGAAGGGTACGAAATAAACGTTGATGAATTCCGTAAGTGGATCGAAAGGGCGGATTCCATCGAGGAATTGCTAAGGATATACGAGGACATTCAATCGCTCGATATGCGCAAGGGATATGAGTATGTGGAGCCATCCACCTTGGCCGAGATAAACAAAGAACGTCCCTCAAGGTACGATAGGTTTTCCGTTGATCTAAGTCAGGAAGAGCTTAAGGATAAGGTCTTAGGTGGGTGGCTAGGTAGATGCGCTGGATGTATGCTGGGTAAGCCCGTAGAGGGCTGGACTAGAGATCAGATACGCAAGGCTCTCAGTGATATAGATGAATACCCCCTCAGGAAGCCATACTTTCCCTTTGAGGCATTCCGTTACGCGGAGAAAGGACGAAGAGAATACGCCAGAGCTCTCACTAGGGGAAATATAAGCCGAGCTGAAAGAGATGATGATATAGATTACACGATACTCAATCTCTTAGTATATGAGAAGCGTGGATGTAATTTCACAACTGAGGATATAGCCGGGGAGTGGTTAATGAGACTGCCGTACCATATGACGTATACCGCGGAACGAGTAGCTTACAGGAACCTTATAATAGGCCTTAGTCCCCCTGATACGGCGATATTCCTCAACCCTTATAGAGAGTGGATAGGGGCGCAGATAAGAGCTGACCTCTGGGGGTATGTGAACCCAGGGGATCCTGAAAGAGCGCTAGAATATGCTTTCAGGGATGCCTGCCTCTCCCATACGAAGAACGGAATATACGGTGAGATGTACATGGCCGCCCTGATATCCCTGGCGTATACTCACGACGACCCGCTTAGGCTCGTGGAAGAGGGATTAAAGGCCATACCTGCTAGGAGTAGGCTAGCTGAGGCTATAAGATACGTGATAAGCCTATACAGGAGGGGGCTTGAATGGGAGGAAACTATTACTGAGATCTTAGCTAAATACGGCTCATATCACTTCGTTCACACGATAAATAATGCCGCATTAGTAGTTGCAGCCCTGCTATGGGGCGAAGGCGATTATGGGAAGACTATAACTTACGCTGTCCTCTCGGGCCTTGATACCGATTGTAACGGTGCGACAGCAGGTTCCATAATGGGGGTAATGCTAGGCGCTAGTCGTCTGCCCGAGGAATGGGTTAAGCCCCTTAACGATACTGTGGCCTCCGCGTTATGTGGGTTAGCTGAGCTTAGGATCTCCGATCTGGCAAAGAGGACACTTAAGCTTATAACTTAGGTTTAAGTGCTCAAAAGAGCATATGACAATAATTGGATAGCTTTTTTAAATTGACATGAAAAAAGTTTCCATTAAAATTAAAAACTATTAGCTAGAAAGCATTGATTATGTAAGTAGTTCGAGTGTAGAACCAAGTATTTTTTTAAGCTGATTTCAGCATAATGTACGCGGAGATTAGAAAGGCTTAAATTATTTACGGCAACGTATGTATATCATGAACCTTATCTAAATGAAGAATTATAAGGGGGGTCTAACTTCATGACTGAAGTGCCTTTAGGTAGGGCATTAACAGGGAGGGCTTTGGCAGTTACACTCTTCTTCTTAGTAATCGTAACAGTTCTATCAATGTTCACTTGGCTTCACACCTCTCGAGGCGCAGTTGTAATGGTTCTAATGTTGCCATTCTTCTACGTAGCCTTACTTAACGCGATATTCGGTAGGATAAGCTCTAAGCTCAGGCTTTCACAATCTGAAATGACACTACTATACTTGGTTGTTTTGTTCATGATAGGCGTTGGTCCAGCCGCCATTGCAGATAATCATCCACAATACATAGAGCTAACGATAACTTGTGTTGGTGCGGCTCTAGCAGAACCTGAGCTTCAATCATACTTTAAGAATTGGGTTCCATCATTCATGTTCCCTAAAAGCGATACAGCGCTATCAATATTCTATTCTGGTCTTCAACCGGGGCAGAGCATACCTTGGAATGAGTTCGCGCTCCCGATAGCATACTGGTCCGCATATGTAATACTGATATACTTATTCATACTATGGTTTATATTCGGTATAGCTGGTAGGAGATGGGTAGAGGTCGAGCGATGTCTATTCCCTATGGCTCAACCAGTATTGTACGTTATACAAGCTTCAAATGATATTGATAAGGAGACAGGCAAGGATAAATGGTTATCCCTCAAAGTCACAGACTACAAGATATTCTGGATTGCTTTTGCAGTGGGTCTGTTATTGTCATCATTCCCGATAGCAGCTCAGTTCCTCCCAATATTCTTACCTCCTGGTGCACAGGAATATGGTGCAACGCCGATAGAATTCCCTCAGCTAGCCGCTATCTTGCCCGGTACCATGGCCAGAGGTACCTTCCAGATAGACCAAATAACCTTATGGTTGCTACTTCCGATAAACTCTCTAGTGACCTTTGTGATCATGTGGGTAATATTCGGTCTAATATACCCTGCTGTTGCCGTACAACTAGGCATAATACCCTACGAGCCAGGTATGGAATTCAGGTGGTCATGGGATGACACTCCAGGCAACTGGTATCCATTGCCCTTTGAGGTCATGTGGATCGGTGTACTCTTAGGTTTCGGCGTAGTAACTTTGTGGAGTCTTAGGGATCGCTTCAGGGATATGATTAATGCTCTCATGGGGAAAGATAAGATAGAGTACGGCCTCTCATTGAGGTTCATATCGATAATAGGTGTGATAGCAATAGTGGGCCTAGCAATCCTATTTATAGGAACGGGAGTACCCGTTCCCATAGTAATCATAATGATGGTATTATTAATAGTGATTAGCACATACCTAGGTAAGCTTCAAGGCTTGTTCTGGTTCCATGTAGGTGACTTCATACAGTGGGGTGGCACATCATTGATATGGGTTCCAGGCGGACTCATGGGGTACTGGCCCCTCACACCTACTATTGAGGGTAAGACGTATGCCGCATTTGCAACTGCAACAATGCAGATCCCAACGATGTCCTCTTGGACTTACAGGTGTGTCGGCATAAGCCCAGGTGGTATGGGCGGACTATATAAAGTAGCTTATGAAACTAAGACTAACCTTAGGGACCTAGTCATTGGTTCACTCATAGTCTTCATCATAGGCGTACCGCTTTCCTATGTGGTTTATATGTGGATACTCCTACATAGTGGCGGCATAACTAACACAAGCTCCTGGGGCTCTTGGGTTCACTGGTGGAAATACGGATATGGCTTATACGATAATTGGACCGCAATTACTGGAGATTCCAGGTATGAAGCGCCTTTACAATGGTACGCTATAGGCTTTGTCCTATTCCTAATAGTATACGCATTACGAAGAACTTTCACATGGTTCTTCATAGACCCAGCGGCATTCGCATTTGCACTACCTTACATAGATTACATATGGCTATGCGCATTAGTAGCTCTCGTAGTCAAGGTAATCTTAGTTCGAGTGCTAGGTGCAACGCGCTTTGAGAGATACGCCCTTGCGTTGGCGTCAGGAGTGGCTTGGGGTTACGGGGCACCGCTACTTGTAGCATGGGCAATAGAATTCACAACAGTGTGTATACCAAGGTTCATGAGCTTATACGTACCTTGAGAGGCCTCTTTTTTAATTATCTACTTTAGCGCCTATCCACTAAGCTGACCCTAGCCTAGTGAGAAGTAGCTCCGCTTTCTCGCAGAGGTAAGACTAATAAGAGAAACATCAACATTATTTAGTGCATGTGGTGAGGAGCAATGACCAAGGAGAAGAGGGAGTGGTTTGAGGAGGAGTACTGGGTCAAGATATTCACGGCGACGCCTGAGGAGATAGATCCTGAGAGGTACATAATTGCCACGTACAGCGTAAGGCCAAGAGGAAAAATGGACGTACTAGGGGCTGGCATTAACATAGCGGCTGAGGAATCGATAGGGACCTGGACTAAGGTCGCGACAATAACGGATAATGTGCTTAAGCTAGCGGCTAAGGTATTTAAAACGGAAAAGTTCGATGATAGTGGGCTGGTTAAGGTAGCCTATCCCCTTGACCTCTTTGACTTAGAAGCCGGCATCTCTCACCTACTCTCCATGGTGGCAGGCAATCTCTTCGGCATGGGGGCATGTGAGGGTGTCAGATTACTCGACATCGAGCTGCCTAAGGAGTATGTCAGCATGTTCAAGGGGCCTAAATTCGGGATAGAGGGTGTCAGGAAGCTCATAGGGACGGATAGGGAGCCCAGACCTCACTTAGGCACGATAATTAAGCCCAAGGTAGGATTAAGCCCTAAGGAGACAGCGAAGGTAGCATACGAGGCGGCGATCGGTGGCGTGGACTTCATAAAGGATGATGAAACGCTTACAAACCAGAAGTTCAACCCAATTGAGGATAGGGTCTCGTGTGTAATGGAAGCCTTAGATAGGGTTAAGGAGGAGACCGGGAGGACAGTGCTTTACGCTGTGGATATAACGGCAGATATGAACAGGATCTGGAAGAACGTGGAGACTGCCCTAGATAATGGCGCAAATTGCATAATGGTCGACTTTCTCTGCGTGGGATACCCCGTATTGAGGATGTTAGCAGAGGATCCGTCCGTAAAGGTCCCCATACATGTACATAGGTGTATGCATGCGGCTATGACTAGGAAGGCCGATCACGGCATACATATGCTAGTGCTAGCCAAGCTTGTGCGATTGGCTGGCGGTGATCAGTTGCACACAGGTACTGCTAAGGGTAAGATGGAGAAACCAGGTGCAGGGGCTCCTAAGGTGCTAGAGAACTACTCCGGTGTTAAGGGCATAAGGTTCATGAACGACTTCCTGAGGAGTAAGTGGTATGGCATAAGAACTACCATGCCTGTGGCTTCGGGGGGAGTGCACCCAGCCATAGTGGCGCCTAACCTGGAGGCGCTTGGGTACCCGGACATTCAACTTAACGCGGGAGGCGGTATTCATGGGCATCCAAGGGGTACGCGGGCGGGTGCTATGGCTATGAGGCAGGCTATAGAGGCCTTCATGAAGGGAATACCGGTCGAGGAGTATGCTAAGGAGCATAAGGAACTTATGGAAGCCCTAGAACACTGGGGCTATAAATTCATGTAGAGGATAAACCTCGATTACTACTACCCTTAATGTAATCCTAAATTGTGCTTTTTACCTTAAGCTGGTAAGCCCTCTTTCGAACGAAAAGTTAGCTTTTTGCTATACTCTTCCACTTCAATGAACTTTATTAATCAGGAAGGCATATAGCTAGGCGTTCTCTTACTATCGCCCAGCTCAAGTTCGATAGGCTTAATGGGGATCTTCGAAGCTCTGAGCTTGCTCGCACTCGCGTATCTATGAGGATCTTCCTGAGCTGCACTCTGCCTTTGAAGCCACGATTTCCACATCAACATATATACATCCCATGAACCCTCAACGTTCGTTATTAAAAAGGCGTTAACAAACAGTGTCTTCTAATTTACCATTATCCTCCTCTTCGTTCATAAAGTGTCTCACTTAGGAGAGCGAGCTCTCTTCATGGTTCGCAAGACTATGGATGCGGCTAATATCGCAGTTGATATGGTGAGCACATATGTTAAGCTCCTGTAAAGGGATAACTCCCTCTTCACAACTTCGAGCTCCTCAGCCGCTTTACTCTCCTGTCTCAATACCTCCAGCTGATTAAGGGCTTCGTTATAACTCTGCTTTAACGCCTCATAGCTTGCCCTCAGCTCCTCATAGTCCCTCTTCAGCGAGTTATAAGTCGAGTTCAGCTCCCTGTACTTCTCGAGGAGCTCACTATAGTTCCATCTTAACTCCTCATGTTCTTCCAGCACCTTCCCTGGAGGAGGTATTTGCTCCTCTGGCTTCCCCATCAGTGATAGGTAATTGATTTCCCAGAATATCCCCAGGAACTCGGGTATCTCGCTCATGAGGCGGTCAGCGATCTCGTTCGGAGATAGTCCAGAGTCCATTAGGTCTAAGCATTGACTCAGTATATCGCTACCCTTCTTCAGGTATTCCTTGAAGTCATCCCTAATGAGCTTGTCAGGATGTACGGGCTCAGTCTTGAACCTAGATATCCTGATTATGAATGAGTAGTGCTCCGAACAGCCATTGAAGACCCATAGGTATTCTCCATCGAAGTATATGCCCCAGGGATCGAGCCTAAAGCGCACGCCGCTTATGTTGACCTCCCTTATCACCTCATCGGCCTCTCTCGGGGACTCCGGTAGGCCATGGTAGATATATATGCCCGAGCCGGTCGATATGAAGAGGTACTTCCCATCATAATAAATATCGTGGATCCCTCCGTGTAGCCCCTCAGGCTCCCCCAATATCAGATCAGGATTGGATTCATTCGAGAGATTATCCAAGTCCTTATATATGAGGACCTTGGACCCGATATGTAGTGCCACGAACAGGATGTTCCGGTAGATGCAGACGTTAAACGGCTCCATGATGGCGAGAGGGATTACGTGTAGCCCGTAATCCTCTTAGTGGGATTACGGGCTGGGGCGAGGTCATCAATCCTCTCCTTACCTATGGCGTACTTCGCTAACACGCCGTCCTTGAGCTCACTTCTATCGAAGATCAATATCCTGCTACAATCCTGGACGAACACGTACCTCCTGTTCGATGCTACATCATATGGTTCTTTGATCATGCTATAGATATTCATCATCTATACCTGCCAGCTCATCCATAAGCGTCCTCGAACAGCCCTCGACCCCCTCCTCTCCCAAGATGATATACTCATCCTTCTCAATAGGCCTAAAGTCCCCGTTGAGGATCTGGCTAATATTCGTGTATATTATCACCATGTGCCTGGTAGTATAGAGCCATTTCCCGTCCCAGGCGAGATCCCATATCTCGTTATAAGGTAGTATGACTATGATCGGCGTAAAGTTCTCCAAATCGTATATCACGAGCCTGAAGTTACCCCTATCAGCTATGAATAGCTACTTCCCATCGGCATCTATACCGCCGGGATGATCCAGACCATATTTATCATCACTAGATATCCTCGAGTAGGCGTCCTTCTGCCCGATGATCCTCACCGCCTTTAGTGATCTCGCATCGAAGATCACGACCCTATTATTCAACGTATCCGTGACGTACAAGTAGCGACCATCACTAGCTATACTCCCTGGCTGTATATTGTCGAAGTTGAAGGACTCTGGGCCACCCGCGGCCGTGGGCCATATCGGAGTTATAATGACTAGATCAAGGATGGGGGTTCTCAGGGAAAAGCCTGTCACTGGGCTCTGACACGCTTAAGACCCCAGGGGAAAAGGAGGCAATGATAAGAACAACCATTACACATAACACTAACTCGTCAGATCTCAAACTCCTAACACCCATTCATCCAAGAGATCTAAAAAGAGATAAACATTATCGCTAAAAGTATACCTCCAGTAAAGTTTCAAATAATTTTTAACTTTTCCGCAACTTGACCTTCCATGCTCACCGTTAGCTTGCTCAAAAAGGTTGATAATAGCGGGTGCGGGATCGTGGCTCGAGGCATGAGTAGGAGGGAAAACCTTCTTCGCGTGATTGAGTTTAGGTATCCCGAATGGATACCCTGTAACGTCATCATCCTGCCAGCTACTTGGCATAAATATAGGGAACGGCTCGGGGGAATCCTCCTGAGACACCCAAGGCTATTCCCCGATTTCAAGAAGGGAAGCGTGGACTTCGACGACTTCGGGCATATGCGCAAAGGGAACATCTCCACCGATGCACGGGGATGTAGTGGATCTTCTTAGTAAGCGGCCTCCAAGGACAGGTGATCGAACACCCATTAGACGACTGGAGCAAAACTGAACTCGTTGAGATGGCCGGATCCAGAAGCTGGTATCCCAACTGAAAGCGGGCCGATCATAAGCTGGGGTAGGATTGAAGCTATGGTCAGGAGTGCTCGCGAGAGGGACTATCCCGTGATAATCGGCATACCTCATGGCTTCCTCTTCCAGCGCCTGTACTATTTGAGGGGCTTCAAGAAACTTGATGTTAGACTTCATAAGGAAGCCCTCACCACTATACGAGCTGATAGACCACCTAACCGATTACTACTTAGAGCTCGTGAGGAAAGCCCTACGGCTTAACCCAGATATAATAGCCTTCGGCGACGATCTCGGCGTTCAGGACAGGCTAACCGTAAGCCCCAAAGCCTTTAGGGAGTTCATAATCCCAGCCTATAAGCGGATATTCAGGTTCGTGAGATCAGCCGGAGTCCACGTATATCTGCATAGTGATGGTCATATAATGGAAATCATGGATGACCTCATAGGGGCTGGGGATCTCGGTGATAAATCCTCAGGTCAGGATTAACCGGCTCGATAACCTCAAGGCGTATAAGGGGCGCGTTTGTATAGATGCGGATGTGGATAGGCGGGTGGTCTTACCCTTCGGCACTCCGCATGACGTAGAGGAACATATCAAGGAGATAGTCCTAGAGCTTGGCTCCAAGGAGATCAGGGCTAGGATTAGAAGCTAAGGGATTTAAGCTTCAATTCCATAAAGGATACTCACCTGGATGCAAAGCTTCATATCCCTGCTTGGGCTTTGATGATGCTCATTGGGAGGTCGAGCCCTATGGACGATATACGCGTCTCAAATTTTTTATTAAGCCGGTCTCAGCGGATTGCAATCTAGCCTGTACCTACTGCTTCTACTTACCAAAGGCAGATCTTTACCCGAAGACAAGGTGCCATAGGATGAGCGACGAGGTTCTCAGGGAACTAATTGCCCAGTCTACGGCCCTCTCGCCAGACGGGGTGTCATTCTGCTGGCAGGGAGGCGAGCCCACGTTGGCGGGGTTGGAATTTTACGAAAAGGTCATCGAATACGAGAGGCTCTTCGGGCTTCCGGGACAGAGGATCGAGAACAGCCTACAGACCAACGGCATTTTAATCGACGAGAGGTGGGCTAGGTTTCTAGCTCAGAACGGCTTCTTAGTCGGTGTAAGCCTAGATGGCCCTAAGGAATTCCACGATTATTATCGTAAGGGCCCCTCAGGGGAGCCCTCCTACGAGAGGGTCATGCGGGGCATTAGATGGTTAAGGGAGTTTAATGTCGACTTCAACATCTTAGTCCTCTTAAACGACCGAAACGTCAAATACCCCCACGAGCTCTACAGGTTCCTCGTGGATAACGGCTTTCACTACCTGCAGTTCATCCCATGTGTCGAGAGAAATCCTAGAACAGGTAAGCCAGCCGAGTATTCCATAACTCCAGAGGAGTACGGCCGCTTCCTATGCGCTGTCTTCGATGAGTGGATCCGAGACTTCCCGCGGGTCTACGTCCGTACCTTCGATGAACTCTTACTGGCCTATGTGAGGGGGGAAGAGCCCTCCCTCTGCCTCTTCAGGAGGGAATGCGGCAGTTACCTGGTCGTGGAGTACAACGGCGACGTCTACCCTTGCGACTTCTACGTGGAGCCCAAGTGGCTATTAGGGAACATCATGGAGCAATCGCTCGACGAGTTACTCGCAAGCGAGAGGTTCCTTGAGTTCAAGCGCAGGAAGGTGGAGCTCGCTAAGAAATGTAAGGGGTGTCCTTGGCTATGGCTTTGTCATGGGGGTTGCCCGAGGCACTGGGAGATGTTCGGCTTGGATCACAACTACTTCTGCCGCTCGTATAAGACGTTCTTCGAATACAGCCATCAGAGATTCCTCAAGCTGAAGCGCCTCGTCGAAGGAATGACATATAGGTGAAGTCAACTTACTAAATGGGGCGAGTAATGAGTTCCTCTAGCATAAAGGGCTATGAAGAGCATTATAGGAGAAACTCATCAGAAAAAGTGAAGGTAGGGAAGGGAAAATCACCTTCAAGATGTGGGTGGGCACCTTTTCCTGTGAAAAGGCAGGATTTTCAACTAACTCTTAATCCTCTCCCTTAGTAGTTTGATTATGTCAGTCTTTATCGAGGACACCTCTATACTTAAAGCGTGAACCATCTTACTAAGATCATCAATCCTCTTACTCATCTCACTAAGCCTACCATCAACATAATCCTTAAGGGCATCAAGCCTCATGTTAAAGTTCTTTTCGAGAGCGTTAAAGCGTTCTTCCATCCTCCTATTCATTTGGT
>JAGGXX010000028.1 GCA_021162845.1 Thermoprotei archaeon | reverse complement strand
GGTCGGGAAGGAACCGGTATAAGCTTTATCGAACACTATTGATCTCTTAGCGAACCTATCTAAGTTAGGGGTGTGGATCCACTTATTGCCGTAACAGCCTAGGAAATCTCGGCGAAATGTATCCGATATTATGATAATGATCTTCTCAATTCTCATGAGTATAATCTCACCCCAAGCCTTCTAGCCCTCCCGTTAATTCTTCATACCAGAGGCTTAATACTTATGATTTAATTACGACTCCATTCGTGGAGTATATTGATGCGCTCTTTTGCATCAGCTCAAGCACTAAATACAATATTATATATCAAGGATTGAATGACTTTATGGCCTCGACCATAGCTAGGTAATTCTCCTCCGGTATGTAATCTTGTGGGCTCGTATTACAAGAGGCTATGAACTTCCCCTTAGAACTACCTACCCTCAGCATCACCTCCGTTTCCCGCCGTACCTCATCCGGGGTCGCCTTAGCTAAGAAGACTACATCCATATTACCAGCTAGTACTATGTGATCCCCAAATCTAGCCACCAGCTGGCCTAAGTCGTTTGCCGTCCTTTCACAACCATGAACAGCTGAAAAGCCCAGCTCTATTAAGAGGGGTATAACATCATCTAACTTCCCATCGGTATGAAAAACGTAGGGGATGCCTAGACGCCTGAGGCGAGAGACCGTCTCTCTAGTCCTTTCGAAGACCAGTTGCCTGAAGAGGCGAGGGTTAATCATTAACCCGCTTTTATAAGCACAATCGCCATCAAATAGGACGAAGTCAGGCCTCACCTCTTTTATGATCGTATCGATTGCCTCACGGTTCCTCTCCTCTACCCACTCAAAAGCCTTATCTACGAATTCCAAATCCTTATACAGCCTGATGAAGAAATTCCTATGCCCCATTGCAGTAGCAATAGCATGAAAGCACCAGGGGAGGACGACCCAGGAGATCAGCCCCGCTCTACGGATCAATCGCTGATCCCGTCTCCACCGCTCGATGACCTCACTCCAGTCCGGAAGCCTCAGCCTCTTTAACTGCTCAATGCTCCTGAGGCAACCCCCTGCGTAACGCCTCCTTCCATCACTTGCCACTCTCCACCTCTTGAAATCTAAGTTGATGTCAACTGCGCCTAACAGAACTGCGGCCATTCCCAAATCCTTAGCCATCCTGATCCTATTCTCCACGTTATTATAATCCCCATACCTCTTCTGGAAGAACCTCTTCATCGCAAACCACGGTTCCCAGAATGGAGGTTTATAGACCCGCTCACCTCTCAGGAGCCTTAATAGTGAATTACTTTCCTCAGTAAGCATCAATTCCCCCCGTATATCACCTTAATATCACCATGCATGCAAGGGGAACCTAATACCTTAAACTCGAGATCACTAAATGCCATAAAAAGCTGAAGGAATTAGGATATTAAAGTTATAAATCATGAAGCCCTAGAAAGAACGACAGTAGGATATCATGCTTATGTGTTAGGTGTCGCATATGCCAGAGAAATTTGGAGTATACATTCCCGAGGATCTTAGAAGGGAGATAGAGCGATATATGAAGACCTTAGGGTTCAGGAGTAAGTCTAGGCTAATCCAGGAGGCGCTAAGGCTGTTCATCGTAGAGCATAAATGGCAGGTATCAGGTGAGGTCGCTGGCGTAATCGGAGTAGTCTATAATCATGATGTAGGCGATGTGGATAAGGAGCTCACTGACGTCCAGCATAAGTACATAGACGAGATAATAAGCACAGTGCACGTTCACCTCGATAAAGAGAGATGTATGCTCACGATAATAGTTCGTGGCTCCACGGAGAGAATCAGGGAGCTCATCAGGCAGATTGAGGGATTGAGGGGTATACTCACTTTAAGATCTATGCTGTTATCAGCAAAATGACCTACGTTATTAAGATAGCCATTAAGATAGCCTGTAGCCTTCTATTTTATAGGCATTCTTCCTTTACCTGATAAACCTTTTACATTCACTCCCTATATCTTTTAAAAGGGGATATTATGAAGGAAACTATGAAGGCAGCTGTAGTTGAGAAGCCTGGAGTTGTAGTTGTGAAGGATGTACCCAAGCCAGAGCTTGAGGGTGATTACGAACTGATAGTGAAGGTGCATAAGGCCGCTATCTGCAGGCACCCGGACCACGAGCTGTGGCAGGGATTGCGGCCGCCAGTGAAGGGTTGCTGGGAGCCAGCCGAGTACCCGATCATATTAGGCCATGAGTTCAGCGGGGAGATAGTCGAGATGGGATCAAAGGTTAACGAGATATACCCGGATCTTAAGGTCGGCGATAGGATATGCGAGTGGACTTGGTGCGATGGGTTCGCCGAATACGTTAAGATAGACGTGAGGAAGATCGCCACCATAGCCCCTCTACCCGATAATGTCTCCGATGAGGAGGGAGCAGTCCTAGAGCTAACCGGTGGGTCGACCATATTCTTCACATGGGCTACGGTAAGGCCGCTCGATAAAGTCCTAGTCCTAGGTAGCGGACCAGCCGGTCTGAGCATCATACAACACGCTAGGAATTTCGGGGCTGAGGTGGTGGTAACCACTGACCTGTACGATAACAGGCTTAAGGTAGCTAGAAAGGTCGGGGCTGATGCGGCGTATAACGCCTCTGAGTACGACCCCGATGAGCTGGGGAGGCTGATAAAGAAGGAGTTCGGCGAAATAGACGTAGTCATCGATACAGCTGGGGCGAGCAAGGCAGTCTTCACGGGTACGGAGGCGCTCAAGCCTGGCGGCTCCTTCTACATATTCGCCCATGTCTCCGAGCCCGTGGAGGTCCCCTACTTCAGGGTAGCCACTAAGGTCAGGCACTTCGGCCCGCCGGTGCGGTGGCCGGATCGTGTTAGGCTTAGGAAGCTGATGAGGCTTGCGGTTAGGTGGGTGTCCGAGGGTAAGCTTGATATCAAGAGCTGGCTAACGCACCACTTCCCGCTAGATGATATAGAGGAGGCGCTTAAGTTTAACTGGGAGAGGCCGCAGGAGTGCATTAAAGTAGTCATCGATATAGCTTAAGGAGGTGAAGTGGATGAAGTTAGCCATATCCGGTCAACAGCTCGGGGGCTTTGGGAAGTCTCTTGAGGAGATACTATCAGTACTTAAAGAGTTCTCCGTCTCGTGGGTGGAGCTCTGGACCTTTAACATAATAGGGTTCAAGGGGATTAAATGCGACGATGAGGGTTTAAGGCG
>JAGGXX010000012.1 GCA_021162845.1 Thermoprotei archaeon | reverse complement strand
TTTGAATACCTGTCTATAGCGGAGGGGGATTGATTTAGGATATCTCATCATTGGGTATGTTGCTACATGGCATATCCAGCGGGATCACTCGGAAAATATAGGCGGAGATGCCAAGGGGATCGCGCGGTTTTATGAAGGTCAGATAATGCCATGAGACATGTAGGTGATGCCCTTAGAGTTACGTAATGCTTCATTACATGACGGGAGCTATAAGGCCGATGCGTATGATGTGGTTCATATGGGCTGCTATAAACCAGCAGAGGAAGAGGGGCCTCAGGTATTTGTTCCTTAGATTGTCGAGGACGTGATATAACCCCACGCCTGCTAAAAGCGGGGTTGGGGTGTTGAATAATAGGCGCCATCCCATGGAGCGGTGTGCGAAGGGGAATACCAGGCCTATGAGGAGGGACCAGAGGAGCAAGAGTTCGCGTTTTTCCGCGTTCCCCAAATATATGAAGTATCCTCCTATGATGGCTAGGATGAGGAGGAGTGGTGTATCGAATGAGCCTCCTACGTAGAGGTGGAAGGTCCACTTAAGGTTGGGGATCAGAATGTACAAGTTCGAGAGCGAGAGCATGTGGGTGGCTAGGCTTCTTCCGAGCTCCATTCCCCCGGGACCTCTAAGCAAAGCCCTAATCCTGTCAACTGCTAAGTTCACGACCATTAGCGTTACATAGGGCAAGGCCTCCTTCAGCGATCTATACTTAACTGTCAGGTAGAGGGCGTAGATGAAGATGAGGGCCATTAGCATATCCCACGTCCATGGATGGGAGAGGAGGGTGAGGATGGAGAAGGCCAGTGAGAGGATTAACGCCCTTCTGTTCTCGCGCACCTGGGGCAGGTATGCTAATGTAAGGTACATGAAGCCTAAGGCCAGCCAGTTGGCCATTATAGCGGCGTATAACCCGCTGGCTGTGATGGGGGACAGCGCTGTCACTATGCCTGTTATCGCGGCGATATCGCGACCCCAGAGCTTCCTAGCGGCGAGCATAGCGCATATGACGTAAATGAAGGAGGTGAGTATTATGACTATCCTGACGGTCATTCGCGGATCCCGGATAAGCGTGTATACGGTATACAACATGGCCATCGACATGAAGCGCGGATCGGCTAGTAGGCCCTTAGGGCCCACGGTTATCGACGCTTGGAGGAAGTGCGTGTACCTGAAGAGATCCACGCCTACTAGGAAGGGATAACGAAGGCTATGTATCGCGTATATCAGGTATAATGGTAGGAACGCGGCAAGGAAGAGTAGGGGGATAAGCAAGGTAAGCGGCATGTCCATGGAGCTGGAAGCTACGTTCTCACCCCGAGGGATGGGCACCATACCCTTAGATGCGCGTAGAATTACGTACATATAGAACAACGTGAAGAGCAGGATTGGGATTATAGGGTCTAGGAGATAAAAGGCTAGGGCCTCTAATTTCGCTACCTCCAGGATCACGAATTCATCCTTAGCCAGCAGGTAAATGTAATGGGAGATCGACGCTAGGCTCAGGAGGGCGCAGGATATGACGATGATCGCAAAAGTGAAATAGAGTATGCGCCTATCGCCATATACCACGAGCACCATTAGCAAGTAGCATATGCTGGCGAAGAGGAGGAGGGAGAGGGGGAAGCCCTTTAAGAGGAAGATGCCTATGATCAGGAGTGCTGCGGAAGAGAGAAGATATCTGTTCCTACATGATAGATACATGAGGAGGAGCGTGGCTAGAAGGAGGAGCCCACCTAAGGGTAATGACATGGGAAGGGGAGGGGGTAGTGTTACTTTGATGCCCCTATGAAAGACCACGAAAGGGGCTTTGGAGTAATTGTAGAGCCCTACATGGGCCATGAGGATTATGGTGATCACGCCTAATATCGTGGCTAGCCTCTTCACGGAAGATCACCTTAGGCCCACATATCAGGGGGTCTTTAAGGTATTTGGATAAGGAACTGAGATATCTGTTCCTATTCAACGGTAGAGGAGGGGACAGGCATTTTCGGATTGATAGCCGCAGAAATGACGTTTAACGATTACACGCAGTGATTGAAAACCGGGAGGTGGTGATTAGCTACCTCATCGAGGACATCACTATTTCGGCTAACTTCTTAGCGAAATCCGTCATAAGCAGTTTTCGGGGATCGCCTATGCATTTCTCGACGTTGGGATCGTAGGGCGTCCATCCTAGATATCTAATACCGCTCTCCTCGGCTAGCTCCGTTATAAGCGAGGTGGCCTCCGTGCGCATGTTCTCTATTATGCCGAGTATTGGGGCCCCTAGGCTTTTAAGGAGGACTGCAAGCCTCCTCACAGTGCTTAATGCGAGCTTCGATGGAGTGCATATGATCAGGGCTTCACTTCGCTTGACCAGCCATAGTAGGTCCAATACCTCATCGCCGGTTCCGGGAGGCATGTCGATTATCAAGTAATCGAGGGATGGCCATCTGGTTATGGCCAATAATTCGAGGATGGCGTTTGAGACCTCGGATCCCCTTAGGGGCAGGGGGCTTCCGCGGGCGTAGTATTCGATTGACATGAACCTAACGCCGTGTACTTGAGGAGGGATTATCCCCTTCTCCTCCCTTGGCATAAGGGCTTGTACGTTGAGGACTATATGGCATGAGGGGCCGTGCATGTCCAAATCGAGCAGGCCTACTTTATGCCCTTCCTTTGCTAGTATTAGGGCCGAGGTTGTGGCGACTAGGGTCTTCCCCACGCCGCCTTTCCCGCTCATTACAGCTATTATCTTCCTCACATTGGCGAAGCGCCTGCTTATCACGCTTATCCTGGGATCTAGGCTTTCTATCCTCATTTTCTCACCTCGATCTTCCCTATCCATACTCCTCTTCCCTGCACTACGTCGAAGTCGGGGCTTCCGCAATTCGGGCATTTGATGAAGGCGTGGGCTAGCTCCGGGATGAAATGTATCGATTCGACCTCTTCTTCCGATAGCTCGTCCTCGACCTCGCTTAAGGACCATTCAGCGCCGCAGGATCTGCACTTGAAGCGCGCTGGTTCTTTTTTAATAGTTATCAGGGCTTTTTCCATAGGCGTTTCCTTCTTCAGCTCATTAAGGGCCATTTCGAAGATATCAATATCCACCTGCTGTAGCTCGCCTATCAGTACCTCGACCTCTAATATCTCCTTGGCTTTCTCCCTTTCGAGTAATGCCAGAGCCGTACGAATGACCGCCTCTGCAAGGGCCCATTCATGCATATGTCAATCTCCGCTGTTCCAGCGATTAAAGTTTTTGAGCGTTAGATGAAAATGAGCTCACGGTGGTCTTACTTAGCACATGCGAATTAAGAAGGTGTTGCTAAAAAGGAACGGTCACGATTAGGGGACATGTAATCGCTATGTGACCTGCATAATGGAGATGATTTCTCGTATCAGGGGCGAGGATCGATGAGATCTCGAACCTAAGTTTAGGGAATGGGCTAGTGCTAATGCCGAACCGGAAGGAGCTACGGCGATTAAGGGGGCCTCCCAAGAGGATCTAGCTAAGCTAATCCCGCTTAGAAGGGCTCGTCCTCACGCCAGAGAACGCCCTTCAGGAATTCCCATAGTCTAGCCACATTCTCGTACTTCACGTTAAGGTACACTAGCCTCAATGCTGATAGTTTTTCCGTCTCGAGGAAGAGGCCGCGTAGCATGCCTCTATCCCATTCACGTGTCGAGAAGAGGATGTACTTAGCTCCCCTCTCGATAGCCCTGACCACCTTTAGGCATACCCTAGGTGGGAACACCATGAGATAGCGCATGTCCTCGATATCCACCTGTATGAAGAGTATGCCGTTTAGGAGTATCAGGCTCATTTGGATCAATAACTTGCCGTCACTTGGATTGTCGAAGATCGCCAGAAATGGCGTCCTTATGGGGAGGATCACGTCTCTGTTGACCCTGATTAGCGATCCCACATCTTCACTCCTAACTAAGTGGAGCAACCGATCCTTAGCTAGATCCTTGACGAAGCTTAGGGTTTCCCAAGGGGAGAGCTGTCTCATTACTCATCCTCTGAGTTGCTCGTTCAGTATACAGACTGAACGTTCACTCTTAAAAGCTATGACTTTCCTTAAAGCGTTCGCTTTATGCGTGAGCTAGCCTCCTTTGGATATCTTGACGGGTATGGCTTTGTAATTCGGGGTGAAGCTCTTTTCGTCGAAATCAGGAGGCGCGAGGATGTTGACCAACGAGTCCTCGAAGTGGAATCGCGTCACCAATATGCCTAGGGGTAGGGCGGGGTTAGCCTTGGCCTTCACCCTCATGGATCCGATCCTGGAGGACACCTCAACCTCATCGCCGTCCTCTATGCCCAGCTCCTCCATGTCCCGCGGGTTCATGTACACGTAGTTATCTGGCTCGCGCCTCACCAACTCCTCTACGTTACGTGTTATATCCCCCGTGCAGAAGTGATAGGGGCTACGGGCCGTTAGGAGGATGAAGGGGAAGTCTAGGCTACGCCGTATATGTCTGAGATTGGGCTTTATGGTGATGAACCTCATGAACTTGGGGGTCTTTTCAGTATAGAGCTCGCCTTTCGTTCGCCAGAGCTCGTCCACGTTAATGCATCGGTACCTAGGTTGTACGAGGCATATCTCCTCGAATACTTCCTTAGCGCTATGATAATCGAAGTACCTGCCGAACCCCATGGCCTTGGCTATCCTGGGGAATAGCCACAGGGGGGTCCTGGCCTCTGGCACTACGCTAGTTACCTTATTAACTTTCCTGACGCAACCCTCCGCGTTCGTAATGGTACCCTCGGTCTCAATCAAGGTGGGCAACGGTAATATGAGGTCGGCGTATTCAGCTGTCTTGGTCCAGAAGGGATGATGATATATGACGAAGCTGTTCTCAAGTACTTCGTGGACCTTCCTCAGATGAGGCATGGAGACCGCAGGGTTCATGCCGCATATATAGATCACCTCGACGGGCTTTGTGAGCAGGAAGTCTATTATGTTCTTACCGGGGATCTCCGGGATTTCAGCTCCTATTATGCGGGCGTATTCCTTCCGGGCTTCGCTGTCTATAGGCCCTGAAGGGCATTCATCGGGAGAACAGCCAATATCGCCCGCTCCCTGTATGTTCACTTTGCCGCGCATGGAGATTAGCTTGCCCTTCTTGAGCATTGCTAGGTTGATTATCTCGATTACCGTATCCGTTCCGATTCCGGTCTGGGTTATGCCCATGCCGTGCATGATCACTAGGTGATTAGCGCTTCCTACTAGCTCAACAACTTCATCGAATAGGCTCAGATCTACCTGGCAGAGCCTAACGGCCATGGTAACAAAATACTCCTTAAGGTGAAGCTCCTTAAACGTGCGCCATCCTTCAATTGTGGATATATCGTTCTCGTCTACGAAGCCGCGCCTTATTATCTCGGAGATTAAGGTCGAGACGAAGATCAACTCGGTTCCAGGCTCTAACGTTATGGCAATATCAGCTAATCTCTGGGATGTCTCGTTCATGGCCGTTTGAACGGATATCACCTTAGCGCCTCGCCTTCTCGCCAGGAGTATTTTATTGCCTAGCGCGGGGTAGTTCGAGTAGGGGTTTGAGCCTAGGATTAATATGCAATCAGCGTCCAGCACGTCGTTCAGGTAATCTGGCATTACGGGTATGCCTAAGGTTAACTTGAGCGCTTTCAGCGTCGAGGCATGACAGAGGCGGGCACAGGTATCTATATTATTAGTATAGGATACTACTCGGGCGAATTTTTGGATGATGTAGTTGTTCTCGTTCGTTATCTCGCCGGATCCCACAAAGGCTATGGAATCCCCGCGATGTTCCCTGAATACTTCGATCAGCTTATCCATGGCTTCCTTCCATGAAATAGCCTTTAGCTCCCCGTTCTCTAGGCGGATGTAGGGCCTATCTATCCTGTTATGGTATATGCCCTTCCATGCCAGTATCCCCTTGAAGCAGAACTCATAACCCCGTTTTACGTCCCTAATGATCGGCTCGCTCTTGACTATATCACCATTAGCATCTAGGACATAGTTAAGCTTACAGCCACAACCACAAAGGGGACAAACACTCTTAATGGAAGTTAGGGACACAGTTCATGATATGTTATAACACTTTTTAAGCGATTCCTTTTTCAGGCCGGCTTATGCCTCATGAAGTGATGAGGAAAATTAAGACATCGTGGAGCGTGAAGTTCCCTCATGTGGTCTATGGAAACCCCTTCTCGCCCATCGCGGTCTGCCTGATCTATGGATATAGGTATCCCGATCGCGGGATGGATGTGACGGAGAAGGATTTGAGGGAATATGAGCGGCATATGAACTTATGCAGGGAGCTCGTGGGATGGGGGGCCGCTGTGGCAGGCCTTCAGAACACGGAGTTCGGCATTTCCTTCGTGGCTGAGACGCTCTTCTCTAACCCGAACATAAGGTGGCTAGTCGTAGTGGGGAAGGTGGGTGGGCATAGGATCGATGTAGTGTACAGAAGCATCAAATTAGGGCATTACGAGGGGGTCAGGAACTACTTGGACAGGGATTCGTTCGATAGGTTCAGAAGACAGATCACGATCATAGACCTTATAGGCGAGGATCCATTTCGCATAAGAGAAGAGCTAAAGGGGATCATCGAGGCGGCCTATCAGGAGGAACCCACACGGGTTAAGGCGTGCGATAAGGAGTACGTACTATGGGATCCTGGAGCTTACGAAGGGGCTGAGGAGGAACATGAGCTTAAGGCTGACATCCTCTTCTTAGGAGGGAGCTTGGTAGTTAAAGCCGAGGACATACGCCATGCCTGGAGAGGCGTTAACAGAGCTGTAGAGGAGTATGGTAGGGTTATCAGGGATCATAGGGGGGAGAGGCTAGTTCTCTCGGTTCCCTTATTGCTCATAGTGGAGAGGCCGTTGGATTGGAAGGGGCTCAATGTGGCGTCGATGGAGAGTTACTTCGTGGAGAGTTTCATGAGGTCGGAACTAATGGAAGAAGGATACACCTATGGAAATAGGATCTCAGCTTGGTTTGGTGTTAACCAGCTGGAAAAGGCGGTCGAGAAATTGAAGAGGGGAAGGCTCACACAAGCACATATTTCCCTATATGATCCTAGGAGGGACAGTTTGGAGGACGAGATACCATGCCTCACGGAGATACACATCAAGGTCTCTGGGAGGGAAGTCCTCCTTAGGGCGACCATGAGGAGCTGGGATGTGGCGAGGGCTCTACCCTATAACCTCTATGCCCTTTCCAGGATATTAAAGGAAGTCAGCGGGAAGCTGGGGAGAAGGCCCGGTCATCTAGTTGTGTTAGCCGATGAGCCGCACGTTTATTTATCTCATGAAAGGTCGAAGACCGCCATTTGATGGATCCTTATGCTCGGAATCACGACTTCGGTATATGGGGCCTTATACTCATAGGGCAGGTCCTTCATTTGTGGAGCCAGATATACCCGCTTTGGTTCCTCATCCGTCCTGAGCTTTATTCTTACGTCCTTTATCGGATGGGCCTTCTCCACGTATTCCATGCTACTGCCCCTCCTACACGGTTGGAAGTTCACTACATGGACTATTAACCTGCTCCCTTGTTTCGTCACCGTTACCTCTGAGGATGGAGGGGCGTTTGTCCTGATGAGCCTCTGGGGCATTAAGAGCTCTATACAGTTGTCTATGAGCTTCTTGTAAACGTAATATCCGTGCACGAAATATGCCTTGAATATCGGGAAGTTCACATAGATAACGTTTCCATTCCTAACAATGGCGGGATAGCCCATCTCCTTATCCACGGGCGCCTGCCTATGCGAGGTGAAGGTCTTATACGTCCTATTGAAATACGGCCTATACAGCTTAGCTAATACCTCGGCACCTCTTCTGGGCTTAACGTAAAGTCCCCTTTCATACATGACGAATCTATAACTCGGCAGGCCTTCTGATACAGGAGGCATGGGCTCTAAGTATTCGGGATGGAACTTAGAGGGACCTACGTACTCGATTCCCGAACTAGGTATCTTGAACTCATCACCTTCTAATGATGCGGTGTAACTGAATATTACGGAGCCGCCTTTAGCGAGGAAAACCTTTAGCTTGTCAGCGCATTCATCGGACACCTCACCTTCATCGGGCACTATGATCAAACGATACTTGGAGAAGTCGGCTTCTTGATCTACCACATCGAACTGATGTTTCAACTCGAGTAACATCTTAATAGCTCCATACTCCGTGTCCCTGAAGAACTTATACTCATCTCCCCTCCTCCTTAAGAGCAGGGCCACTTCGGTAACCGGTATGGCACCTTTGCACCATGGCTCCTTGGCTTCTACCTCCCTATAAACTTCTCCGATTACCTCGTATACCGCTTCTTCCAGCTTACCTCTCGGGTGCATCTGATCGCCTATGGAGCACATAGCGCAATTAGCTAGCATGGTAGCGCATTCAAACGCCAGCTGATCCCTGGTCTTGAGACCTCCAAAGTCCCCCCAGCTCTTGTGGAACCTTGCCGTCATGCCCACTATAGGCTTGCCCAATGTCCTCAGGAAGCGGACGTAAAAGGGGAAATGCCAGTAGCCCCAGAAGGCCGTGGGTAGGGATTCTATTTCAAAGTGCGTGTAGTAGTCCGCCTCTCGCCTGAGGTTAACGCCTAGGTCGTGAAGCGTTCTGCTATTGAAGTAAACGGTAGCGCCTGGTTTCATTTCCTTCACTAACTTGCTCATTCTCTGCATGAAGCTTCGCTCTATCATGAACGAGTGCTTATTAAGGTCTTCCTCTCGCGCCATATCAAGCCCCTTCTCCTCCATGCTCTTTCGGCAATAGTAGCACAGGCAACCAGGCCTTATCTGGAAGACTATATCGAAGAATATGCCATCGATATCGTACATCTCGAGCACTTCTCGGGTCTGCTTTTCTACATAATCTACATAGGGGGTGTTCATGCATAGCAGGTACCAGCCCGGCTCATAGGGACGAGGTCGCATTAGACGCCCATCTCGATCACATTGAAGCCACTCTGGATGGCGCTCCCCTATGTAATTATCCCAGCCAACGCTAATGTAAGCCACTATTCTGATGCCCTCTTTCTTACAAGCCTCGACCATCTCACCTAGAAGGTCGATCTTAAGGTGAGGATGCTTCACCCCCACCTTGGTATTATAATAGGACATGCCGTGATGACATTTAGCGAATACCGTTATGGAGTTCACGTGAGCCGATTTAAGGACCCTCACGAACTCATGGGCATCGAACTCCTCACATACGTCCTCTATGAGGGGGGATGTGTGGAAGTCTAAATGCACTTGTCTAAACGGCAATTCCGGCAAGGATGCTCACCCGTATAATTCCTCTTACGTGTAGGTATTTATGGTTGTGAGCGTTTCTTTCATGAGGGGAGCGGACTTGATCGATATCAAGAGGGTACTAGCTGGGTACGACCTTGACGACCTGAGCATAGCCACGTTAGGCAGCCACTCAGCGCTTCAGATATTGCACGGAGCTAAGAAGGAGGGATTTAGGACCATAGCGATCGTGGAGAAGCGTAGGAAGTGGTTCTATGAGGAGTTCGCTCACTTGATCGATCAAATGATAGTCGTGGACTCATGGAGGGATGTAGCGAGTAAGGACGTAGTCCTACGGCTAAGGGAGAGTAACGCGATATTCATACCGCATGGTAGCTTCGTGGAGTACATAGGCTTGGATCGAGCCGAGAGCATGGAGGTACCGATGTTCGGCATTAGATCCATCTTTAGGATAGAAGCCGACCAGAGGATGAAGATGGACTTCCTAGCTAAAGCGGGGATAAACATCCCAAGGGAGTATAGGATAGGGGAGGAGTTCAGGGGGCCTGTCATCGTTAAGTTCCCCGGAGCTAAGGGAGGCAGGGGGTACTTTATAGCTAGAACCAAGGATGAGGTGAGGAGGGGAATAAAGAAAGCCCTTGAGGATGGGTTAATAAGCGATGAGGAGGAGGCGCTAATCCAGGAATACGTGATCGGGGTTCCAGCCTATTACCACTTCTTCTATAGCCCCATGCTCAAGAGGCTCGAGATACTAGGGGCGGACATACGATATGAGAGCAATGCGGATGGTCTTCATAGGATCCTCCCCTTCGTTAGGGGTGAGATTGACGTTAGTTTCGTAGTGGTCGGTAACGTACCCCTTGTCCTACGGGAAAGCCTATTGCCGAAAATTATGAGGTATGGGCTAAACTTCGTGAGGTATTCCCAGGAAAGACTACCACCTGGGGTTATAGGGCCCTTCTGCCTCGAGAGCGTGATAAGGGATGATGGAGAGATAGTGGTATTCGAGTTCTCGGGGAGGATAGTAGCAGGGACGAACATATACTTGACCGGGAGCCCGTATTCCCATCTCTACTGGGATGAGCCTATGAGCGTCGGACGGAGGATAGCTCGTGAGATAAAACTAGCCCAGGAAGAGGGCAAGCTGGATGAGGTAGTGACTTGATGAAGACTATTTAAAGCCTAACTGATATCCCAAGAATGGGAGGTTACGCCATGATAGAAAGAGAGGAGATGCAAGAACTCGTGAGACATTACAGGGAGCCCACGCTTTTGATATTCGGTTCACACTCCGCGTTGGATGCCTGGTCGGGCGCGAGGGATTTCGGCTTCAGATCGATCTTATACACCACGAAGAGTAGGGGCATAATATATCTTCAGAACCCGATATTAGGTGAGGCGGGGGAGGATATTGAGGATCTGCCAGCTCTGGTCAGAAGGGACTTAGCGGTGGTCTTCGATCCAGCGGATCTGCGCAATAGGCATGGGTGGAGGACGGCGATCATACTTTTGGATAAGTATACGGATGTCTTTAAGTACATAGATGATCTCATGGAGTTCGAGCCCTTGCAAATACCCAACAGGGCATTCGCTACTTATCTGGGCGGGGATAGGAACTGTAGCAGGATAGAGAAAGAGTTCCCGATACCTATCGTGGGCTCTAGGCGGTTACTTAAGGCCGAGAACAGGGGAGTGGAGAAGGACTATTATTGGTTTGCGGAGAGGGCGGGAATACCCACTCCTAAAGCATACGAATTTGAAGTCACGAAGAACGGGATAAGGTTCAAGGAGCCCATAGAGGAGCCCATGATACTGAAGGCGGAACACCCCATGAGGAAGTATGAGAGGGAATTCATCTTCGCCGCGGACTCGGAGGATCTGACGGAGAAGGTGGAGTGGGAGGTAGAAGCCGGGCGCTTAACCCCGGAAACGCTCAAGAACGCAAAGGTCGAGCAATTAGTGCTGGGACCGCAGGCTAACTTCAACTTCTTCTTCTCGCCCTTAAACGCTACTGAGGAGTGGGGAGATCTAGACGACGTCTATGCTAAGGTATATGGGATGGGTATTGAGGAAGCACGGATATGCCTATCCAACGAATTATTAGCGATAGATGAGAGGAGGGAGACCATCTTCGATGGTATAAGGAGGTTACCAGCGGACGTGCAGATCAAGATCTTGAAGCGCACAGTCCCCTCATTCGAGGTGACATTCCATGCGGCACTCACCGTCCGTGAATCCCTGATTAAGGATGTGCTACGCTGCGCTAACGCCTTATTGTTAGCCACACAGAGATACGAGCCACCAGGAATAATAGGCGCTTGGGCGTTCCAAGCGGTCATCACCTGGGATAGGGTGGAGAAATATTCCTTAAGGCCGGTGATTAAGTTAGATGTAAGCATAGGTACTGAAGTGAAGAGCCCGGAGAGCTACGGCCTATTCGATGTCCCTAAAGGTGCGAAGGTCTATGCGCACATACCAGTGATGCATGATATAGCGTTTAGACATGGCGGAGGAACTAACGTACACATGGGGATAGGAGGGCAGTACGCCAATGTGAAGTACGGTAGGAGGCTCAGCACAGGGGCTAGGATAGC
>JAGGXX010000053.1 GCA_021162845.1 Thermoprotei archaeon | reverse complement strand
TTCTGTTGGGGCATAGTGTGGGGTCTGGCGCTCTTCCCAATAATAGTATATTGGCGTTACTTTGTCGACGTGTTTAAGCTTGGAGGTGTAAAGTTCGGCAGGGAAGAAGAACCCTTGAATTATAGAATCATGGTATTAGGCCTGATAGTCTCCGCAGTGCTATACATAGCCCTATGCATGGTAGTCGGCGTGCCAGTACACCTCGCGATACTACAGATAATACTAGTAGGCCTATGGCACATCGGCCTTACGAGATGGCATGCAGAGACTGGATGGGGCGCCGGGCTGATAGGAGGGTGGACCGAGTGGAACTCCATTCACTTCCAGCCACTGCTCTTCTCATTAGGCTTAACCGGATCACCTGAGGTAGCCACTCCATTCCAAGCAACCATGTTCATCTGGACTAATACGTGCTGGGGCGGTGGGAGCGGCTCGATTCATAACGTAGGCGGATTGCTCTTAGATGCCTTTAGGGTAGCTTATGACTTCAAAATGAAGACTAGACATGTGTTCATAGTATACTTCGTCTCTGTGATATTGACCGTAGTCGTGGGAGCTACGCTTATGCTATGGTCCGCATACACCTATGGCATATCTGGCATGCCCATCGCTAACAACCTCATCTGGTACTTCAGTTACAGGCCATGCGAGGAAGGCGTGCTCCATAACCCGATATGGTCACCAACACCTGGTTATTGGGCGAATATCGCTTTCGGATTCATCTTCGTGTACTTGATATACTACTTTAGAAGGAGGTTCGGAGGAATATTTAACTATATAGTCCCTGCAGCAATACTGGTCACTGCTTCCCATGGTGTTAACCTATGGTTCCCCTTCATTATAGCCTTTGTCATAAGACGACTTCTACTTAGGATAGGCGGTGCGCCGCTTCTGGAGAGAATAGGAAGGCCATTAGGTGCTGGACTACTAGTAGGATCTGCAGTATGGATGCCTGTAGGGCTAGGCTTAAACTGGCTTGCCTATTCACTAGGCTGGATCGGAGGATAGCGCCCTCATAAATACCTAAAAATAAATTTTTACCTCACTTCTCCATGTAATATTTTCGTGGAATAGGGGTATCCATGACGAGGAGAATAGTAATTATAGGTCTTGATTCTTTCTCGTATAAGTGGCTGGAGCCGCTGTTTTCTCGGGGTTACCTACCTAACATCAGGAGACTTATGAAGGAGGGGAGCTTCGCTCTACTGAGAACCCCCATCGTAGGCGCCACTCCCCATCACTGGGCGACCATATCCACTGGCTCTACGTTTAAGGATCATGGTTGCACGTGGTGGGTCAGGGCTCCTAAATTGGTCGAGCCCTTATATGGCTTTTCATCCACTACTTTATTGGCTGAGCCGATATGGGCTACTATTAGCAGGATTGGGGTTAAGAGCATTTTGATCGACGTGCCTCAATCCTACCCGGTGCGTTGGAAGAACGTCATACACATAGGTGAGGATGGGCGTCCTGATAGTAGCTATCGGTGTATACAGGTCTCCAAGGGGTACATAAGCGAAGATCTGTATGAGCAGTACATGAGGAAGGCCCAGCTGGCGTCCGATCCCTTGCCAGATTACTATAAGGTCCTCGCCAGGGCGCACTTAGTGAAGATACGCGTTGGAAGGGCTCAGGGCTGGGAGGGCCTTGAATGTGAAGGCCTCTACGAGGCCGAGATACCTATATACTTAGAGGGCAAGGGATATGTGACGACCGCGAGGGGCAGCCCGGCTGAGGTAGTGGCTAATTTCCATCTGCTGATTAAGCCTGCTGAGCGATTGGTTGAGCTTTATTCTGAGAAGAGGGCCTCGGCCAAGCTCGGGGAATCCAAGCTGGGCTCATGGAGCGAGTGGATCCCATATGCTTTTACCGTGAAGGGGAGGTCGCTTGACGCCTACTTCAGGTTTAAGCTCCTCAAGCTCGGCGATGAGGGTAAGGGCCTGCATGTATATTTCAGTCAAATATACCCCGCTAAGGGCTTTGCTTACCCAGAAGGGCTAAGCGAGGAGCTGGTCAAGGCCTGTGGACCGTACCTGCACACCCCAACTAGGCAACAGGTGGTGCTCTGCGGTGCCTGTGATGTCTATACCTTCATAGAGGAGCTCGAGTATTTGGGCTGGTGGTATGCGAGGGCTGTAAGGCATTTGCTGAGGAGTGATGACTGGGGTCTCCTCTACATAAAGTACCACTCGCCGGATTTCCTCAATCACCTATGCGCTTACATGATAGATGAAAGGCACCCACTACACGATCCAGGACGGCTTGAGGAGGGGTGGAGGCTGTGGGCTAGGGTATTCGAGCCAGCGGATGACATGGTAAGAGCGGCTCTCAATACCTTAGGGGATGAGGACGTCATAGCTGTGGTCTCTGATCACGGTTCCAAGCTAATGCACCCATATTACATGTTCTCCACTATATTAGCTGGTAGGATAGTCATTGAAGCACTGGAGAGAGAAGGGTTCGTCAAGAGGAATGAAAAAGGGGAGGTCGATTGGTCTAAGAGCCTCGTGAGACAGGGCTCATTCGGCCTTAATCTGGCCGTCAGAGGAAGGGATCCCAACGGCGCCATTAATCCAGATGAGTTCGAGGAGGTCAGGCTTAGGCTCATAGAGGTTTTAAGGGGCCTGAGGAACCCCATCACGAACTCCCATATGTTCAAACTAGTGTGTAGGCGGGAGGATGCTGAAGCGCTTGGATATGGCGGGCCCAGGTGTGCGGATATTTTCATCTGGCCTAATTACGGTGATCACTTAGAGCTCGAGTATGAGCGTGTGACGATGGAGGACTATGCTAAAGTTGGGATACCAGATATAGGGACGTGGGAATGGCCGATCGGGATCCCTACGGGTGCTCATGAGGATGTCGCGATGTTCGTTGTGAAAGGCCCTGGCGTTAAGAGCGGTTATAAGTGTAAGAAGATCTATTCCTTAGTTAACGTCGCTCCTACGCTCTGTTACATCGCGAAGTTGCCATCGCCTAAGGATAGTACCGGAGGCGTGATCAGAGAGATATTGGTTTCAGAGAGGTGATCTTACTCAGCAATACCGTTAGGATCATGGACTTGGTCTGGCGTTTTCACATCTGGGGTCTCGCCACATCTCCGATGGCCTTTAATACCCAAACTCCCTCCTTTTCGCCCTCTTCACTAAGTCCTGTAATGCTAATGATGTGTAAATCGCTAAGAGTACCCTCTTCCTTAGTTTACTTGGGTGCTCCCTCCTAAGCCTGTCTGCTTTCTTCCCTAATTCGCCTATTAGCGTTGAGATAGCCCTAATGGTAGCTTCACTGATGATGCAAAAATCATCTGAAGTACCATAGATATCGATCTCAAGGCCTGGGAGGAGTAATCTACCTATTTTCATTCATATCCCATACCTGCTTGGTCATTGTATTGGATAACAACTTTGCTCATAAGGGAATAGCACTCGGTATGAAGTTGCATTGATCATGTCCCAGCTGAAATGAAAAAAGAATTGCAATGGAGATACCATATGTTTTGAAAACGCTAGCTAATAGCTACTGCTAGTCGATATTATCGCTAATTACCATTGAAGGCAACCTCTAGGCTCAAGATGAAGGTGACCTCAAATGGACTTAAGACGCAGAAGGCCCATATACCTACAATAGGTGCCTTCCTTGCAGAAGGTCCATGATGCCCTGAGAAGCTTTCACCATGATGTCAATAGGGTACAAGGGGAAATATGGTCTATGCTTGATGTTCACGACAAGATCGTTGTAGATATCGGCATCGGGGACTCCACTATGAGGCTTGCTGACTTGGGTGCTGTAGTCATAGGCATTGATAGGGAGGTAGAAGTGGCCAATAGCCTAGCGCGACGGCGTAAGGTGGCAGTGATAGTTAGTGATCTCCTCTTTCACTCTTTCCGAAAGAGGATCGCTGACCTCGTTGTATTTTGCTTTACGCTTCACGAGATCAATCCTTCCCTTCACGTTAATGTCCTCTCAGTCGCCAGGGAGATAGCCCCCTTAGTTATGATAGTTGAACCCTCCCTACATGGATGTCGCACATATGAGGAATATGCGGACATCTGGAGAAAAGCCATGCACAGCATCGGGAAGTTCGAGGATTATAAACCAGTGGAGTACTGGATGAGAGTTCTCGAACGGAGCGGTTTCGAGATACTCAAGGCAAAGAAGGTGGAATGGAGGGTGGACATACCTTATAGGGTTTTCGAAAACCTCATTGAGGATACCATCGTTAAGTGGAAGGAACTCAATGTAGAAATGAAATACATAACCGAGTTAGAAGGGCTCTTAGAAAGGGTGAAAAGGGAGGGAATAAGGTGGTCAGATATACATGTATTACTTGCAGAAGATAAGCATAGCCCATGACGTGCTCGTTATTTTTAAGGCTTCCTAAGCGACTTTATAAAAGCCTTAAGGAGCGTTAAAGTTATGATAGAGGAAAGATGCCTTAGACTTGATTAGTATCACTTAGCTTGGAATGCCTTTCCTTATCACATAGGGTATGATCGAGGCTGGTATTTCAGCTATGATAGGGTTATCTATCATGGATGCCAACCCGATACTAGAGGGCCACATAATGCGATGGCGGATGTGAGTATGATTTCCTCAAGCTCAATAGAATGTTTTAAACGCTTTCCCAGGTAATCTAATGCTCCTAATGATAACAGTTCTTACTTATCTCTTCTGAGAACTGAAACCTTCTACTAGCTTTTCCTCGTGACTCTCCCGTCCTGTAGGTTGCATTTAACGGGGAGGTCCTAGAGGGGTTCTCTCCTACCAAGATTAAGGAGCTAAATGATAGGGTAGTAAGTATTAACAGCTAAGGTCTTTAAGGCGGACAACGAAGGATGAAGGTCTTGTTAGACTGAAGGAAGTGAACTTCATGAGTCATGAGATCGTGGAACTAAGCTGCTAGTCTTCTTAAGGATGCGAATGTTTAAATATTCCCAAGATTTTTGGCTATTATAGTGGTAAAATGAAAGTCAAAATTATTGGTGGAAAAATTTACCTTCCCAAGGAACTAAGGGAGAAGGCTGGACTAAAGGACGAGTGCGAGGCGATACTTGTAGGCGATCAAATAATCTTAAGGGCGAAAGTGCCGGAAAAGCTGAACGCCTTGGAGATACTCGAAGAAGTTGAGGTAGAGGCAAGTATTAATGGTATGATGAAAGCTGAGGAAATAGAAGATGGCTGATTTTATCGCTATAGACACTAACATCTGGCATTTCGCTTTTATAAAACCAAGGGAAAGAGAGTTCCAGGGAATTCACGAGAAAGCTAAGGAGTTCATTCTAAATAAGCTAAGGGATACCAGAATCAGAATAGCCATGAGCTCTTACCAGCTTGCGGAAGTACTGGAGGTATTGAGGAAGTCTGGGGTACCATGCAACGTCTTATTAAAGCTCTTAGAAGACTTCATGAGCGCAAAGTTCTACGTGATCGAGCTCACGAAGCAGCATGTCAGTAAGGCTATGGAACTAAGCTGTTCCTCTAACATACACATATATGACTACCTAGTGGCCATACCCCTTGAGGGGATAGTAAGTGAGATATTCTCAGCGGATGACCACTTTCAGCATAAGCACTTTACGCGGATAGCTAAGGTGACGAACCCCTTAGAGCCATGGGTTATTAGAGAAGGAAGAAGGCCTGAGCAATTTTCTAAATAAGGTGCACTTCTATGAACGGGGTCGAAGTCTTCTTCAACCATGTTATATTCCACTATTTCCCTTAATTCTAGCGGTAGCACTTCCATGAAAGATACCTTAAAAACACTTATCCTATTTATTTTAGGAGCCCGATGATGAGCTCCTCAGGGGAGAAGGATAGATTCCTCGGTTCTGTAAGGAACACTATGTTCTTAGATAAGGGCTTCTTGTCATGATCTAGTAGCTCCAGGATTACGTATTCCTTGCTCTTATCCTCGATCCTCAGCTCATCGAACTTCAAGCTCTTAACCAACCTCGAGCCATTAGCTGGAACAAGGGTCTTTTCCTCGTAAACGCTCCTAACTTCGGCCGGATACTCATAATGGCTTATCTTAAGGAATCCCCCGATGTCCTTTAACGTATCATTAGTTACCCATATCGATAATCTCCCTTCTCTCACTTCCGCTGAGATCAGAACTGGAGAAAAGGCTATCTTGACATAGTAATAAGCCAGCTTAGGCCTTCCATAGTAGTCGATTATGGAATCGGAACATTGCGGCCAGCAATCCGTCACGTTCCAGAGCATGATACCGCTATTATTGAACTTCCTCCTCCTGCACTTTTCCACCCAGTACTTGTAGGCCTCAGCTTGTAGCAATTGGGATACGTGAATATACTCCTCAAGCTTCTCAGGTACCTTCCCCCAGAAGCTCCTCATAGCTCTTTCAAGCCACCTTAACCTCCTAAGGCTCCAAGGGCGATAGCCGAATCGATAGCTCTCATTGGGTGGCCACATCCTCTCCTTGGGAATGTACCCTTCTAAGGTCTTTACATCTGGACAGGAGAGATGTCCTATTTCGCTAACGAAAAGGGCGGTCCCTAGCTCGCTTTCATATATCTCTGACTTATAGTACTCACCATGATGCCATATGTGCGTATCGCCCTCATAGGGGGAATTCGGTTTCTCTCCACCGCATGGGCTTGAGGGCCAGTAGGGCCTCGTGGGATCAAGCCTCTCACAGACCCTCTTGAGGATGACCCTATTTAAGGGATGGCCCTCCGGATGACACATGGCATCGCATTCGTTATCGCCGCACCACAATATCAGCGATGGATGATTGCGGAATCTCCTAACTATATCCTCGGCCTCTCTCTCGGCTTCTCTTAGGAATTCTTGGTTCTTAGGGTAATATGCGCATGCGAACATGAAGTCCTGCCATACCATTATACCCATCTCATCGCAGAGATCATAGAAGATGTCGTCAGGGTAAACTCCTCCTCCCCATATGCGTAACGCATTAGCGTTCATATCCAGGACGAGTTTCAATAACTCCTTGTATCTTCCCTCATCTATCCGCGTGAAAATGGCATCAGGGGGCGTCCAATTAATGCCCCTTACATATACGGGCTTGTCGTTTATGATGAACGTGAAAGCGTTTTCACCAGTATGAGGATGTTTCGTGAGGAGCTTTACCTCCCTTATGCCGAATCTGATATCCCGTGAATCCTCTATTTCACCGTTGCGGTAAAGGCGTACGTTTAGCGTATACAGATGCGGTTCCCCTAGATCCCAGGGCCACCAGAGCTTAGGTTCTTTGAGCTTGAATCTTAAGGTAACCTCCTCTTGTTCCTTCTTGAGCTCTACGAGCTTCTTTTCCTCCTCAATAAGCTGTCCATCATCCATGATCCTCCCAGAAACTACCGCTTCTCCCTCAGGGGCATAATTCATCACTTGTATTATGGCTAATACCTCCGCCTCTTCACCCTCCTTGAGCACCCTCGTCCTAACGCATATATCCCCGATCGCTACATCCTTGATGAGTAATAGCTCCACGTCTCTCCATATGCCCACCGTGAGGAGCCTAGGTGCTATATCCCACCCGAAGCTCATTTGAGCCTTCCTAATCTGAGGACGCACCTTCGTCCATTCCTCACTCCTATACTCCTTAGGTGGAGGGCCCCTCACCACTGGGGAGAACCTTATGGCTAATACGTTATCTTCATCCCTAAGCAGTCTCTCGGTCACGTCGATTCTATACCTCCTGAACATGTTCTTGAATGTTCCCACTAGATCGCCGTTAAGCCATACAGTTGCGAGGGTATCTAGGCCGTGGAATACGAGGAAGGCTCTGGAGAAGCTAATTCCCTTGGGAGGCCTAAACCTAAGCCTATACCACCATTCATAAGTTGGGATCCACCAATATCTATCCACGCTTGCGTGATAATAGGGATCCTCAATTAAGCCACGCTTAAATAGCTCCAAATGAACCTCACTTGGGACCTTAACCTTCATCCACTCACTATCATCGTACTCGGGAGCATGAGCTCCCTTGGCCTCACCCCCCTCCTTAAAATTACCGAGCTTCCACCCCTCACTAAGCAGGATCTTACGCCTCAAGCCTGGTCACCGTTAAATATGTTCTAAGGCATGGTATTAATATCGAAGACAGGGCTTCTCCTCACGTGATTTCTAAGAATCTAAGTTTTACTAGGAAAATCTTAAATCCTTAGAAATCATTTTTATTCTTAGATAGGCTATGGAGTTAAGTAAGGTTAGCAGGAAGTTCTTAGTAAACATACCAGTTAAGGTGAGGAAAGCTCTAGGAATAGAGATAGGGGATCTCCTAGCATGGGATATCGATGAGAAGCGGAGACTAGCTACTATAAGGGTAGTAAAGAACCCTTACAAGGTTCTTTGTGGGAAGTATCGTGATCCGAATATTGTTTATGAACTTGTGGAGGAAAGCGTCGATGAGCTATTGATGAAGGAGGCCAAGAGATGCCAATAGTGGAAGTCGATATGCTAATAGCCTTCGTCAACGCGTTGGATAAATATCATGAAGCCGCTAGTAGGCTTTTAAAGGAGGTAACTTCAGGTAACATCAAAAACGTCAAGGTAGCCGCTTCGGCTTACCTGGAGTATGCGCTCATCTTAAGGTCGAAGGGGTATGATGAAGAGGAAATTAGAGAGGATCTGATCCACTTCAGGAATATGCCCAATTTAGGTGAAGCCCCCTTGAGTGTTGATGTCTTAATAAGGGCCTCGAAGCTTAGAAAGGAATATAACTTAACATTTTTCGACTCTTTACATGCTGCTACAGCTCTGATGCTGGATAAAGTAATAATCTCCGTGGATCAGGCCTACAAGAGGATTAAAGAGTTAAAGGTAATTGATCCGTCAATCGCATGCTCAATAAATTGGGGAGACATGGAGATCCCTCAAGCTTATCGACAAGCTTAGAAGGGTCGGAGCGTAAAAGGCGTATATACTTCCTTCGTGGTTGAACGTTACTTTAAAGGCATGTACCTCCCTTCTATAAGGGGGGCATAAGTGCGTGTAGTAACCGTAGAAGGTGAATGCCTTCCTGAGGCTTGGGAGAGGAGCATAGTCAGCGTCTGGGAGGAGGGCATAGTAGTTGATACAGAGTATGGTGATAGATCCAAGGATGTCACCGCTATTATAATCGTCAGGAACCCCCTTCAAGAGCCGAGGGTGCATTTAAAGGGCATAGTCGCTGGCTCACTTAAGGGTCTTTTCGAGTACGTTGATGAAGTCATAAAGGGCATACACGACGATATGATTGAACGGTATGAGTATACGTACCATGAGAGGTTATTCTCCTATAGACTGCCTAACGGATTAACGATCAACCAGATAGAGTACATCATTCAGAAGCTGAAGAAGGTTCCCTACTCTAGGAGGGCGCAAGCCATAACTTGGCAACCTTGGAAGGACATTAAGAGCGAGCACCCGCCTTGTCTACAGAGGATGTGGTGCAGGGTCATCGATGGAAGGCTCGTCATGGAAGTGACCATGAGGTCAAATGACGCCCTTAAAGCCTCATTCATGAATATGTTCGCCTTCACGGAGCTACAGAGGTACGTAGCGTCGAGAATAGGCGTTGAAGCTGGCGCCTACGTCCACATCGCTAATTCATACCACGTCTACGAGAGCGATTGGAAATGGGCCGAGAAGTTCGTGGAGCAGGTTAAGAGCGGGAAAAGCAGGAGATACTGGAAGAGCACGGAATTCCTAAGGAAAGTAGCGAGATGTACTTAGCCAGCTCTTCAACCATGATAACGATCCTCCATGCGATCGCTAGCTTCCAGAGGGCTCATAAAGAATATTAATAGTAAATGGAATTCAACTTCAAATCGGCTGATGAAGCGTGATAGACGTACATACCCATTTGGGGTCATGTTGTTCATGGTCGAAGCGCCTGAAGGGATGGGTTAAGGTGGGAATAGATGACCTGCTCGCCTATATGGATGAGAACGAGATCGATTTGGTCTGGTTACTGCCAATACCGGGAAGAGTGGATCCATATGCCCGCATAGTAGGTCCTGAGCTGGTCCTAAGGGTAGCCAAGGAATATCCGGATAGGATAATCCCCTTTTGTGTCATCGACCCACGCAACCCTAAGGCCATCAAGAAGCTGGAGGAGTTCGCTAGGATGGGCTTTAGAGGCTTCGGGGAATTTAAGGTGAAGCTCAGAATTGATGATCCCCGCTCCATAGAGCTCTATAGGGCGTGTGGTGAACTAGGATTCCCAGTTCTCATCCACATGGACGATACGTATAATCCGGATATTAAAGGCCTCAAACACGTACTGGAGGAAGTTCATGACGCCGTCTTCATACTCCATGGCCCTGGATGGTGGAGACACATATCGGCTCTGGTCGATGAGCGTGAGGTGTATCCCAGTGGTAAAGTAGTGCCTGGTGGTATGGTCGAGAGGCTACTTAAGGAGTATCCTAACTTATATGCGGATATCTCCGCGTATTCAGGGCTTAACGCCCTTAGTAGGGATCCAGGATACGCCAAGGACTTCCTAAGCAAGTTCGCTGATCGAGTGCTCTTCGGGACGGACTTCCCCTGCATAGCTCCAGACGGTAGCCAATTCGGGCCGAATGGAAGCCACATAGAGCTCTTAAGGAATCTAAACCTAGCAGGGGACGTGTTGAATAAGATAATCCATGAGAACGCCTTGAAACTAGTGGATATTTAGCATAACCGCTGCTGGATAAATTCACTTATCGTCGTTAAAATGCCAAATTCTCGGGCCCTTAATCGGACGTTACATCGACGATCCCATGGCTACTAACCATAGTCTACAAGCTCGTGATCTCCTGAACCTGTTCCTCATCTCCCGCGCGAAGGCCTCCGCCCTCTTTAAATCCTCCTCATTCGACCTACCCTTATTGATCCCCCCTATTAGATTAAACGGCCAATGAGTCGTAAATCCCCTGCATGAGAATTCCCCTATGATCTCGAAGCCCCTCTCCTCAAGCTTCTTCCTGAGCTGTTTGCTGAAATCATGGATGAATGGAATCCTTCTAAGACCACTCGTTGAGAAAATAAAGGCCCTCTTACCCCTCATGTCCGGTAGCTTATCGACGAGATCCAATAGGCTTTTATGATGTCTGCCATAATAAACACCTGAACCGAATCCCATCAGATCATACTCGGATAGAGTTTCCACGCTTACTTCACTTGGCTTAGCCAAGGTGGCACCCAAGACTTTGGCTATGACCTTGGCTACTCTTTCCGTGTTGCCATGATGGATTGAGACGTATATCACCATAACCCTACCCAAGGTAATTCACCCACCACTGCCGTTAACTTAAAGGAGGAACGGAAGTTACGGCCTCATGTAGTGCTGAGCGCTTGAGGTTCAGGGGACTACGAAGCCCTTAAGAGGTTAATCCCAACTCCTTGCGCACTTCAATTATATACTCCGCGATCTCTACAATCGTCGCGACCCATATCCTATCTTGATTATCACTTAAGAACTTAAGGAACTCCCTTAGATCATGTTCTGAGACAGGCAGATGGCCTTCGTTAATTCCGTGAAACGTAAATATAGCCCATCTACCCTCGGAAATCGCCCTTATGGTCAGGCCCATCATCTCCTCGAAGCGCATTCTATCGGCCGACCATGACCAGAGCTCGTGTAAGTCACATGCGAGCGGATGGTTTGAGTAACCCTTCTCCCCTCTCCCCCTAGCCGCTAAGAAGATCTCGGCAACTATAGGTACATAGCTCCTCTTGCTCGATCCCCTGCCTACACTAGTCTCGTAACAGGGATATGCGAATGTCCTGCTTCCATTCGGTATGATCTCCTTTATCCTTCGATGAGCCTCCATTATATCAGCCCTTATGTCCTCCAAGGTCATGTCCTCTAAGCAGTTACGACTAACACCCCACGGGAAGTTGCGTGAGCATGGATGCGTAAGCGTATGGTTACCTATCTCATGGCCACTTTCGGCGACCTCCTTCCACGGCCTAAGTTCCCTCCTATAATCCCCCTTAGGATTGAGGTAAAAGGTCGCCTTGAAGCCGAACTTATCCAATAACGGCACTGCCAGCCTTAGCTGGGATGGGAGCCCGTCATCAAATGTCAGGGAGACGGCTCCCTTAAACCTACCTGGCCACTTAAATCCCCTCAAGTAGGCTCCCTCCACGACCTTAAACGGTGAATATCTATATTATATAAACGGATTAATTGCTTCACGCCTCGTCCTCCATACTACTGCCAGTTCAACCTGTTCGTAGTACGCGTTCTACATCGATCCTCAATTCCCTAGCCGTATCCACTATCCTAGCCCATACCTCATCGTCGATCTCTATCCCCTTCCTAAGCCTCTCTTCCTTAGCTCTATGTTCAGGCTCGCCGGGCACCAGCACCTCTTTGAATCCCTCTGCGGGCCCCGTCTCCTTTACAGCCTTCATGAAGAGGGATACCTTCTTCTTGAACTCCAGCGGATCCGTGAACGCAGCTGGATTCAAGGCTATGAATAGCAAGTTATTGCCGCCCTTATATCCCTCGCTACAGGAGAAGCCAGCACCCGAGAGTATGCCGGAGAGGATCTCCACGGCCATGGCTAAAGCATAGCCCTTATGCCCTCCGAAGGGTAATAATGCCCCTCCCCTTTCGTAGAAGTCCCTGGGATCGGTTGAAGGCCTTCCATCACGATCCACTATCCAACCCTCAGGGATAGCTTCTCCGGCGATGTACCTAAGCCTGAGCTTGCCCTCGGCCACCACTGACGTAGCGTAGTCGAGGAGGAACGGCTCCCCCTCACTAGGCGCGGCTATGGAGATAGGGGCTGTGGAAAGCCTCCTGCCCTTCCCTCCATAAGGCGCTACCGCCGGTATGCTCGTGCAAAAGCCCATACCTATGAGCCCCTCGCGTGCTATCAGCTCCGTATATTCACCCAGCCGGCCTATATGCCACAGGTTAAACGCAGCCACGGCCCCAAGGGCCTTCGCTTTAGCCTTACTTACCACAAGCTCGACCGCCTTCCTGGCTACAACTTGGCCAAAGCCCCAGTTCCCGTTTATCAGGGCCGTGGTCTCGGTCTCCCTAACCACTTCAATATCAGAGCCCGGTCGGAGCCTCCCTTCCCTTATGTCCTTGACGTAGTAGGGCACGCGCATCACACCATGTGAGGTCACGCCAGCTAGGTCGGCTTCCACAAGTGACTCAGCTACTATGGATGCCTCATCCGGAGGTGCACCTACGGCGATGAATATCTCCTCGACCAACCTCTTTAGCTCACGGACCGTTAATACGGGCATGGTCTCATCCGTGTACTTCTCTTTAAGTTGAGCTTTAAAGCAAAGCACTATGATCATTGATAAATTCCGCGTCCTCTACCGCGTTCACGATATCCTCCATTATCAATGAAAAACGTCAATAGATCCCTAAGTTCCTGACTCTGAGTCCTCCTTATCAGATCCTCGACATTCGCTAAGAAGACATCTCTCTTCCTAACCTTAAGCTTCCGAAGCACCTCGAAGAGCGCTTCACGTCTTATTCTCCCAGTTGCCTTCTCCATTCTCCTCAAATTTCTCTCATCGATTCCATTGGGGTCTATTAGCTTAGAGGCAAACCAGGATTCAAGAGAAAGTACACGCACTACAAGGCCATTCCTTTCAACTTCATTAAGAGCATAAAAGGTTACTGGTATCGCTGACACTCGTGTGAACACTTCAATGCCGAGGATCTTTCCCTTACTGAGGACCACGTAAGCCTGTAGTATCCAGTCCTCAGTTCCTGAGCCTTGAACTATCCCAGAGAACCTAGCCCTGTAATTACGCATGCTAAGAACTCCCTCCACCAGCCTGCCTATCCTTGCGAGTTCTTCAATAGGAGTCTCCCTTTCCAGCGCTATATCCACGTCTTTGGTTGACTCAGGTCTCATGAGAAGCGAAAACGCGACAGCGCCTATGCCCACGGGCTTATAGCCGAGCTCCTCTAGCCTATTATATACGATCATAAATACAGGGAACCAATCCTCAAATCTTAAAAACATACTAAACACCTAATAGCGCTTTACTAGCCCACCTTAGCACTACCCTAGGCTTAAGTTTCAATGGCTTTACTCCTTTAGGCCTCCTCCTCAATTCACTCTCGACTAAGGACCAAAAACGGAAGAAGACCTTAGGGTTATCCTTGTAGAGCATGATCTCAGCCCACTCGTCCTCATCATATCCCTCCCCACTCATGAGCCTGAAGCAGAACTCGGCGACCCCTA
>JAGGXX010000023.1 GCA_021162845.1 Thermoprotei archaeon | reverse complement strand
ATCACGGAGAATAATGAGTGCTTCTAGAATCCTATTTCTCGAGTGCGGGTCTAATTTATTAAGTTCCTTTAGGGCTTTTCTCGTAATATTTACGTCATATCTAGTCATCTTTCTTCCCTAGGATATCGTCAAGACTAATGAGTTCTACCTTGCCCTTTTCCTTGTTAGATTCATATTCCTTGATAGCCTCTACTTCATCGAGAAGCGGCTCATCTATCCCAAGAAGGCGTTCCTCCAGTAAAGCCTCAATGTGCTCTAGTATTGCTCTGAGCTCGCATACCTCATCATACAGCAGTTTTTCCTTGCCTACGGCCATTAGAACCTCAGCCTCTAAGTATTCATTACTACTTAGGGGGCCGTTAATTTATTGCAGAAACAAGCCTCAAACTAAATATTTGGTGGGCCCGCGGGGATTCGAACCCCGGATCTCCGCCGTGTGAGGGCGGCGTCCTAGGCCACTAGACGACGGGCCCCTTATGGATTTGGCTACGGATCTGGTTATGGAAAAAAGAGTGAGAGGATAAATACTTTATGTCTCCTTCAATATCTCTATGACCACGTGAGCCGATGTCTCCCTGACCCCCTCTACCGTTGATAGGCCGCGCAGGAACGAATCTAGCTTTGATTGATCTACCATGGCTATCAGGTCTATCCCCCCTGTCACCCGGTACAACTTCTCGACAGGCAATTCCGAGATCCTCTTGTAGGCCTCCTGCCTCAATTTGGGCTCGACTTTTATCAAAACAAAGGCAGAGGCCGCTTCAGCTTTAAGAACCCTAAGGGCTTTTTCAGTAAGATCTATGAAGCCCCTACCGGTCCTAATCAAGCCTTCCTCCTTTAGTCTCCTGAGGTGAATATTAAGGGCCTGCCGGGTTATGCCTAATTCCTTAGCTAACATATCCTGTGATTTCTCAACTGTGTAAACGCGTAATGCCTTGCTCATGCCGAACAACATGTGAAGAAGTCTTAACTGTTTCTCGGTAAGCGTTACTCTCTTCACGGCCATATGCCTAGCTCCTCATTTACATATGTATATGAAAATACCTATATATTCCTTCTCATAACGTTAACTAGACTAACGCCTCTCAAGGAGGTTTCTATGTCAGAATCTACCAATAATGTAGTGTTCGTAGGCAAAAAGGCGATAATGAACTATGTTCTAGCCTGCGTGACCATGTTCCATCAAGGAGCTAAGAGGGTGATAATCAAGGCAAGGGGTAAAGCGATAAACAAGGCGGTCGAGGTAGCTAGAGTGGTGAGGGAGAACTTTATAAGAGGAGCCATGATAGAGAATGTCAATATAGGAACTGAGATATTGACCAGTAAGGATGGGAATACTTACAGTATAAGCACGATAACCATAATCCTCAGGAAGGAGGGGTGATGAGTGAATTTACCCATGTGCTATTTCTGCCTTCGAACGGGAATCCTATGCCCGCGTTGTCAGGAGAAAGTGAACCGAGGTGAACTAACTGAACTTGATTTTCAAGTAGCGAAGGCCCTAATCGAGCTTGAGGAGAAGAGGTATCCTCAGCTTAAGAAGGTCACGTATCATAGGGCTCATAGGGAGAATGACCTATTAATAGTCATCTTAAGCGGAACCGGGAATACCATTAGGCCTCCCTGGAGCCGTATAGCTAGGTTATTAAGTGAGAGGTTTAAGGCTAATGTGAGGCTGGTCGAGAAGACCTCAAACTTAAAAATAGTAGCGGAGGAGGTACTCACTCCCAGCAGGTTGCTCGGGGTTAACACGCTCTGGCTTCCGGATGGAAGCGAGGAGAATACCATTAGGGTGCCCAAGGCTGATATGAGGAGGTTACCCGCGAAGCCAGAGGTGATAGAGAGGATTTTAGTGAAGCTCACCGGGGCCAGCGTTAAGATAGCCTTTGAATAAAGTCATTAAAAACCAATCCTTCTTTAACCTAAATAATATCTACCGTAATGTTTGTAAATTACATTGAGATATGGACGCTACCTTAACTAGCTTAGTGCCAGCTCTAGGGCCTTTTCAGCGTGTATCCTCGTGGTATCGAAGAGCTTTACGTCAACGTCCTCCTGCCTGACTAAGAGCGGTATCTCGGTACACCCTAATATCACCCCTTGTGCTCCCTTGGCCTTGAGCTTGTTTATTATCCTGATAAACCCCCTCCTGGACTCGGGCCTTATGACGCCATTAACTAACTCCTCGAATATCACCCTATCCACGTACTCCATATCATCAGCATCAGGTGTTATCACCTCGATGCCGTAGGCTTTCAGCTTATCCTCGTAAAAGCCCCTAGTCATCGTGAAGATAGTACCCAGGAGGCCCACTATACCTATCCCCTCCTCCTTAATGGCCTCTGCAGTGGCGTCCACTATGCTTACTAGGGGTATGGGGGACCTCTTCTGAACCTCATCGAAGACCAGATGCATGGTGTTGGTAGCTATTAAGCCGAAGTCAGCTCCTGCTCTATACAATTTATGCGCCACGCGGGCTAGCTCGAGGGCTATTTCATTCCACTCCTCTTTCCTCATCCAGTCTATGAACTTTTGGAAGTTAACGCTGTATATCACGATCTCCGGATACCTGTGATCGTTAAACCTTTCCCTATATCTTCGAATTATATGTTCATAGTAAACGGTGGTCGACTCAGGGCTCAACCCCCCTATTATGCCGATCACCTTACGCATGAGGGATCACCCATTAGCGATAGGTCTCTACTTAATATATACCTTAGGGGAGCCTCCCGGCTGTTACTATGGGCTGGACGGCTGGTTCCATGAGGCTTAGCGTTAAAGAGGCTCTCTTCTGGTTCATGCGAAAATATGGAGACGATCCATTCGTTTCATACCTAAGCGCTATCTTCTGGAGCTTGGCATATGATAACCTTATAATAAGCCTATCACGATAGATTGAGGCGAGAGGTCGCAGTAAACCTCCACTATCGGTGATATGCATTGCGTATAGCGGTGGTCACAGAGACGTTTTACCCTTTCATAGGCGGATCCTCGAAGAGGTATCTAGAGGTCTTCAGTAGGATAGTCGAAATGGGGTATTCGGTCCACGTGTATACGGTGAGGCTTAAGCCCTCATGGCCCGAGGAGGAGACGATAAGGGGCATAAGGGTTTCTAGGCTAGCCTTACCCTGGAGAGGGTTCATAACCTCAGATGGGTTCAGGAGCGTATGGGATGTCCTCAAGTTCACTACTGAGATAATCCTCGAGCTGATGAATGACGGTGATTACGATGTGATAGAGGCTAACCATTGTCCCATAATTCCAACGTGGGGGTCGAAGTTGATATCCTTAGCCAAGAAAGTGCCGTTATCCGTCACGTTTCACGAGGTATGGCACTCACACTGGTATTATTATGTGCCCTATAGGATCCTAGCCCCCATGGGCATTATACTCGAGAAAACGCTTAAGCATGTCCCAGATGTAGCGGTCGCGGTTAGCAGGATGACAGGAGAACGCCTCAATAGGTACCTAGGCATAGGGTGGGATAGGATAAGGATAATATCGAATGGCGTGGACCTGGAGCTGTATAATGGAACCAACGTCGATAAGGATAGGTACAAGATAGTCTATGTAGGCAGGCTTCTGCCCCATAAGAGGGTCGAAATGCTACTTCAGGCTTTCAAGATAGTTAAGGAGAAGGTTCCCGAAGCTAAGTTGGAGATAATAGGTGACGGGCCCCTTAGGCCAAAGCTAGAGCGTTATTCCAGGACCCTTAACTTAAGGGACGTGGTCTTCACGGGAGCCATAGATGATGAAAAGCTAGCCGTTTCCCTGAAAGCGGCTGGTATCTACGTTCTCCCCTCGATGAGGGAAGGGCAGAGCATAACCACACTCGAGGCGATGGCCGCTGGTACCCCTCAGATAGTAACGGACTTCGTATCCAATGCCGCGGTAGAGTTAGTCAAGGAGAGCGGAAGCGGCATCGTAGTTCGCTCATCGCCTAGGGATCTAGCTGAGGCCATAATGAAGTTAATGAGCTCTGATGAGCTGTGGACGAGGCTCAGGGATAACGGCCTCCGCTATGTCGTTAATTTCACGTGGGAGAGAGCTGCTAAGGAACACTTAGACGTATACCAAGAGCTGATCGAGAGACGTCTTAAAGCATGATTATGCGAAAGTATGAATCGATAAACGCTAAAACCATGAAAAGCGTTAACTTGATTTTAAGTTCTTTGTACAATGAAGATGAGAGGGGACGCTAACACATGACGATGACTTCAGTGAGGAGGGCCTTTATATCGATTTTACTAGTGCTCTCGTTTGCCTTCTCAGCCGGAATAGCTACGTTTTACCTAAGCAGGAGGGCTTTGCCTTGGTGGTCTGATGGTGGGAATTGGCTTAAGCATATGAATGCGATACTAGGCAACACATACCCAATGTGGGAAGAAGGAACATACCAATACCCACCGCTTTTCTTCATCTTACTAGCCCTGATCTATGGGTTATCCGGCGATAAAGTACTCACGGTGAAGATCGCGGCCATAGGAGTATTCTCCATAAGGCCAATCACGACGTATGTCTTCGTGAAGAGGCTCTTCCGGAGCGGTATGACCGGAGCAGGCGCCGCTTGGATGAGCGCTATAGCGCCCATCTTCGTGGAGATGCTGGGATGGGGGGGATACCCTAATCTCCTGGGTTTCGATTTGCTCCCACTGGCTTTCCTACCAGTCATAGCAGACATGGAAGGTAGGGCTAGCAACCGCGATTTAATGATGGCAACAGTAATGGCGTGCCTTATACCATTGGCCCATCACCTGACGTATGCCGTTTTCGCTGGGGTATTGACGAGTTGGGTGATAATTCGCATCATACTGAAGAAGGAATATAGGATGGCCATGACTGAACTCCTGGCGAGCACAGGGGTTTTCCTGTTATATCGCCTCCTATTAGCCTGGCCCATACAATTCGTCATATACAACGAAGCCGCTTATTATAGGCTTAGAGTTCGGCTTAACCTAGAGCACATTCACGAGGACATGAACCTGATCATGCTTATATTGATCGCCGCATTGGTGATACCGATAGCCTATAGGAAGGCTGGGGAAAAATGGAGCCGGATGGCATTTTTGATAACATGGACGTTAGTACCGTTATGCATGACGCAGGGATACTTATTGGGGGTGGGCATAGATTATAACAGGATACTCTTCTTCGCCTTTCAGCCCGTTTTAATGCTGATCTCATGGCCCTTATCTTACATGGATTGGCCCGTAGAGCGAAGTAGGGATGCCACAGGGCATCACAGTGGGAGCCTAAGGGGAGCCATCAAGAGGGGCATACTGGCACTTAGCTTAGCAACGTTGATCATCGTAAACGTACAGGGGTTATCGGCCTTTAAGGAGGTAGACCTGCGTTACGGCCACATGGACCCCTATGGGGACAGGGAAAAGCTTGAGGCAATCACGTGGATTCTCCAGAACACGGATCCGTGTGCCGTGTTCGTGGCTGAGGAGCCTATGGCTAGGTGGATTGAGGGTTTGGCTGGGAGGAGGGTGATGATGCACCTACACCCAATGTACCTATTCATGACAGGAGAACTAGAAAGAGAAAGAATAGCCAGAGCTATCTTAAGCTCTGATTTAGGCATTCGCAACGAGAGGTTATGGGTGTTCGAGCGTATTCCTCCAGGTCTCGGATCGACCATCATAGCCCCATATAAGGAGGGGGCCTATGAGAGCTTAATCTCCATAAACATGAGCCTATCACGGCTGAGGACATCTAAAGAGATCCTCAAGCTCGATGGGTATGAGGAGGCAAAGTTCAGGTGGCTGAAAAGAGGCGAGGGGGAGGCCAGCTACGTAATAGAATATGACTATGGCCAGACCGAGGTACTAAAAGAGGTAAGGGTCAGCGCTGGAAGTAACGAAGTGTGGATACGATGGGAGGTGGGGATATTGGGAGGTGGAGAAGCCTATTTGGAGGTGGCATTAACCCCCT
>JAGGXX010000037.1 GCA_021162845.1 Thermoprotei archaeon | reverse complement strand
GTTGACGCTTCCGCTCTAATTGGAGTCCTTGATAGAAGGATTTATGGGCAGTTCATCGAGCACCTCGGTAGGTGCATTTACGGTGGGATTTGGGTCGGTGAGAGATCCAAAATACCTAATGTGAAGGGATTTAGAAAGGACGTGCTAGATGCTATTAAGGCGATAGAGCCTCCTATAGTACGGTGGCCGGGTGGCAATTTCTCCTCGGCATATCACTGGGAGGATGGTATCGGCCCGAGGGAGTCTAGGCCCAGGAGGTTCGATATGGCATGGGGAGCTGAAGAGCCTAATGAATTCGGAACCGATGAGTTCGTGGAATGGTGTAGGATAGTGGGCACCCAACCCTTCATAGTGGTAAATGCCGGGAACGGTACTCCAGAGGAGGCAGCTAGATGGGTCGAGTATTGTAATTCCTCGGGAGGCACGCATTATGCTCTATTGAGAAGGAGATATGGCCATCCTGAGCCATATAACGTCAGGCTATGGGGCATAGGTAATGAGCTATATGGCAGGTGGCAGGTGGGCTTTTGCGTGGATGGCATGGAATGCGCTAGGAGAACATTGGAATTCGCTAACGAGATGAGAAAGGTGGATCCCAGCATAGAATTAGTGGGTGTGGGATGTGAGGATCCGGAGTGGAACCTGAGCATGGTGAAGGTCGCAGGGGAGTATATCGACTACCTCTCCGTTCATACGTATATAGGGGGCGACAGGCCCTATAGGGAGTTAGTAGCCACGCCCATGGACATTGAAGACAAGTTAAGGGGGATCTATTTCCTCATAGAGTGCGCTAGAAGGAAGTGGAAGGTGAGGAGGAGGATTAGGATAGCCTTCGATGAGTGGAATGTGTGGTATCCCGAGGCCAAGCCCCCACTACATGAGCAGGTCACACGAGTTAAGGATGCTATTTTTACCGCGCTCGTCCTTAACGCGCTTCAAAGGATTTGTAATGAGGTAGCCATAGCCTGCTTCGCTCAAACAGTGAACGTACTACCTCTAATAATGACCAGGGATGACGGAGCCATGTTCGTAAACCCGCAGTACCTAGTATTCAAGTTATACGCGGAGGGAGCGAGGGGGAGTGTGGTGCGCGCAACAGCGATTGCACCAGCATACTACTCTAAATCGCTCGGGAAATACGTATGCCTCCTAGACGTGTCAGCAATTATATCTAAGACCAATGATGAGCTAGATCTCTTCATAGTCAATAGGCATGAAGATGAGGGCTTTGAATGCAAGCTTCATATCCGTGGCTTCTCCCCATCGCTTATAGAGCATAACTACATCGCTGGTGACTCCATAGATGACATGAACAGCTTTGACGAGCCTAATAGAGTTTCAATAGAAAGGAGAAGGCTTAAGTTCAGTGATGGAGCCTCGATCGAGGTTCCCCCTCACTCCGTGAACTTAATGAGGCTAAGGTAGACAAGAGCAATGAACAGTGATCAGGCAAGCCCCTTAATCTATATATCCTCCCCCTAAGATCCACGACTTCGAAGTAATCCAAGAACTCAGAGCTAAGGCTTTCAGTGGCCCCGAGCACTAGGTAACCTCCCCGTCTTAATGCTCTCATGAACTTCCTTATGACCATCGCTTGGGCTAATTTGTTGAAATATATCAGGACGTTACGACAGAATACGACGTCCATGTTATCCAAAGGCGGTTCCTTCAGTAGGTCGTGCACCTTAAATATTACCATGCGTTTGATCTCATTCCTAATCGCATATTCCCTCGAGGCGGTCGTGTAGAAGTACCTGAGGAGTAGGTCCTTCCTCACGTTTACCAGCTCGTAGGCCGGGTATATCCCCAGCTCAGCCCTCCTTAATGCATCCACATCCACATCCGTGGCGTATATGCGCACCAAAAGCCTGGCCTTAAGTGCATCTAATATCTCCTTGACCAATATGGCGATGGTGTAAGGCTCCTCACCGCATGAACATCCAGCGCTCCAAATCCTGAGCATACCGTGAAACTTAAGCTTCTCCTTAATCATTGGCAAGAGAACGATCTCCTTGACTTTATCCCAGATAGCTGGATCCCTAAAGAAGCGCGATACGTTTATCGACATACTGTCAAGTAGTCTTTCCATTTCCTCAGGCCTCATCTCGAGAATCCTTAGGTATTCCCAGGTATTCCTAACCCTTAAGGCGACCATCCTAGCATATATCCTCCTCCTTAAAAAATCCTCCTTATACTTTGAAACGTCGACCCCATATCTGTTAGCTAAGCACCTTACCACGAGCCTAACTGCCCTATCACTAACGAACTTCCTCATCGCATAACTCACCTAAACCCCTTCCTAAGCGTGTATGCGACGAGCACTTTTCCGTCCCTTACATAAAACAGCACGTTCCTGCCACTCCTCCCGCCTATATCTTGAAACGCTATCTTGATACCCCATTCCCTTAGTCGCTCCTTGGCAGCTATGGCATTCCTCTCCCCTATATGAGAGTTAAGATTGGGAATTACCCGAGCCCCTCCTATTAAAGCGGCTTCCATATCAGCTATTTCGCTTCCAAGCGCTATCATTCGGTTGACCATAAGGTCTATGAGCGTCGTGGCATATCTCTTTCTGAAATTTAACGTATTATGCTCAGAGGAAGGCTTAGGTAAAAGGGCATGTCCCAGTCCCCCTAACGACCTTCCGCCATCATAAAGTATTATCGCTACACATGAGCCGAGACCCCATGTGGCTAATTTAACATTACCGTAACCGACCTTATACTCGCCTATATTGACCGCGATACATCCATCTCTATCCGTGATCCTATTTACGGTCATAAGCCTAAGGTGCATGCAGGACCACCTTTGGGATAAGGATTAGCTTGGCCTTCTTCAGATCGATTCCCTCGAAGCTCAGGTAGTATACATAGCAGACTTCACATTCATCGGAGATTAAGGCTATGACACTATCCAGTACGGCCCCTAACGTGTCTATCAATATGAGGGGCTCATCATACGTGATTTTAACTCCGATGTTGTTCGCTATCCCTGAGATAAAATTACCTAGAACTATATTACCTAGTTCTCTGAAGGCGTCCTCCTGGATACCCCCCACCGGAGGCAATCCCTCGATGATTCGAAGTGAAATCTTCACGGCATATCTCAGAGGACATATGAATGCCGTGAACCCCTCGTACCCTCCATGTAGCCTTGAGAGGACGCATGCTACGTGTTTTTCACGCCCTCCTAAGATCTCAGGTATGTCTTCCGGCAATAACGCTAGCAGACCTAGTACATTAACGTAGACCTTCCTGCCCAACATATTCGAGAGGGCATTAGTTGCGCCTAGGGCCCCTTCATACCCAGCCCTCCTTAATAGCTCAAGCATATCTTCCCTCATCCCTGAATACCTCCTCTATAAGGGAATCCACATCCACTATGAAGCATAGGCTACCATCGCCTAATATCGTGATCCCCGAAAGCCATTTTAGATCCTTCAAAAGAAAGCTTAAAGGCTTCACTACAACATCCTCCTGCTCCATTACCGATGATACTAAAACCCCTATGCGCTTCTCCTTATGCGTGCTAGAGATGATCATGATGTATGAGTTATCCGGCGTGAGCTTGCATCCAGGCAGGTTTATGAGGGGTATGAGCTCCTCATCGACCTCCATCAAATTCAAATCCTTTATGCGTAAGATCGAGCTTTCCCTCGCCCTCATGACCCGATCTATATTTGAAATTGGGATTGCGAACAGGCTGCCCTCTACTTCAGCTATAATCGCGTTAAGTGTGGCCACCTGCATAGGTAGGTATAGAGTGACCCTCGTGCCGATGCCCCTCTTGGATTGTATTCGTACAAAACCGCCTAGCATCTCAACTCTGTTCTTGACAGTACTCATGCCAATGCCTCTACCAGATATAAGCGTTGTCTCGTCTTTCGTCGAGAAGCCTGGCGTGAATATGATGTTCAATAATTCCCTCTCCGAGAGTCTCTCCGCTATATCCTCAGAGAGTATACCCTTCTCGATGGCTACCTTTTTGACCTTCTCCAGATCGATGCCTCGTCCATCATCCTCAACCTCTATCACTATGTAATTACCTTCCTTCCTCGCCGAGACCCTTATCGTGCCTTTCTCGATCTTACCGAGTTTCCTCCTCTCCTCGGGAGGTTCGATCCCATGATCTACAGCATTACGTATGAGGTGTATTAAAGGATCGAGGATCTCCTCGAGTATCCTCCTGTCCACCCTTATCTCGCGCCCCTCAATTATTAAGTCTACCTCCTTTCCGGACTTCCTAGCAAGATCCCTCACCATTCTCGGTAGTAGAGAGAATATCTGGTCGAGCGGTATGAGCCTCATTCTCATGGTTAATTCATTAATGTCTAATACCAGTCTCCCGAGCTTAGATACCTCCTCTCTCAACTCGCGTATGCCGTAGTCGCGCGCTATCCTCCCTAACCGTGACTTAAACAGCAGCAGTTCGCTCACTAAGTTAAGTAGCTTATCTAAGTCCTCTACGCTTACCTTTATCTCCTCGACCTTATAGCTAAGGGATGCATCGCTACCCTTAATGCTAGCTCCTTTCCTCTTCTCTATCTCGCTTTCAACCTTCTGGAGCAGCTCCTCTATCTTCCCTGAGACGATGCTCTTCTTCTCCTGGGTTATCCTCCCTCTGGAGTGACGTGAGAGCCTTATCTCCCTTATCCTAAACTCATCTATATCAGGCAGTTCCATTAGCGCCTGATCGATCTCAGTCTCACTAGCTTGGGAAGTGAGGAGTACGGATAATTCCCTGACCTCTGTGGAAAAGCTAGCAGGCGATGTGGCTATCACCTCCCCTAAATCCGAGAGGCTCTTTAAGGTCATAAAGGCCCGAATCTTCTTTATGGGGCAATCCTCCTTTAAGCGGACATATATTTCGTAAACCTTACCATTCTCACCAACCAGGGAAGCTAATCGTTCCTCATCGAGCCCATACCTCCTTGCAAGTTCTCCGTTTAAGCCCCTTATTTCATCGATAATAGTGAAATCAAGGCGTATCTCGCCGCTTTCCACAAATCCCTTAACCGCCTGCCGTAGCTCGTCTACGGCCTTAAGCAGGAGGTCTATTAAACTTGAGGTTATGGACGCTTTACCCTCTTTCACATCAGCTAATACGTCCTCTAGCTTATGTGAGAAATCGGAGATCTCGTACGCGCCAACCATACCTGCTGATCCCTTTATCGTATGTAAAAGACGCATCGCCTCCATGAGCAATTCCGGGTTAGCTTCATTCTGCTTCTCAAGTGCTATGAGTATGTCCTCCAGACGTGAGAGATGATCGAGAGCCTCATCGGCAAAGAGCCTTTTATACTCATCAGCTAATCCCTCCATACTTACCCACCATATGGAATGAATGTAAAGCTCGAGGCCCTTACTGCCGTTACCGTATAGACATCGTCATGTAAAGGACTCACGCTTAAAGGATTTCATCGGCTAGATTTTAGCTTCAGCAGAGTTAGCGATCATATGACCTGAGGAGTTTTTGTTCAATCACCATGTACCATAAAGCTTGGAGGTCGTTAAACGCCGTATTAGCTAATGTATTTGGGCATGTTTACCTTTGTTAATGCGAGGGAGTTCGTATTGGCGATGGAGCTTGATAGGATCGTTAGGAGGGTACGTGAGGCAACGGATATAGTCGATACGACCTCCCAAAACCTGGCGGCAGCCATAGAGGAGTTAAGCGCATCGGCTCAGGAGATAAGCACATCCGTACAACAGGTCGCCCAAGGTGCCCAGACCGCAGCCTCTCGAGCTAATGAGGTGGCTAATCAAATTCAATCGTTGCTTAAGACGTTGGAACAGGTCGGAAGCCTAGCTAGTAAAGGAGCTGAGGGGGCTAGGAAAGCAGCCGAGATAGCGGCTGTGGAGGCCAAGAGCGGAGTCGAAGCCGTCAAGAGACTAAATGAAATAGAGGTAAACATAGAGAACACGGGGAAGGTAGTAAACGTGCTTGGTGAGAAGAGCAGGCAGATAAGGAGGATAGTCGAGGCCATAACTAATGTAGCGGATCAGACGAACCTATTGGCATTGAATGCAGCCATAGAGGCTGCACGGGCCGGGGAAGCCGGTAGAGGCTTCGCGGTAGTGGCTGAGGAGATACGCAAGCTAGCCGAGGAATCCAGGAGCTCAACGAATCAAATAACGGACTTCGTAGAGGAGCTCGAGAAGTCGATAAGCGATGTGGTGAATAGCATGAATGGGACCCTCAAGATCCTCCGGGATAGCGTAGGTATGATCAGTGATACGCTGAACAAACTACAGAGCCTAGCGGCTGACGCTGAAAGCACCGCTAAGGCCTCTGAAGAGATAAGTAAAGCCGTGGATGCCGAGATCGAGAAATTGCAGAAGATACAGGCATTCTCAGCTGAGATAGCTGCGGCAGCTGAGCAACAAGCAGCGGCTACTGAGGAGGCTTCAAGCGCGGTCGAAGAGCAGACCTCCGCTATAGAGGAGCTAAACGCGAGTGCTCAACAACTTCAAGATGCGGTTCAAGTACTACAGGAAGCTGTAAGGGAGCTCAGGCAGTATGTAGTAGGAGGTAAGGTCAAGGAGGAGGGCGCAAGGACTAAGGGGCTTAAAAAAGTCAGGGCATCAGTACACTGATCACCCTCAGGAGGTGAGGGGTAATGGCCATTAAAGATGAAATGCAATTCGTCACATTCACCTTAGAAAACGAGGTGTTCGGCATTGACGTAAGACAGGCTAGGGAGATAATCAAGGTAAGGGACTACACTAAGGTTCCTCAGGCGCCATTTTACATAAAGGGTATAATCAATTTACGCGGCCAGATAACGCCTATCGTAGACTTACACGCTCTCTTCGGCATGCCTACTAAGGACCTAAGCGGGGATAGTAGGGTCATAATAACTGAAGTCAACGGTGAGACCGTGGGCATATTGGTGGACTCCGTTCTCGGTGTTCAGAGAATAGGCAATGATAACATAGTACCCCTTCCGGAACTAGCTAGGAAGGATGATGATACGAGTATTATAGGAATCGCTAAGAAGGATGACAAATTGATAATACTCATAGACATACAGAGGCTCTTGACTAAACCCAGCACTGCTGAATCATTGGGGGAGGTCGTTAAGGGGGCTCGTGCTGTAGAGGCTAAGGCACGGGCCTAACGTTAAGAGCGACGCAAAGGTAACGTAAAACCAAAATTAGTTATTTTAAATTAAATTTAAATAAAAATAACTAATATTCTTAACTTCTATTCATGCCAAGCCACGTAGAAGGGCTTTAGGGCCTTAAGTAACTCCCTGTATACGCGGTACAGCCTCTCATAAGTCGCCTTATCCGGTCCTGGAGTGAAGCTCCTCAGCCCCCACTCCACGCTCCTTAACGCTTCATCGAACGACTTAAAGATCCCCACTCCCTTAAAGGCTGTTAAGGCAGCACCTAATACCGTGGCTTCACTGAAGCGGGTAACCGTTATGGGGATCCCCGTTACGTCAGCCCTTATCTGGTTCCATAGGTAATTCTTGGAGCCTCCACCTACGACTCTAACGCCCCGCGCTTTGAAATTGAAGGCCCTTTCTATCACCTCTAAGGCTAACCTAAGCTGGAAGGAAAGGCCCTCTAAAGCGGCCCTGTACACATGGGCTCTGGTTGAACGTAAGCTCAAGCCCAGCATCGTCCCGCGAGTCGCGTACCTCTTAGTAGGTCCCGAATCGCTTACAAAGCTCGGAATTACCATGACTCCCTCGGAGCCAGGAGGCACCTTAAGCGCTTCATCTATCATAACCTCATATTTCCTTTCCTTAAGTTCCGAGTAAAACTTCTCCCTAATCCACTCAAGAACTGCCGAGGCTATCATCAAGAGCTGAGGGTTCCATAGGTTAGGCTGGACGTCAGCCTCTATTATGACCCCTTCCTCGAAAGCCGTCCTGTTAGGGTCAAACCTGTCGAGGCGCAAACCTAGTATCTCCCATGTGCCACTAGAGAGAATGGCCTCATCTCTCCCTGCTCCTGAGGCCATTATCGCGAACTGCGTATCATGCCCGCTTACTATTACAGGCAGCCCCTCAGGGAGCCCTGTCTCCTTATGAGCCTTAGTGAGCACATAGCCCGCTATTTCGCCTGGTTCCTTCCATTCGGGGAAGAATCCAGGATCTAAATCCGCTAGGCTTAACATCTCAGGGGACCAATCCCTTTTCGCTAGATCCATAGCCATCATGGTTGAAGCGCTAGTTGGATCTATGTGAAAGGCGCCCGTTAACCTATGGACTATAAGCCCCGGCATCATGAGCCATGTGAAGGCATCCTTAAAGGCATTAGGGGCATGCCTCCTGATCCACATGAGCTTCAGCAGGGTATTAAAGGATATTATCTGGTAGCCAGTTATCCTGAAGATGTCCCATGGATCCATTATCTTCGGTAGCTCATCGGCTATCTCACGCGTCCTAGGACACTGCCATGAGATGGCGGGGTAAGCTAGGCTCCCATCCCTCTTAACGAGGGCACCATCAGCTCCCCATGTGGTGACGGTAACCGCCCTTACCTTATATCGCGGCTCCACGATCCTCAGGACCTCGCGACATAATGAGCATAGTTTGCTCCATATCCCATCGACATCCCAGACAAGCCAATTCGGTTTACCCTCCGGCTGGGGAATGGGCGAATTAGGCTCACTAGCCTGTGTTACTATCTGGCCTTTCACATCCACGGCTGCTACCCTTATGTTCGTGGATCCACAGTCAAAGACTAAGACCAAATCCTCCTTCATTTCATTGAAACGTATTACTTAGTTCGATATTTAAGATTGACCTGTTAATTCAAAGAATCATTTCATACGTGGATAGCTGTAATCCTCATCTTGATGAGGGGTTAAAGTTTTGAAGGGGTAAAGCTCGCGTCTCATAACCGTAACAACACCGAGGCGACAACCGATAATTAAGGAAGCTCAGGCATTAATCTTTATAAGCAAGGCTCGATAAGGGCAATATTGAGGTTAATAATTAATGGAAAAATACCTCATTTTACTCATCTTCTTCGGTGGATTGATACTCTCTCTTTACAGCATGTATATCCTTCAGTTAGGCGACTTAAGCTCCTTAGTTGGTAAAAGCCTCTTTATACTTCATGAGATAAAGGGCTGTGTAATATCACTTTATAAGACTAATCCTGAATACCTATTAGTAAGTGGTCTATTAGCATTCGAAGTATACGTTTTCGTTTTCTTCTTACTTAGAATATTAGCTTACAGCGTCACCGCTATTAGAAAGGGATATTTAAAAGCCGGTGTAGAAAACGAAAGAGGTTACTATGAACTACAATATGGACGTTCCTCATACTTCTTTATAGCGTTTATTAGATATATCATTACAATAATAGGTGCTATTAAATACATCCTATTAGCGAGAAAGCCTAAGGGAAATGAAGAGATCAATTTAGATAATAGTTTCATAATAAGCGCCCTTATATCGAGTACCGTGGCATCCGTCTACCTGATGTTAATCTATGAAGTTGGCCAATATCTCTTTTGGATCTCATTTGTTTTCCACCTATTATTAATGATGTCTTTCATGATAGCATTAGGTGAAATCGGTAAACTTAGCGATGGAGCTAAGGAGGAATTGGGCATATCATATAAGGATGACATACTCATGCTTCCCTATGGGGTGGCCGGATTGACGGTTAGAGGAAGTGTCATGGCATTGAGTCTCTCCATAGGCGCAGGGATCTGCGGGATCCTAACGACACTAGGAGCTACGATCTTACGAGCTCCCTTGATATTCACCTTAGTACCACTCACATTTGACGTGCTCTCGCTCCTCTCAGCGCTAGTGGAATTCTCGGGATTGGGGGCTCTCCCCCTAATATTCGGAGATCTAAAGGAAGCAATAAGAGTGGGTACATCATTCATATCCATGACCATTATCTGGAGCCTCTACTTCTCTGGAGGTATCATGGCCCTCTTACCCCACATCGGTTTGGGCATCGCGACTGGCATAATGCTAAACTTGATATCCGGCATATGGATCATGGTAGCGGTCCTATTAAGCATCTTAGGAGGACGCCTTAGGTTAACGAGAAAGCTCTTAGCGGCAAACCTAATACTATCCTTCGTGCCGTTGATATTGTTGACCTAGTCTCTTAAATTTAAATCCGTACGAAAGCGATATTACATCTAGGTCGAAATCATGAACCGTGAAGTGCTCGCTAAGATTATAGATTATGCCCTAGTAAAGCCTAATCATACTAAAAGCGATATAATCAGGGCTTGTGAGGACGTCTTAAGGCTTAAGATAGGCACATTATGCGTGCTCCCCCCATTCGTCAGCCTTGTAGCTAAGAAGCTCTCGGGAAGTGATGCTCGTGTATGTGCTGCAGTAGCTTTTCCATTTGGAGCTAACCCAACGGAGATCAAGGTTAAGGAAGTTCAGCATGTGATAAGGGAAGGAGCGAACGAAATAGACTTTGTAGCCAACATACCCTTGATCAAGTCAGGCGAATACCAGCTCGTAAGGAGGGATATTGAAGAGGTCGTCTGTAGCGCTAAGGAAAACGGTGACGTTATAGTTAAGGTCATAATAGAAACAGGCTACCTGACACCAGATGAAATAATCTTAATCAGCAGGATGGCGGATGAAGCTGGTGTCGATTATGTCAAGACGTGCACGGGATTCGGACCTAGGGGTGCGACGCTGGATGATATAAGGCTCATTAAACGGGCTATCAAACGGGCGAAGATCAAGGCGGCAGGTGGCATCTCAACGTATGAAAAGGCAATGGCCTTCATAAAGGCTGGTGCATCAAGGATAGGTACATCCCATGCCCTAGAGATACTCGAGGGAGGGAGCTCCTCCTAAGAGCCGAAGGGCCGCTCATTAAGGCTCATGAGATCATAAAGGAACAAAAGACATAGC
>JAGGXX010000021.1 GCA_021162845.1 Thermoprotei archaeon | reverse complement strand
TACGAACTGGTAATGTCGGCAATCCCTCGGCGTATGCCCTATCGAATACCGCGCACTCCTCGGCGAATCTATCTATATTGGGGGTCTTGATCCATTTATTGCCGTAACAGCCGAGATGATCAGGCCTCAAGCTATCTAACATGAGGACGATTACGTTCATTTTAAATCACCGACCCTTTAGCATTATAGGCTTGAAGGCTATAAAACGATTAAGTTTGAGCCTTATTTACTTGCAATTTTTAGGGAAATATATCGCTTTAATTAGAGGTAAGCTTGGGCGATCTTTAGTGATGCATGTATGAGGGGCATAGTCCTATTTTATGATTACCCTAAGTTGAGTTAGAATTTTATGAGATTAAGTGTCCTCTTTGCCAGATCGGAGATCCTAAGCTCAGCTAACCCACATAACGCGGAGGCCACAGTATCGTTAAGGGGGCCACTAAAGATAAGAAATCTTTAGTTGATGATTACCTACCTCAAGTTAGTCTCATGCTCTCATGAGCATCGAAGGGCAAAGATTCACAGATAATCTGGCTCAAGCATTAGTGGCTTAGATATGAGAGATGATAGTGTCATTGGTATTGTGTTTGAAAAAGCTAGCATATCTAGAAGCACCAGGTAGGTCCGACCTTGGGGGCATTGCTGAAAACTGCTGGATGAGTTAAATTAAAGGGCACGTAAAAGCAATGTGATATGTATAATTAATTTATCAATTATCATTAATAATATCCATCAGTTATGAGGGAGTATAATGTAGTACTATGGTCTCTGAGTTGCCTTTTAGTTGGAGGTACGTGTGTTTTTCGCTAAATTTAAATATCACTATATTCTCATTAAAAATGGGTATTTACGATGAGTAAAAGAGCTCGGAGATCTCCGTTTTTACCCCCCGATGCGAAAGTGTACTATAAGGGTAAGTGGGTTCCAGCTTCAGAAGTAGTACCAAAAAGGGAGCGCAAAATAGATATTGCCAGGAGTGAGCTAGCACGTAGGGTAGTTTCAGAGGTGCTTAAATCACCTAATTCATGTATAGAGAGGTCTAAGTTAATGGAACTAGCAGAGGAAGTTTCTGCGGAGATTGGATTAAAGCGAAGGGTTAGTTATCGCTTCCTCATCGCGGAAGGCATTCTAGGCCGAGTAAGAGGTTCTAAGTCGTATTTCCTAACTGAGAAAGCTAAGGAGCTATTTCCAGAGTTATTTAAGCAGGAGGCCTGAAAAGCCTTCAGATCCCTCTTTTTTATCTAGAGGAACATTTAATGATTATAATTAGCTAAAAGGTTATAAAATTACCTTAATAAATTGATAAATCATGAGACCCTTTTACGATACCTTTAGCTACAAGTTTCCAATCTCCTGACAAGAGATCACGAATGTGTAGGCGTGTTCCTTGATCTCTTAGGCGATACCAAGCAAAAAAGCATAAATCGCTTGGGTTTTTCATTGATTATACGTGGACGGTAATGAGACATGTATAAGATAAGCTCCGACAAGTCATGGATAAAGGGATCTTTACACTGTCATAGTACAGCCTCTGATGGCCGATTAGCGCCAGAAGATGTAATCGAGTATTACGCGCATCGCGGCTATCATCTAGTGTCGATAACGGATCACGAGAAGATAACAAATGCAAACTCTAGGAGCATAATCACTTTATCAGGAGTTGAACTGTCTAGGGGAAAAAGTAGGCTGGGAGAGCCTTATCACGTGGTGGCGCTGGGAGTAGATGACCCACATATCCTTAAGCTAAGGGAGGTCCAAGATGTCATAGATGCCGTTAACTCGATGGGGGGATTAGCCCTCATAGCACATCCGTATTGGTCCTCCTTGACCCATGGAGATCTTATGGATATTGAGGGATACATCGCTATCGAGATCTATAACACTGGATGCGACGTAGAGGTGGGTAAGGGATATTCCACCGTGCACTGGGATGGGCTACTCTCAAGGGGCTTGATGATATGGGGGGTTGCCGTCGATGATGCGCATAGGTACTTCATGTACCCCATAGATGCCGATGGAGGGTGGATTTGGATAGATGTTCCTGAAGAGGATGAGGAAGCAGTAATGAAGAGCCTAAAAGAGGGGCGTTTCTACTCCTCTACAGGTCCTATGATACAGGAGCTGGAATTGACTGATGAATTACTCCATATAGAGGCTACTCCAGCAGCTAGGGTTAACATAATCTCGCATAATGGAAGAGGCATATGCATTCACGAGAGTTTCATCCCGAGGATACTGGAGATGTGGAGTAATCCAGAGGGACGACGGGAACTGAAGGATCTCTTTGATAACCTAGAGGTTACTGAAGAGAAAGGCCTAAAGAGAGTATTCGTATCTAGGGGAGCGATTAAGCTTGAGATATCCTACGGACGGAGAGGGCTTGAAGCTATCCACATCGAAGGACGTCTAGGCCATGGTTACGTGAGGGTGGAGGTCATCGACCGAGAGGGTAAGGTAGCATGGACTAACCCGATACGCTTGAACCAATGACGAACTTTTATCCTCCCAAACTAGACAGGATGCATGAAAGGAAGTCGCAAATTAACGAGTTCATCTTTATTAATATAAGGAGGATACGTTAAGAAACTCTTCATAGTGTAGCTTCAGGAGCTTAGACCTAAATCCCTAAAACAAATCATGAAAAATCGATATGCTTTTAGGATTTCGAGGAAGGGAATAGAGCCATTCTCACTTTCATAGCCCGAGATCTTCACGTCCCTTTGTCAAAATGAGGAGCCACTAGCTATTTTAGAAGAGTGCTCAGCTTCTAATGATGTTCATGGGCGGATCACCATATAGTATACCCGCCGTCGACCACTAGGTCATGCCCTGTGATATAGCTTGCCGCATCTGAGGCTAGAAAGAGCACGGCTCCGACTATATCTATGGGCCTCGCAAAGCGCCCTAGGGGGATTAAGGATTTCCAATACTCGGCGTATTTGGGGTTATTCTTGAGTAGGTTCTCGACTAAGGGGGTTAGGGTATACCCAGGGCTTATGCTATTGACGTTTATATTGTACTTGGCCCACTCGGCGGCCAGGCTCTTAGTGAGCATTATGACCCCTGCCTTCGATGCATTATAGTGGGCCTGGGGTTGGGGTCTATTCACTATGCTACCCGACATCGAGGCTATGTTTATGATCTTCCCATACCTCTGTTTGATCATGTGCCGCCCTACCGCTTGGCACATCAGGAAAACACCCTTTAGGTTTACCGCAATCATTTTGTCCCAGTCCTCTTCGCTCATCTCCTCAGCAGGACACCATTGACCGATGCCATGACAGTTCACGAGTATGTCGATGCGACCGAAGACATCAATCACCTTGCTAACTGCGGACTCGACTTGCTTTATATCACAGACATCAGCAGGGACGGCTAAGACTTTTACGGGGAAGGCCTTCTCTAACTTCTCCCTAAGGACCTCTATGCTTTCAGCATTTATATCAACAAGGGCTACATCTACGCCGAATTCCGCGAAGCCGAATGCTATCGCGCTACCTATTCCTCCACCAGCACCAGTTACAATAGCCTTCTTACCCTTCAACGAGAACAGCTCCTTAACGGATTCAAAGCTCATAGGTGACATCCTGATCCCCTAAGTGTCCGGTTTATGATTGAAATACATAAATAACTTTTCACTAAGGTTAACGGTTCATGAATAGTATTCGGCTAATTCGCTTATGACTATCTCGGCATAGAGTATACCTCCTTTAACTCTTCCGTAAACCTTAACCTTCTCTCCAACCTTAACCAGAGCTACGCCCTTCACGACTACAGTTAGATCATCGTCTAACTTGAACGTCGTCCTATGACCATGGTCCTCTTCTATGATTCTCTCTATGCTCCAAGGCCATCCTGCTGAATAATAAGTTATCCTGGGCTTTTCCTTGACGGTTCCTTCAATACATACGCTCACGCCGTTCAAATCCCGTGCAACGGAGGGGGATACGACGTAATACTCTTGATGGTTTAACTTTACTTTAGGATAAGGAAGCTTTCTATTGCTCTTGAAGAAGGGCATGGGATTGTTAAATCCTAGCAGTGTTAAATAAGGATTACCGCGGGTTAAGGGAATTAATGGCAGGTTTGGCTTTTCCACTCCCATCGAATAAGGCCATTGGTTCCCATCCGAAGCCTAAGGGCATCTCCGGTGGCCCTGGGTCATCCTTTCTCCTCATCCGAGGCAGATAAAGTTCAGGACTCCAGTAAAAGATCCCGCGTACGCCGAGCTCTCGGCAGTAGGAGATGAAATCCCTTATCCACTTAGCCTGCCCCTCAAGCGTCATGGGATATCCTGGAACCTGCTTATTCATGAACCAGAATTGGCCCTTCATGGGACCACTTGGATAGGCGTACTCCGCTATAATGAGCGCCTTCCCTAGGGAATCAGCCGCTTCCTTTACCTTATCTAAGACCTCAAAGCCGACACCAAGACCAGTCGGATAGAATGATATGCATAGCACATCATAATCGACGTTGAACTCCTCCATCGCCGAAAGGAATGAGGTGAATAAAGTATGATCCCACCACTTGCCGAGGTGAATTGCTAAGGAGGCATCGGGAACCACGCTCTTTATGCTCTCAAAGGCAGACCTCAGGACTTCAGCTTCGTACCGCCATATACGCCTCTTAAGCCAATTCACGTTCTTTCTCCTCTTCTTATCTGAAGCGAAGATACCACATATACCGTAATCTATCTCATTGCCTACCTGATAAAGCACGGGCCTGAACCCCATATGTACGATGCGTTTGATGACATCCGCTGTATAGACCTTTACAACTTCCGTCTTTCTCTCAATGCTTAAGGTCTCCCATGCCTTAGGAGCGGGTTGTTTGTAGAGGTCAGCCCATCCCTCTGAGAGGAATATGACTAAGTAGACGTCCATGTTAGCCTCACGGGCCATCTCCATGACAGAGGTAGCGTAGTGGAACCTAGAAGAACCCTCCTCACCCACCCAAAGCCTAACCCTAGCGCAATTAATCCCCTTCTCAGCCAAGTAACGATATAAATCCCCTATGGGCTCTCCTCGTTCCGTCCTCCAACTGAAGCCTAGGCCCATCATTAATGGGGCATAATTCGCGTCAATACCATTGAAGAGAAGCATGGTAAAAATACATTGAGAAAACATGGATAAAAAAATTATGAAGATCGTTTACCGCCATCTTACCTCCAATTAGTAGCCACATTCGGCAGGACTCCATTAGCCCAAGCATAGATACCAGCAATGATGTATGGTAGTCCTGCGCCCGTTAGGATTCCAGCTACTATGGGCAGTATAAACTCCTCTGCCCTCTTGGCACCCAACGCCCTAGTTAGCACAAGCTTTATAATTGCAGCGACTATAGCCTGCACCCACCACCAATGAAGTGCATCCATCGCTGCAAAGAATACGGGGTTGAATATGAACCAAGCGAATGTGGCTCTCATCCATGCCAATATGATGCCCAGTACAGCTCCTGCTAAAGTCCAAGACATGTAGTAATTTATATCGAAGCCGCCTGGGTAGCTTAAGGCACGTATACCCCTGTCTAGTGCTATTGATGCGTGGTTCCATGGTGTTAGTGTTCCCTGTGGGCCTAGGTTCACATAACCCATATGATAACTAAGATAGACATCAAGGGTCAAGTACATAGGAACCATAATTATGACGAATATCGTGAATAGTGAGAGCGCTTTGCCCATGTGTACTTTGTTCTCGTAGAGGACTTTGTACATGGCACCAGTACCACCTAGACTACAGGGGTCGTTGTTCCAGCTTAGGCATGATGAGTATGCTGCTGAGAATATGCCAGCAGCATAAGCAGCCGTACCAGTATTAGGCGGAGCCCAACCATAGGATCCCATGGCAGCGCCTATTGGCCATACCCACGTCCAATGTTCTCCAGTGCATTCACGTCCCCATGGGCCATTCTCAGCCCAGATCCGCCCAGCTGTTAAGCACCATGCCATGTATAGTATGAATCCTAGTATTGCTTGGATTGGGTTTAGGCCTGCTGCTATCCACCATACCAGCCATACTATGATTAGTATTATGTAGATTATCGTCGCATTCCTAATGTTGAGACCCCTATGGATAATGCGCTTACCGGATAACGCATCAAACATAAGCCTAAACCTACCCCTCATCTGCCACAAATACCAGAAACCAAGGCCGAACGTCGTGCCAATGGATAATAACATGTAGGGGAATGGTTGTTGTGTCCCTATGCTCGAGTATGGGAATGACTCCATTCCAGGGGAGTAGGTCACTAGGCCAGCCTTGACCAAGATGAAAGGCAAGAGACCCGCAAAGACGAAATATACTATGATTATCGAGATTAAGGTGTCCCAAGGACATAGTACGAACCATAGGGCACTACCCAAATAGAAATAGCTTTTAGCTCCCCATCCTGGGAGTATAGATCTTGTCATCAAAGTGGGATCGAAGACGAAGAGACATAGGCCTCCACCGTACCCTCCGTAGATGTACTGCATCCAGTAAAATGGCGCTATCACATTACCATAGGAAGGTAAGCCTATTATCAAGCCTATGATCACGCAGATCCAGAATATCTTCGTCGTCGTTACCCTTAGGTTGAAGAGTTGTGATTTTCCTTGCTCATCCCTCTTACCCCAAGTAACAATCTGATAAACAGTAGGAGCAGTATTAGGATAGACGACGCGTTCCATCTCCACCCATTGAGGGCCAGTTAGCAGGTATACAGTATATGCAAATATGAGTATTTGTGCTATGAAGAATATTGAGTATGCTGTTATTGGGCCTATCCATACTCCCCATGGTATTCCTTGGCCAGCCGATAAGCCATGCCACATGGTGATAACAGCATCAACATCCTTAGGAACAAGCCAATCAGGCAAACCAGACTCAAGATAATATGGCCTTAGGCTCTCAATGTATATCGCTTGTCTTGTGTAGCTGTGGAACCACATTGGTATCGTATTAAACAAATTAGTCTCCCCTGTGAACGTAGTATACCAAGCCTTACTACCGAACCAGAACATTGGTATCGTCAACAATGCTAGTTGAGCTGGAGTGACCTTGATGCCCGCCTTTCTTAAGATCTCTAGGATTATTATCACGTATATCAGGGGTATCCACCATCCCTGGACGAGCCAGTAATACGCTGGGGCTAGATACCTAGTGAAGAAAGATACGAAGAACACCACGAACCACATTATTATCATGGCGATCCAAGCTTTAGCTGTGGGCAATGGGTCTTGAAGCTCCTCAGGTACCTCTCCACTCATGGCCTAACACCTGGAGAGTATAAATGCTGTTTTATACCTTAGGTTTCATAGAGAATTTAAGCATTACCAATGTGCTCTTCAAACAAAAACCTTAATTAGAGAACTAAGATAAGCGATTGTTATTCGGGGATATTTATCTAAGAGTTAACTATAAACTGTGAATTAAATTCTTCTTTACGTTATATTACAAATAACCGAACTTTTTCACAGTTTCATATATCGTAAGGAAGTTTTCTATTGGTGTATCCTCGAGTACTTGATTCGATGGGCCTAATATCAAGCCGCCATTATGCCCACAAGTCCGTATTCTCTCTATGACCTCCCGCCTCACATCATTAGGCCTACCGTAAGGTAGCGTCCTCTGTATGGACAAGGTGCCATGAAGGGTTATCCTATCGCCATACATCTCCTTGACCTCAACCGGATCCATGCACTCCGGCTGTATGGGGTTCACTATATCGACGCCCAACTCTATCAGCTTAGGGAGTATCCTAAATATGTTACCATCTGAGTGAAAGGCTAGAAAGGCACCTTTACGCTTGACCAAGTGGGCTATAATCCTGAAGCGAGGCCAGTAGTACCTGTCGAGCAGGCGGGGTGAGATCACCAGATCCCGTTGTCCAGCTAGGTCGTCCGCTATGAGTATGCAATCGACCCCCCTATCCAGTAATTCCTCGGCGGCCCCAATGTAATATTTCATCATCTCGTCGAAGAGTTTATCAACATACCAAGGCCTGCGATACATGTCGGTCAGTAGCTCCCTGAACCCCCTGAGGTACCAACCCTGTGAGAATAGGAAGTCACAGCCTAGACCAGCGAGTATGAAGTACTCATCACCATAACGCCTGACCGCTAGCTCCACACCATCATATCTTCCATCGGCATGCGGGTCGGGCACCTCGTAATCGTCTAGGCTTAAGTGCTGTAGGGGGTAATACACGACTCGACTTCTAATCTTAGTCACGTTTAGTTTCCTTATTATGCCCCACTCATCCTTTAGCGCATCCTCACCGACGGGAATCCCCACACCATAATGTATCCTCGGATCCACCTTGGCGTCTCTTAAGAAGCTAGATGGTGGAGCAACTCCCGTATACCTCACGTCCACTCCCAGGAACTTGAGTATCTTCTCCCCATCCTTCTCCCCCAAGTATTTGCGGAGCCTTACGTAAAACGGATAGGAAAACCACGCATCGAGTGGAACTCTATCGGGCTCCTCATGATATAAGGCCCTTAGCACCCTCTCACGTGAACTAATCATGAGGTCACCTTAAGGAAGCTGGAGAATTATGTGACTAGATTAATCTTATTTAGGTAATTGAGAACTGGTTATGATTTATAAAAGTTGATGATTATTTCATGTATTTGGTGCGTTCCTCAGGCGGCAACGTCCTCCATAGTAGCACCTGCTTTCTAACGTCGTCTACGAAGTAATAGTTCCTTATGGTCCATCCCTTGTAATCCCCACTTAGCCTCCTGGCTATGATCGTCAGGCTGTACGTGCCATCGGGAGCCTCAGTACCTTTAATCGTTACATCTTGATGTATGTTGATTTCAAGCGGCGTGAGGGCGATCCTTACGTTTAAGGCCAAGTTATCGGGGTCCATGCCTAAGACCTCGAGAACTCTGAAGCCTGGCCTTGCTGAACCGGCACCTAAGAAGTATTCGTGCAGGTAGTTGAGCATGCCTAGAACCTCGGATTTGGTAGTTATCCTCGTCGGGAGCGGTATCTCCCATACATCACCTGAGGGCTTTGTGGGAATCCTCCATCGCCGCTCTAATGATGGGGTTATCAGCTTAGCCGCTACTATCGAGGGATATAACGCCGTACCGAGTATGGTGAGCATTATGGCTCCCAGGGAAATGAGGACGAATAGGGATGACATGTTGAATGATAGCATGAATGCCGTCGGCGTAGTGCGTATGAGCATGGCGGTTATGCCGTAACCCAACAGGTAGCCCAGCACAAGGCCTAATGTAGCGTAGGTCAGGGCCTCGGTTATGAACATGAGCGTAGCTCCCGCAGGCGAAAGACCTACGGCGGAGTAGACGTATATCTCCCTTCTGCGCCTTTGAGTATTCGCGATCATGGAGTTAGCTATCGAGAGGCATGCGAGTACTAAGAGAATAGCCATGAAGTTCCATCCGGCAAAGCTGTATGTCACAAGCCTGCTAGCTCCGTAAAACACGTCATTGTGCTTTATATAAACAGGTATGTCTATACCCATGGCTATTCTCTCAGCTAATTGGGCTACCTCATTCATTGTTACATTGTGCTTTGGTAAAAGTGCTACACTGGATATAAAACCACCTAATTTATAGGCCGTAAGCCACGGAATTACTATTAAGTTGTCGATGCTAACTGGACTTGGTGGGTTCTCTTCCCTATATGCCGTAGGTAGATGAAAGACCGTAGGCGATTGCGCTGGATCTGCGGGAAGCAGTGGACGTCCGTTAAAGTCATAGAGCATGCCAGGAGACGTTATTATACCCACTACGGTCAGGTTTATGTCAAGCCCTTTTACATATATGTTGTCTCCTATCGTGATGTTCAATGTCCTCGCCAGTGTATCGGGCACTAAACAGTCGGTTGGCCTTATGAAGTTAATGAAACCAGATACTAGGCAGTTCTTAAATAATAACTTAGCCTCCTCGGAAGTCATGCCTAGGAAAACTAAGGGGCTCATTTGTACTGAGCGACCAGTAGGACCAACTACGAAGGCCGTAACGCCATACGGATATACAGACGTTGGATATAGCCATACCCTAGGCGATATCAGGTAGTCATCGCTTACGAATGCCATTAAGTAATTTATAACAGGCGTATCCGTGCAACCTCCCCTATATGTATCGGGTGGCATTCCGTAGAGGCGACGTATTTCAAGCCCGTTATATGGTAAATTGCACTGAGAGACAGGCGAGTATGATAACGTTATTTTATATGAAGCGGAGGTAAAGGCCGTCTGAGCGGCTACGAAGACTATGATCGTCAGGAGTGTTAACACGGTCGATAACGGCCTTCTCCTCATATTATCGACGGCGGTGCCGAGGGCGTGCATCATGGCTGCTACCTTTTCCGTCCGCACGATATGCCTACCGAGCCTTAACTCCGCGCCACGCTCGATGACCTCACGCACTTCCGAGGAGAGTACGGTGACTATGAACATGCCGAGTATGAATAGGCCTACGCCCATTATGGCCACTAATGAGCTCTGAAGGACCGCAAAGAGCGGCGTGAGCCAGCCTAAGACCGCGAATGTCGCGAATAGCATGATGCCTATGCCCAGAACCCTCTTGGCACCTATTTGATGTAGGACAAGCCTCTCAAAGAAGACCGCGAACATTATAGCGGTTAACGCGTAGAACAGGAGGAACACGGAAGCTTCATCGTAAAGAGGCATGACTCCTGAGTAGTAATTAACTTCAGAGAGGCTCATCGCGACGAGTGAATATGCATAGGCCAGATCCCATGTCTTATTAGCGAAGCAGGCCTCCGCGAGATCTAGATATCGCTTAGCTTCCTTCAGCAGCTCATCCACGCTGGGATTTATTATGTAATAGTTCCTCAGGGTTGAGTAGCGACCCTTGCATATATAGTAGAGATCCTTTGCGGCTCTATACGTCGTCCTGTATATGGTCAGGGGTCCTTTGACTAAGAAGCCATAACCCTCAGGGTTATCCTCCGTTGAATTAGTCAGTACGAATATGGGCCTGCGTAACTCGCCTATATTAGGATTAAACGTTAAGGTGATCCGTTTGCCCTTCTTCACGAAGGCCATACCTACACCAAACGAGCGGGCAAGCCATGTCCTATAGAATATCGGCTCAGATTTCGTATCGTAATCATACACCATGAAGGAATATGCTGGTGCCGCGTAAGGCACTTGTTGATGTCTCAACAGTCGAATGTCGATTAACCCGAAGACTGTTACCTCCTCACATCTGAATACGGGTAACAATATGCTGGCGGGATGCGTGACCGGGAGTATATCGGCCCTAATTCCTCCAGCCATCTGCTGGGCTGTTCCATACATGCCCGAGTCCACGGTGTATATTATCCTCCCGGTCGTTTCATTGAACTTCCATGCATCAAGCCATGCCTGCCTGTAGGGATGAAGGCCGTGGAATGTAAAACGCCCATTCTCATCCGCGAAGGTATACCTGCAGAGGAATTGCCAGCCAAGGTACCTAGACTCAGTACCTCCCCACCATATCCTAACTAAGGCGTTAGGAACAGGAGCGTACCAGCCCTTTGAGATGTTGAACTCCATCACCTTGCCCTCGAGTGTTACGTATCCGAAGGGCATGGCTCCATATTGGAGGGCTAATGAGAAGCGAGTAGGCGTCCTTATCTCGGTCTTCCAGTCGCTCTCATAGGCAAATCCTGCGATTATCGCGGTCACTAACTTGGCCTGCTCCTTGATGTTGCTCCAGTTTATGAACTCATAGTCGTTTAGGGGCGTGAACCAGTTTAACCTGCGCGCCCACTGAGTGCGTAGAGTTATACCGAGGATTCCGGTCTGGAATGAAACCTGAACTGTAGGGATGTAAAGCCATTCTGCCCATGAACCACCATAGTCGCGCATGTATGGCTGTCGTCCCCATCTCTGATCTATAAGGAAGGTCGGGTTTACGAACCGCTCGCTTACGATCTGACCGGTAGAACCCAGCGCTATCGATGCGTAATAGTTGATCCTCTGGCTTATCCAGTTGTACCTGCTCCCGGATTGGGCATCGGCCCCGAGCCATAGGGGCCACGAGGTGTACAGCAGGTCTATACCTGTATCCTCGGAGGATAGGTCTACGTCCAGGTGTAATAGTATTTTGACCTTCCCGCTCTGAACTTCGTCGCTGAAGTAGTTCATCTCCACCCATTCAGCAGGCCCTGTGAGGAACTGGTAATAGCCTGAGAGGGCCACTAGCCATAAGCTCCTCGAGGGCCTATGTTCGGCGAAGTAACGGGCCAATTCCATCAGCAGGGATACGCTTACTGCATCCTCAGCTCCTGGTGCTATGCCGGGTACAATGCTCCAGCTATCGTAATGCGCGGATACCACTATCACTTCGTCCGGATGCTCAGTACCGTTTATCGACACTATGATGTTGCTGGCCTGTATTTCCTTCCATCTCATGTTCACGTGAAGCTCGACTACCGCGTTTTCATCGGCTAGCTCCTTTAGCACCCTAGCGTCCTCTGCCTTTACGTACAAGCGGGGTATATAAGCCGGTACGGGGATCGACTTGAGGAATGATTCCACGGAATCCGTAGCGGGCGGTTCCATGAAGACGAAAGCCTTAACCCCTAGCTCAGCTAGCTTGACCCAGTTATCCATGCTATTAAAGTCCATTAGGGCTATGGAGCCGAAGAGATCCACCCCCCTTAGCTCCCTTAGGTCGCCCCTTCCAACATAGACCAGCTTTCCCCTTATCCCCTCAGGCGGCGTCATGCACGTCTGCACGTCATTCGGCCATAGCGCGTAGGCTTTGATCTTCATGGGTCTAGGGCTTATGACCTTTATGTACGAGCCCTCATCGATGGGCATTACCGCGGAGTAGTTCTGAACTACGGGTCGAAGGCCATAGCCACGTAAGGTGCTAGATATGTAAACCACGGCTTTGTAGTAGTCTGGATAGCCAGGTACCCTCGTGGCCAAAGCGGAAAGGGCTTTTACGTGGACCTTTATGTTATCGTAGTCCAGCCCCTTTATAGCGTTGTTGACTTCGTCTTCCAGAGTAGCACCCTCCTGATTAAATGAGGAGACCGACTGCGCGATGAAGCTAGCCGAGATTATCGAGCATATTATCAGGAATAGCAATAACGGAGCGACATTCTTCATTTTCATCTTGATCTTATCAACGATCATAAGCACTCACCAAGGATGATCTTTCTAGGGATTATACCATATGATAGGATTATAAAGACTTCCCCGACGTGAATACAGGAGGGAACATAAAGCTTCTCGATAGGCATCACCAGGGCCATAACCATGCTGATTTAGCCATCATGCTTACCGCCAGTAGTAGCGTAAGCACCATGCCCTCACCGATCATCTCACCCGCTATCACGTAGCCCCGTATCCTATCCCAGACCTCTCTGCCTCCTACGAGCCTCGGCATGACGAAGGTCCCTAGCGCTGAGCCTATTAACATCGCTATGGCGCCAGCTGGCTGCGTGTACAGCCCCATGACGAAGCCTATCGGCGAGAATATCGGAATCTTTACCACCTTTAGTAATAGATCACCGGCGAATAATATGGCTAATACGCCGAGTGTAGGGTAGAACAGATATTCCGGCGTAACCCTTAGCTGCCTCCCTGCAGTAACGACATCTATCTGAGCTGAAAGGGGCATACCGTAGACGGTATTGGGGTAAACGGCAGACGGTATAGGTGCTATGCGCCAGAAGATCTCCAATGATATCAGGCCCATGAACCACGCTAGGGGGGATGCTATCAATATTAGCTTAACCAGATCGGATGGCTTGGCCTTTAACGTCAAGGCCACCTTGGTCTGCTGGGCGAAGCCAGGAGCTGCTAAACCGACTGACGTATACTCGGTGGGCTCGAAGACGAAGCCGGCATATCCCTTGTATGGGGTAAGGTATACCAGCGTTTGCCATACGAATGGAGGAGCTGCTGGAAGGAAGCCCACTTCACCAAGTATGGCCGTATAGGCTATCGCTAGGAGGAAGCTATAGGCTATTCCAGCGAATGCTGGAACCCATATGGGCAGGTCTGGGATCAGCATGTGATGTATCAAGACCGCTACGCCCGTGGAGGCTAAGTAAGCTATGATCAAGACCCAGTTGGACGGGAAGTCCAGTAGCTCGCCTTTCTCTGTTATCCTCAAAGCGCGGAAGATGGATACAATGCCACGTCGGGCCCTGTAGATCATGTATAGGGCTAAGGCGAGACCGAAGCCTACCTGGGGGACGAACCATACTCTGATGAAGGATCTGTTCTGTATGGCTATTAAACCCATGCCCTTGTGATATTCCTGCACCCATTCGGGGAAGAAGTTAGGGAACGTCGTGATGAATAACGAGTTAAGGAATATCCACACTATGGATGACGCTATGAAGATCCAGATCGCCGTGTTGAACGGGATGATGAAGGGACCTACGTATGCGCTCAGAACCGTTGAGAGGCCCAATGCTGCTCCTGGTAGGTAGTCCTGAACGAGCCATGTCATATCGTAGAAGGGCAGCGGTATTATCCTGACCCCGGTGAGTATCGGCGAGGCGTATGCCACTATGGCGTATGCTACGCCAGCGACCATCGATATCAATATGACCTTCACCATGGAAGGGTCGCGTTCACTTAGGAACTTAACCATCGACACGTCAACCTGAGCGAAGGGGAAGCGGTACTTCTCGAACTCCACGTATATCCTAGCCATTAACATAGCTATAGCTAACTGAGCTATCAGGGAGAGGACCAGGCGAACGGTGTAGATACCTACGGGTAATAGAAATTCAGGAGTGAATAGCGTGCGGAGGGCGTGGGCCTTGGAGTAATATGGCGGCGTGAGCCAGGAGGGAACCCACATGGCTAGTGGCTTCCCCTCGATATGCGCGGACCAGGCAAAGGGCGACCTGACGAAGTAAGATCTGTAGACGACCAGATAGTAAGGGCTCGTGTAGCCTCCTATCCCAGTACCGTAATAAACCATTAGGGTCTCTTGAGGAGTTAGCGGCGCGTAAGAGAGGCTGGTCAGCTCGACGAAGAGCATTGTGATGAAGAAGGTCGACGTACCACCCATGCCGCTCCCTAGGACCAGGTATAGGTAATTTGAGATGGGTATGAAGATGATTCCCGCGAGGACTAGAGCGAGTATGGAACGCCATGTTATGCCAGTCCTAAACTCATCTCTCTCACCCATTATCCCTCACCAAGACGCCACGCATTTCACTTGATCTGGGGGAATAAAGGGGCTATAACTCATTTAAGACTTATCCTAGATCAGAATGGTGAAAGCGTGGCGATGTATCATTTCATATGATGCTATTTCTTATCTTTTCACATCCTTTTAGAGCTAATTACTAGCACCCGAACACCTTCTGCGAATTTATATTACCTATGTGCTTTTGGCCATTAAATTAGGACAGGCCTGAGGGCTTATGCCGAAGAGCTTCTCAAAGAGTTCTCTGAACCTCTCATTAAGGACTAACTCATGGACGCTACCTTTTACGATTATCTTGCCCAAATGGAGTACTAAGATCGTATCCACCCTTGAAAGCGAGAGCGGCCTTACCTCTATCGCTATTATGAGTGAGTCCCTTAGGTATCCTGATATCTTATCTAATATCCTGGCCTCCGTTTCAGCGTCAAATGAGCTGAGGACGCCGTCCAAGATTAGCACTTCAGGTCTAGAGAGCAGGGCTCTAGCGAGGACTATCTTGCGTTTATCGGGTTCAGGTAAGTATTGTTTATCCACGTCTATGATGGTATCTAGGCCTTCAGCATACTTGTTAGGATCAAATTCGACCACTCTTAGAACCCGTAATACTTTTTCCTCAGGTACATCCCTCTTCAGAGTCACATTATCTGATAGTGAACCGGGGATTATAGAATCGCCTTCGGATATTAGGAGGACCTTGCTCCTTAATGCTTCCGTCACTTCATTAACGGCTAGGCCGTTCATTAGGATGGTCCCAGAAGAAGGGCTTATCACTCCGGCTATGATCCTAGCTAAAGTGGACTTCCCGGACTCCGTTCCCCCTATTATTGCTATGCGCTCTCTCCTCTTCATTTTCACGCTGATGGAGTCTAAGATCACCTTCTCGTGAAGTACGTATGAGACGTCCTTGAGCTCTATCTCGCTTACCTCAGAGGCCGAATCACATCGCCTTAGCGTAGCTGAGGCGAGAAGGACGTCCTCTAATCTCGAGAGGACTGGAGGGAGTTGACTGGACATGCTAAATTGCCATAGGAACCATATCATGGCCCAATATAACGGAGATGATAGCATTACAATAGCGATGACCGTACCGATCGTGGTCATGCCTCGATAGGCCATATATGAGCCAGATATCAGGAGCACTATAGGGCCCACGGAGGCTACGAAGTTATTCAACGCCCAGTAGGATCGCTCATACCTTAATATGCGTATCACGGCCTCACGCCATCTTCCCACGATATCTCGGAAGTAGGAACGATAATGATCCTCTACATGAAATTCACGTATGACCTGCATGCTCTCGATGGTGCTACGCATACCCTCAGTCATATCGCCATACAGTTTCCTCTCATGGCTTCTAGCCGAAGGGACCTTGCTCCTGTACCAGACGTAAGCAATGACGTTTAAGGGCAAGAAGAGCAGGGCCACTACAGTAAGCACTGCGCTTAGGGATAACATGACCAGTACGTTAGCTGTTATCCTGGAGAGGTGCAGTATTATGGAGGGGATTATCGACATCGTGTTGTAAACCGAGAATTCAAGATCTGAGAATAGCCTAGATATGATAGAACCCGGTTGAATGCCATTTCTAGTCCCAGATAGCACTAGCTTATCCATCATGACGGAACGTAGCTCAGCCACCGTGTGGTAAGCCCTCTTCCATAAGAGGAGGTTCGATATGTAGCCTACTGCTATTACGGTAATGGCCATAGCGAGGAGGAGCACGGCATATAAGAGCAAGCTAGACGATTTACCAGAAGTGACGCTGTCTATCATGCGCTGGAAGAGCATGCCCTGATAGGATACCAGAAGGGATTGAAACACCCATAAAACGGCTATGGCGATTAAAGCTCTGCCTGATGAAGGCCAGATGTATCTTTTAATGAATCGAATTATCATCCTCACGTTGATCAATTCCATTGTGGTTTTTGCTCCTTAAGGGGAGGAGGACCTACTTATAAGCGTTTCTGCGCTAGTTTGAGTTGAACTAAGCTCATGTGACATGGAGATCTTGAGCCTTAGCGATTGAATCGATCCCTAGAACCACTCGTTCACTCCCTTCGGTAAGATTATTCTCACTTCCCGTACATTGCTTAAGCAGTACTTACGAATACCTCTCTTACCAGGCGCATATTCGACCTTGACTAGCCTAGCCTCTTCCAGTTTCTGTACGTGATTGCTGATGTTGGCCTTGCTCTTACCGAGTTTTTTGGCTAATTGATCCATGTCTATCTTGCCCTCCGAGTTCACCAAGTGCAATATCCTTAGCCTCAGCTGCGTCCTAAGCGCTGAGGCAACCTTCATGATGTCCTCACCGGTGACGGTAACAACACCTTCCTTAAATTCTATTGGCATTCCTATACCATACCTCCAAAAAGACAACCTCTTAAATAATATCCTATAATCAGTATTAATAAGTTTATCGTTTTATGGTGATCAATTATGGTATTTCACTTTAATGTGGTCTAGTATGATTAAACTTTATCTATACAGGAAATAATATTAATGCATATGAAAATAAGTTTTATCTTCACAAAAAGAGATTATTCTCATTTATTCATAACATATATTAAATATTATCAAATCATTGTATTTTCGATGCATTTAGTGATCTCTTTTCAAATTCATTACCATATCTGTTGGGGATTGCTTATACTGAACGGGGACGATGATGAATGGTTCCGTTAGACTATTACGGTTTCTATGCCTAGGAATTTGCAGGCATCGGCTATCGGTTTCACGTAGTCTCCATGTATCATGCTGGCGTGATGCGTAAAGCCTTCCTCAACGAGTGTTCTATATAGTTTGTCTAAATCCTCTACCCTCACCCAGCTCCAGGAACCGCGTAGGCTCTGGTGGCTTTCCACTATCTCGCCCTTGGTAATGAGGATTTTGAATTTACCCTCATGCTCTATGAGGCGACATATAGTAACTGGACCTGGTCTAAGCTGGAATTCGCCTGTACCTTGCGTTCTCTCGGGATCTAGAACCCTACTCAATATGCTGTGGGGTCTGAGTTTGACCTTAGCCTCCTTCCTGACAAGAGAAGGAGGCGCGTTACCACAATGCCACGCTAGGAATACATCCTCTTTTTCCTGATGTTGAATGGTCCAATCTATGAAGTGGGGCGGAGTAGATCTCAGAGAGGCTAGGTATTGTATCAACATGGTCAATGCGCCGTAAACATCAGATTCGCACGCTACCATTATACCGCTGTCGGTAAGCCTACCGAGTACGTAACATGGTGAAATACCGTAGACCTCCTCTATCTCCAGCCAGCACCTAAGGGCTAACGCTTGTAGCTTCTTCTCCTCAATTATACGCCTTAGCGCTAGTTCCAGCCTGGCCATATTCAAAACGGCCTTATCGCTTACCTCTGAGGTGTCGGCTTGTGCTCGCATTTCGTTTATTATCGCCTTCAATTGAGCATCATCATCTTTAATGGAGTCCATGACCTCAAAGAGCTGTCCTAGTGAGACGTGTATAACTTCCTGCCCGAAGTGATTTATCATCGCCACTTCATTAAAGACGCAGGTCTCAAACCTCTCTGGCCTGGGACCTACGAGGCCTATTCTGGCACCGAGGAAGCCTTTAAGTATGGAACACGTCCTCGCGAAGTCCTCCACCGCACGTAGGAATGCGCTTTCCTCGGGGAAGATTATGCCCGCGAACGTAAAGGGTATGTTCCTCCTATGAAGACCTGATGATATGGATAGCGTTCCACAGAAGGAGTCGGATCTCCTGTTCCCGTCAGGGGTGAAAGGAGGCTCCTTGGTGCCGAATAACATGATGGGCATTCCGCGGAAGGCTTCAGCTATTTTCAAGGCGGCTACCTCGTCCCCAAAGGTCATAGTACCGAGCAATACCCCTGCGATGTCTTCGTCCTTAAAGAGACGTATAACTTTCTCTGCATCATCGTCATTTCTAACTAGACCACCTTTTGTCAGGTCCTCATTCGGGACAATTACTTCTATTCCCTCTATCTCCGAGAGGGCCCTTAGAGTACGCTTCCTTATCTCCATGGCCCATGATTCATCGAAGAAATCCCTATGAAGAGGAGCAAAACCTATTTTAACTTTTGACATGGGACTCGCCCTCAATCACTTTAGGTACGCGTCTCTTCTTGTTTCTTTCTATTTCCCGATGGCTGTGTTTACGAAATTTTAGGTAAGGACTAGAGGATGGCCGGTATACCAGCTAACGGTGGATCCGCATCTTCATCATACTTTCGATATGAACATATATCGACGAGAAAATCATAAGGGAACGTTAGGAAAAATGAGGGCTTAGATTTTCTATGTTCTCCTTAACCTAGGGTTCAGTACCTCATCTAACGCGTACCCGATGAAGGCAAAGGCTATGACCAAGGCGAGTATACAAAGGCCGGGGGGCACTACGTACCACCAGGAACCAGCAGCTAGAGCACCACTACTCCACGCATAATGGAGCAGCATCCCCCAGCTAGTGTGATGGGGATCTCCGAGGCCTAAGAAGCTTAATGCCGCTTCAGCCAATATGGCACTCGATACCTGGAACACCATGTTGACTATGAGCATGGGCAATGCGTTGGGTAATATATGCCTGAATAGTATTCTCGTGGAGCTACAGCCTATGGCATGCGCGGCTTCAACGTAAGCTTGCTCCTTGATGGAGAGAACTTGAGATCTTATTATCCTAGCTATAGGAGGCCAAGATACAATTACTATTACTAATATGATATTGAATATATTGGGCCCTAGTAATGCTGCCATAATTATCGTCAGTACTATGGTCGGGATCACTAGCAATGAGTCGGTTACCCTCATAAGCACATCATCAACTAGACCGCCGAAGTACCCTGAGCATAAGCCTATTATGCCACCGATCCCTGCGCTGAAGAGGGCAGCCACCATGCCTACGAGTAGGGATATCCTTGTACCATATATCACGAGGCTCAGTATATCCCTGCCCAACTCATCCGTTCCGAGAGGGTGTCTTGATGAAGGGCGCTCGAAGGGCCTTCCTGTGCGTAACTCCCATTCCCCATAAGGAGCTAGGTTATCCGCTAAGAGCGCTATAGTTATGAAGAAGAGCAATATCACTAAGCCTAAGATGCCCAGCTTATTCTTCCTGAAATCATGCCATGTACTCTTAACCTTCCTTAAAATCGCGAAGACCTCATGCCTGTGGGACATTATTCTCCCCCATACCTCACCCTTGGGTCTATAAATGCGTAAAGCACGTCAGTCACATAGTTCGCTACAAGGAACACTATCGTAATTACAGCGTAAAGGCCCTGGAGCAACGGATAGTCGCGTGTGTCGACGGCTTCGTATAATAAAGTTCCGAGGCCATCCCATGAGAAGACCGTCTCGGTTATGACCGCGCCCGTGAATATGCCAGCTAACTGTAGGGCGATGACCGTTATGAGTGGTAGCATCGCGTTCCTTAGGGCGTGCCTGAGTAGAACTAATCTCTCAGGAACCCCTTTGGCCCTCGCCGTAACTATGTAACTTTCCGTTAAGACGTCTATGAGGACGGTCCTAGCTATGAGGAAGTTGTAGCCTATCTGGATCAGCGTTAGGACCGTTACAGGCAACGTTATATGCCAGAGGTAATCCGCTATGAGGGACACTATATTACCCCCCACGTTTAAGCTTAAGGTACCGCCTAAGGGGAAGAGGCCCATATAGACCCCGAGTACCAGTAATAGTAACATTCCAAGCCAGAAGGATGGCATGGAGTTGAACGCTAAGGAGAACACCAGCAATGAGACGTCCAGGAATGAGGTACGCCTAGAGGCCGCTATGATGCCTAAGAACAGACCTATGAGTATGGCCAAGATCGTGGAGGAACCCACCAGTATGAGAGTATTGATCAGCCTGTAACTGAATATGAGCCCCAATACAGGCCTGCCATATTGAAATGAGTAGCCGAATTCCCCCATGATGAAGTTCTTGATGTAGTAAAAGTACTGAATGTGAAGAGGGCGATCTAAGCCAAGGCGTTGCTTAAGCAATGCTCTCGTCTCAGGGGATATGTTCGGGTTCAATAGGAGGAAGGCCGTTGGATCACCTGGCATGACCCTGAACATGTAGAACCCTAAGGTAATTAAGACGAAGAACGCGACTAAGGTTTCAACACCTCTTCTCAAGATATATTCCTTAAGACCCATAGCATCACCTAGGGTGGAAAAAACTACGGACGTTTTTCATATTACAAACCGCCTTTCCTTCTCAACAGAGTCAGGGCTAGAGCGACTACCACAACCACAGCTATCACGATCACTAGCATCGTGGTTTGTGAGAATGGTTGTGAACCCCCCTGTTCGGCTGCACTTTCACCGAAGTTAGCGTTGATCAAGGTCCAGAAGTTCAGGGCGCCGCCTGGCATCTCGACCACTCCCTTTAGATCCTTTCTGTAGGCCTGCATCCAGTAGCGTATGTACAGGGGTATTATGGGAACCTCTTCTGCCAGGATCCTTTGCATCATGAGGATTATGTTCCGTCTCTCGTTCTCGTCGATCGTGATGTCCGATAGCTTGGCCAGTTCATCAAAGGTCTTATTGGTGAGACCCCATGGGTTATTGCCGCCCGGCTTATACTGGGAGGATATGTAATACGCAGCGAGATACCAAGGCCTAAAGTTAGTATCCGACTCCATTATGTACATCTGGAAGTTCAGCTCATTAGACACCTTATCAACTAGTGTATTGAAGTCCACGGGCTTATTTACGAGCTTAACTCCTATCTTGCTGAGCCACTCGACCATTAGATCGCATCTTGTCCTTCGGGGGTTTCCCTAATACCATCGCTGTCCACATCCCTTAAGCCAGCTTGATCTAATAGCTCTGCGGCCTTCGTAAGGTTAAACTCATACCTAGGCACATCCTCAGCCACCCATGCCTTATACCCTGGATGAACGTAGGTATATGCTGGCATAGCATATCCCAGCATTAGGGTTTCCACTATTTCGGTCTTGTTGATGGCATAGGCTATAGCCTTACGGACAAGCCTATTGCTGAGGATTGGATCCTTTGTGTTTAAGCCTATATATCCGAAGAAGACGTCGGGTGTCTTGGGCACTATTATGTTCGGATCCTTCTCGGCCTTCTCTATGACCGCATATGGTAAGGTCCAGACCATTATGTGGGCTTCACCCTTCTTTACGGCTAGGTACTGTGCTTGGGGATCCTTATAGACCTTGTATACGAGCTTGCCGACATTAGGATAGCCCTTCTTGAAGTAATCTGGGTTCTTGACCATCTCCAAGAACTCGCCTTCCTTCCAGTTAGCTAATATGAAGGGGCCCAGACCGATTCTGAGGTGCTTGTACTTCTCAACGAAACTATTGACTTTATTGTATACCTCGCTTGGGGCTTCCTTCTTCATGACCTCCAGGACCTTCGCAACATCATTTTCGTCGAGTGGATTAAACTGAGTCGGATCGTCATACGCCTTAGCGACGTATTCCCATATGTGCTCCGGGAGGATTATGGTGTCGCCGAAGCGCCTTATCATCCAAACGAAGGTCTTGTTGAGGTAGACCCTTATCGTGTAGTCGTCCACGACGTCGACTTTATTTATGTACATGATGTTGGGATACCAATCCGGGGGTCGATACTTCTTGAGGAAGTTAATCGTGAATGCGATGTCCCTTGCGGTGAATGGGATGCCGTCGTGCCATGTGGCGTTTTTGACCACGCTAAAGGTCCATACAAGGCCGTCTGACGAGACCTCGTAAGAGGTGCAAAGCCACGGCTTAGGTTCCAGGTTAGGATCTGTTCTGAATGGGAACTCGTATATGACTAGGTTAAACCACCAATCGTACCATGTCTCTACCTTCATGGGATTCGGGTTCTTGATGTACTTCATCATTGCTACAACGAGGGTCTGCTCCTCATTCGAGGCCTGTATCAGAACTGGGTGGAAGGGCGTTGACAGTATTAATAGCAGAAGCAGGAGATAGACGGTTTTCGCAATAAAATCACCCCTCGTTTCAATGAGAACCGACCTCCACTAGGGGCTTAAATTGTAAGCATTATTTATTTAAACTTTTCTGTTTCAGCCAAGGATGTTATCTTGAATAATGTCCATGTAGCTTATGACTATCAAGGGAAATCTTATGGACAAAAAGTAATCGTGTTTTTCACGGTATGAATTTCTTAGCGCCGAGTGTACGAGGAAGTTATTTGAGGTGCTATGCTTTGCTGATGCCCCTGTTCACTACGATCGATCCTTCCTTCATGACAATCCTTATATTGCTCACGTCCCGGAGTACCGTTATGTCTTTAAGTGGGTTGCCGTTAACCACTATGACGTCAGCCAGCTTCCCCTTCTCCAATGTCCCTATCTTATCCTCTAGCCCTAATGCCTCAGCAGCTATCTTCGTGGCCTGTAGGATCACATCCATCTCCTTAGCCCCTAGTAGTTTTACCCTTAGCTCTAACTCGACGGCATTTCCCCCCATGGGGAATATCTCGGGACCGCCGTAGTCCGTCCCAATGGCCATCCTCACACCGGCTTTATATGCCTTCTGATAATTGCGTATGTTTACGCTCCTTAGCTCCCTTATCTTACGCATGGCCCAGGTGGGTATGCCCGCCTTCTCGCCATGCTTGACCATCGCGTCGTCTATGGCCATCGTCGGCACTAATATCTTCCCTTTTTCCTTAATCAGCTCGATCAGCTCTTCATCTATCTGATCTCCATGCTCTACGGTATCAACACCGCCTAGTATCGCATTCTTTATGCCCTCCCAGCCCTCCGCATGTGCTGCAACCCTTCTACCAACTCTATGAGCTTCATCGACTATCGCCTCTATCTCCTCCAGCGTGAACTGAGGCCAGGCAGGCTCATCCTTCTCAGAGAAGACACCTCCGCTCGTGCATATCTTTATGAGGTCAACACCATCCCTGAGGACTAGCCTTACTGCCTTACGACACTCATATGGACCATCAGCCAGTATAGCGAATTCCTTAACCCAATGGTACGGGAGATAGTGCCAGTCACCATGACCGAATGTCTGGGAAATGGGTTTACCAGCCGCGAGTATCCTAGGGCCCACTATAGTCCCTTCAGCTATGGCATCCCTCAGCGCTGGCCCGAACTCACTACCTACGTCCCTTATGGTCGTGAAACCGGCCTCTATAAGCTTACGAGCATCAACACTAGCCCTAAGTATCCTGAGGTAACGGGGCACGCGTAGGCGCTCAAAAGGGTTGACGCTACGCGAGCCACTTAAATGCACATGGCAGTCTATTAGGCCGGGCATAACAGTCATACCAGACGCATCTATTACCTCGGCTGAGCTCGGTATCTCGATCGTACCCTCCTTACTTACTTCGCATATCTCACGTCCCTTGATGACCACGACCACATCTTCCAGTGGCTCCCTGCCAGTACCGTCTATCAAATAACCTCCCCTAATAACCTTAATACCGCCCATGACACTCACGACACAAAGGTAGGAAGTATTGTCGTTTATAAACATTTCCTTTTACTCGTATGCATTATGATGAAGGAACATACCAAGTCACGAAGAGAGGCATCCCACCCCATGGAGGAGGGCCATATTAACTTAAATACCAGCCGAATTTACTAAATTAGAACACATGGGATGACATATGTCCATGAAGATAATTAAATACATCGAGGAGAACTTCAACGAGTACCTTGAGGGTACAAGGCGCTTCCTAATGCAACCAAGCATCTCCGGGAGCGAGGAGGGCATAATTGAATGCGCAGATATGTTGAAGGAGATATCAGAGGAGCTAGGGGTCAAGGTCACTCTGCTCCGATATGGCGGCCATCCAATAGTCTATGGTAAGCTTAAAGGGAATAGCAAGGGTAAGCCCCTGATATGCTATGGCATGTATGACGTACAACCACCTGAGCCATTGGAGGCTTGGATAGCCCCGCCTTTTGAGACAAGGATAGTGGACGGCAAGTTGATAGCTCGAGGGGCCATCAATACTAAGGGGCCTTTAATGGCCTTCATATACGGCGTGAAATCGGTATTGGAGATAGAGGGGGAGGTTCCGGTAGATATAATATTCGCGATAGAAGGGGAGGAGGAGATAGGGAGTCCGAGCATACCTAAGTTCGTGGAGGATAAGAAGGATGAGCTTTCAAACGCTGGCCTAACGTACTTCCACACCATGAGCGAGAACGCCAAGGGCGTGCCAGCGATAAGGTTAGGGAATAAGGGGATAGTATTCATGGAACTTAGCATCAAGAACTCGGATTATGACGTGCACTCATCGTTGGCGCAGGGCATAGTGAGCCCTGTTGCAAGGCTGGTACATGCCCTTTCAACTATGGTCGGGGTCAACGGGGAAATTCTCCTGAAGGAATTGTACGAGGACGTAAGGGTTCCGAGCGAGAAGGACATCAAGTACATGGAGGATATAATGGAGTATTTCGATATGGCTGAGCTAATCAAGCTATACAACATAAGGAGGCTACGATATGAAGGGGAGGAGCTATATAAGGTCATATTCTTCCAGCCATCGATAAACATCGATGGGATAAGCGCTGGATACATGGGTCTAGGAACTAAGACTATATTGCCTGCTGAGGCGAGGATTGATATAAGGCTCGTCCCAGACATGGAGAGCGATAAGGTAGTCGATGTGATCAAAGCTCACCTCAAAACTCACGGCTTCGAGGATATAGAGGTAAAGGTACTCGATAAGTACGAGTGGAGCAAGACGGATCCCGACAATCCAGCGGTCAAGGTGGCTGTTGAAGCTCATAGAGAACTTGGATATGATCCCAAGGTGATACCCATGATGTCAGGCTCGGCGCCCTTCTACGCCTTTAGTAGAAAGCTTAAATTACCCGTGATAGCAACCGGGCTGGGCTACGGTGCTAGAGCACATGCCCCTAATGAGTTCATAACTGTTGACGGACTCAAAAGGAGTATAAAGTATGCCGCGGTGTTCCTCTTGAAATATTCGCGGACCTGAAGTTCGCGGCTTGAAAGGATACGTCGTCTTATTGAACTTAAGCACTTAGGTTAGTTTTTCATTTCCAAACGAATGAGTGATATGTACGATAAGGATCTGGAAAAGCCGATCGTGGGAACTTCTCAGCTCCTTAAGCCCTTATCCCCTATGTTTCACGTTATTTCATAGTGTTCCTAAAAGGCATAATGCGATACATAAGATCTACGGGGAGGTATTTGAGCAGAGGGCTAGCCCTCGTTATAGCAGCGATCCTAGTGCTCTCAATCTATGCTGATGTAAGCGGAGCTAAGGCCTGGCCCGAAGTGAAAGTCCATGTCCATCTGGTGAAAGATGTGGTGGAGCAAGGTGGATTAATAGAGATCATAGTCGAGGTCCTCAATTTAACCTCATCGGAAAGGCAGGTGAACATCACGATAAGCCTTTACGATGAGCAGGGGAGCAACGTATGCTCGTATAACTTAACCGCATCCGGGAACATTAAGGTCGAGATACCCGTAGGCTTGAATTGGGATGTGGGTAATTACACGCTAGAGGCCCGTATAGGGGGCCAATATAGCATAAAGCGTAATGTAATGGTTAGACCGACACGCGCGCTAGCGGAAGTCGAACGTAGTGCCGTTGAAGTCCTCCTAAGTAAGGTCAAGCGTTTAATGATGGCTCTGGGTGCAGATGTCATAGATGAGGAACTCATGAGGGATTATAACCTAACACTTGACCTCTACGACCGGGGAAACTACTCAGGCGCCTTCAGTCTATTCATTAAGCTCATGGGGAAGATAAGGGAGAGAGCGGAAACACTAGGAGGTATGAAATGGCTCGTAAAGGGGGCCTGGAGGAAAGGCATGGTGGAAACGAGAACTCACGTGGACATAGAACGCCACTTGGAATTCCTGAAACAACTCAATATGACCCTTGCTCGCTTGGAGGATGCGGGCTTTAACGTAACCGAAGTGAAGAGCGTCTTATTGAACGCCTCCAAGGAACTCATGAAGACCGCGAGCTCAAGTAACAATAAGACGGATAAAGCCATGGCAGGTATCGCATGTTCCATAAATAAAGTTATACAGGCCCTTAAGAGATACGGTAACGAAATAGCGAAGGAAAAGATCAAGAGGGAGATCCAGGATATGCTTAATTCAGAGGGGATCTCTGAGGAACTAAGAGCAAAATTAGAGGAGCTGCAGGATGAGCTTAGCTCTGGTGACTATAAGAGCTTAAAAGAGGTTGTGAAGAAGCTCAATAAACTCAAGGGTAAGAAGGCCAAGGATAGGACGGAGGGAGCAGCGCAGGGTAGCCAAGGGAAAACACAGAGGAAGAAGCCCGTCAGGAGGCGAAACGGAAAGAGGAATGGGGAAAAAGGGAGAAAGGGATGGAAACGCAAGCATAAATGAGCAAACGGACAGGTATTTAAGTGAGCCTTCCATAGGTGAGGCATCTGTTATCAAGGGATATCAAGTGGTCGCTATTCATGATATTAACTATCATCGCCACCTCAAGTCAGCCTCTTCTATCCTCAGAATATACGATATTGGAGGTCTACAGGGATGGATACGTTAAGGTAACGATGGTGATCCCAGTAGGGGATCAAACGGTGCTGAATGTAACGCTCATGGGAACGCCCAGTTATCTACTTGTACTTGATGAAAAGGGGTTACCCCTCGAGTACAACATCTCGAGTGGAGTGATCAGCATCTTATGCATCGATACGCCAAGAGTAACGTTAACCTATTACACGCCTAACCTGACCGAGAAACATGAAGGGCTTTGGAATCTGACGGTAAACATGAAGCTGCTAAACGTGACCGTAATATTACCCGAGGATTCGATCCTCATGGCATGTAGACCTCTACCATGGAAGGTTAAGGCCGAGAATAACACCTTAGTGCTAGTATACACCAGAACCCCTCTATCCTTAGAGTACGTGATATTGCCCATGCCAGAGACCGGAAGGAGTGAAGGGGCGGAAGCCCCTCAGGGCAAAGAAGAGGCCCCCGTAGAGGTCATCACAAATGAAGGCAAGCGAGAAGGCGGACAGGATACCCTGCTCCTAGCCGCAGGACTGTCCATGGCCTCAATGGCCATAGTGGTCCTGGCGTACAAGCTTAAGAGAAGAAAATACATGGAGTTCCTAACCGAGGAGGAGAAGACGATACTCGATGCCATAAGAGCGAGGGGAGGGCAAGCCTATTTAACTGAGATAGTCAAGGCCGTTAACCTACCGAAGACGACCGTATGGAGGCGAATACGGAAACTCGAGGAATTTAACATCGTCAGGACGGTTAGAACTCGCAGAGGACTTCTGGTAAGGATTAAGTAATCCGAGGCTCATGAATTAAAATCTCCTAGCTCTTGTACGACGATTACGTCTGAGCTCTATTTTCACCTTAAGGGGGCTAAGCCTCAGGCGGCTAAGGCACCTAGGGCATCTGTAGGCGTACCTCTTAGCTATGATGTCCGGGGATATCGGTTCCTTCCCCTCATAGAATATGAAGCCACAACGACGACATATCACTCGCACGGGCATGTGCAGCACCTTATCAAGAACATAATGGACATTGAAGCACTTTAGGAATACTGCGAAATGACCTGAAATGCGAAGAGAAATGCTTTCTGAAGGGAAATCGAGGGAAAGCCCCATTGAGTTACGGCGACCCTGCTGAAGGATATCCTACCCTCATTTAGCACCTTAAGCAAAGGGCTTCGTAGTTAGTGACGCTGTCCGAGGAGATGAGACCATGAAGACTGCCCACATCGAAAATCGATATCGTCCTAACCAAGGAGGCATATCTTAGATTAGAGGATTGAAAACATAGGTCACATTAAAGATCGACTCCAAAGATCATGATTTCATCTGATGTTTTTATTTAGACATCACGATGAAACTGTCAATCTAATTAGTAGACTCTTAAACGAATGAATTTCAAGCCAAAAAGTTATCAGTTTCTATATAAAAATGCATCACTACTTACGAGGATTATGCATAGTTGCATACGTATTTAAAAACAGTTAAAAGAGAGTTGTTACCGGGTGTTCAGGAGGAGGTTGGGCATGGGTAGGAGGATACGTGTCGCGACGATATGTCAAGCAGGACGTTTCTATAAGTCAACGGAGGAGAATCGCAAATACGTCTTAAGGCTTCTAGACCTAACCCTCCTCCACGAGCCCGACATAGTTTGCTTACCCGAAGCCTTTACTACGGTCTCCGTGACCGGTAAATCTATTGAAGAAATAGCCGAGTCCATCCCTGGCCCCACGACGAAGGTCGTTGCTGAGAGGGCAAAGGAGCATAGTTGCTATATAATTTGCCCCATACTGACCAAGCGCGACTTAGTGGTCTATAACTCGGCTATAGTGATAGACAGATCAGGAGACGTCCTCGGCATATACGACAAGGTACATCCAGTCACTTCGTCGAGCGACTATACGCTCTTCGAGAGGGGCGTTACTCCTGGAAGCGAAGTACCGGTCTTCGACCTTGATTTCGGCCGCATCGGAATTCAGATATGCTTCGATATATGCTTTCCCGAGGGCTGGGAGGAGCTAGCTAGGAAAGGAGCAAAGCTCGTCTTCTGGTCCTCAGCATATAACGGGGGATTCCCGCTTCAGGTCTACGCATGCCTACACCATTACTACGTCGTGTCCTCCGTCAGATCGGATAAATCGAGGATAATCGATCCACTGGGAATGATTCTCGATGAGACGGATAGGTTAAAGAACGTGATCTACCGTGACATAAACCTAGACTTCGTAGTCGCGCATTATGACTTCAATCACAGTATCCCGGATCTAATCATGAAGAAGTACCCTGGGCGTGTGGAGATACGATCACGCGTAGATGACGCCCATTTCCTCGTAGAGCCAATAGACGAGACCATAACCACCGAGCAGCTCATGAGGGAATTCGGCTTTGAGCCAGCATCCAAGTACTTCCAGCGCCATAAGGAAGCATATAAGTTCCTCCTTGAGGGGAAACGCCCTCCGCCCCAAAAGGCGGCGCATGGAGATAGGCCTCAGTATGCGAAGTGGGCATAAAGGCTTACTAGATAAGCTTTTCATAATTCCCATCTTTCTTCTCTTTCATCTCTTCCCATATCAAGAGGGTTTCAGACAAATACTGAAAGGCCTAATACTAGGGACTTCATCAGCCGGATTCTTAACTATCTGGGATGTCGTTGCTCTTACGCTTAGAGAAGGAAAACGAAATCATACTTCTTCATTCATTCATGAAAATCCATGGTCGTTTCCTCAATACCTCATAGCCCAAAGCCTTGTAGACCTTAATCGCGGGAACGTTACTTTCCCTTACATGTAGGAAGGCCCTAGCGCCGGAAACTACGGCATCCCTTGTTATAGCGGAGGTAACGATTTTCGCATAGCCTCTTCCCCTATGCTCTGGATGCGTGAAGACGTCGCCGATTATCCATATCTCGGGGAGGCGCAGGTAAGCACAGGCTATCGAGACTAAGGCGTCTTCTTTGAATACACCGTAATAACGCCATCGTTCCATGAGCCTCCTTATAGAGCACTCGTCGAGCACCCTACCTTGAGCCCTCTTGATCTTCATCAATGCTCTCACATGCGTGTCCTCCTCTGCTCTCAACCTCACAGCTCCCTCAGGCTTATAGGGCCGAAATCTATTTTCATCCACGAACATGTCCACGAAATACCTGACCTCGACACGACATCTACCCCTTAGGAAGGTGATTACGGAGTTAAGAAAGCTCGCATCATATAGCTGGATTACAGAGGCCTCCGTAAATGGGATCTTTTCAATGAGGGATTTCACATTGCCCCAGAGATGCATGCCCAGCCGTCGCAAACCCGCCCATATGAGAACGTAGCCGACCACCTGGTCATCATCTAACACAAAATATACCTCGGTCTTGTCAAGCTCGTACATTAAATCATAGACCAGATACGCATGCGTAATGGGATCCTCGCGGTAGAGCTTCACGATCTTATTCCATAGCATGAAATCTAAGTCATGTAAGCCTTTAACGCGAAACATAGCGCTCTCCTCTGGCTTAGGTAACCACATTCTATTCTTAAGAGTCCCCTCAATATGTTAAGATAACGATCCCTATGGAGAACTATTAAAACGCATCAATGAGTGCAACAATCTTTAGCTTTCTTACCTATCATGACTTATTGAAAATAATTGAATAGGAGAGGTGGTAAAAAGACATTAGGGGTATTCTTTGGTTATCTCATCAGCTTGGGGGATGCCGTTGTTATTGGCGTCAACCCAATGGAAGACATAATAGCCGCTCACGAGCCATGAAAGCTGTTCCATAAGCACGTTGTGTAGGTAAACACCAGCGGCCCAAGTGCCCCTCCAGCTAAGACCATAGGCGATGAGGACAGTATTATCCTTATCATCAACGAAACGTTCTATTATGAAGAGGTCTTCATGTCCAGTAACATTCCTAGTGGGTATGGAGGCGACGAGTGCATCAGTACTACTATCAACGAAGCATAGGGTATCATCAATCTCGGTAAAGTAAAGGGGAGCTATCTTATTCTCCTCATAGCACCTAACGCATAGGTTAGGCCTTGAACCACCGAAGAGAACCATACTCTCGGATAAGAGCTAGTATATAACCTAGAGGTAGTCGTTCCCTTAAAACCATACCCTTGGATTTCTCGTCGACTTAAAGGGGCCTTTTGCCTTCCTAACCGAGTTCATAGTGCTCTCCGAAAAGTTCGCCCTCGAAATGAGCAACTTGGCCCCTGCCTAGCTATCAGGGGTCACCTCATGGGGAACCACATGAATGCGCATACGTGCCGGGTGGTTCCCCATTTAATATAATACGTCGTCAAGTGATACCTCTATATTGAGCTAGGCGTTATCATTCGGTAAGGGCCTTTAGGCATGTTCATTCGAAGTGTTCACGGTAACTTCCTCACAGGTAGCTGAAAACGGCTTCTAAGTTTGATGCTAGCGAGGAAGATTGAAGTATATATCGGCTCACCGGAAGAAATCATTAAGGCTTATTTGGAGAGGAACTATGTGGTGCGGCCGCCGGGATTCGAACCCGGGATCTCGGGCGTGGAAGGCCCGCGTCCTGATCCAGGCTAGACGACGGCCGCTTCTGAATTGTAACTAGGGTCGAAGGACTATAAATTCCTTGCTTCGCTGGTTCACTCGGTGCTTTGGCTTTCCTCATCCCCGCTAAGGCCTATGCTCTCGCTTAGCCTAGTATAGTAGTTCTTTATGTTGGAGATCATGGATTCGAGGCCTACTTCCTCTTCTTCGTCCTTTTGAGCGGGCGGTACGGTTTCCTCTTGAAGTCTCTCCTCCGCCTTGGGTTCCGGTATTTGCTCCTCTCCCCTCTCGGGTTCTGTTCTGATGTGCATCATGAGCGGTATTTTCTCGGCGTAATCCTGTAGGAAGTCCCTTATCATCTTGGCTTGATTTCTCACTTTGTCGAGCTCTACTCTGAGCCCGCGTGTTAGCTTATCATACTCCAGTTCCGTTATTTCGCCTACGTATAGCCTGGCTTCATATATGTTGAGCTTCTCGGAGAGCTCGCTTTCACTTTGCTCTAGCTCGACTAGGCGTTTCTTTAGCCTATCCACGTACCTTACCCCGAGTTCCTCGAGCGTCTTAAGCTGGTTTTCATAATCGTTCCTTAGGATTTTGAACGTGGCTTCCGTTATCTTGCCTTCCATGAGCAGTTCGTCCAGTTTCATGAGGCGTTGTCTTATGACGCGGACTTTATCGAATATGCCCTTCGCCTTGGCTAGATCTGGTTCCATTTCCACTGTGACCTTAGGCATGGTTCTTAACACGCCGTCCTTTGAGTAGAGTATCGCACCGCCTATGTAGAAGAGGTGAGAGGCGGGGACCTTCTTTCTCTTGCCATTCTGGAAGTGTATCTCCGCGTTCTTCGCGATCATTTTCTTAGCATCGACATGTATCTTATCAACTACTCCTATCCTCCTCCCTTCCTCATCCATTACGGGGAGCTTGATTAGCTTCTTAAGCTCCTCAAAGCTCATATCATTTAAGGGCCTAGCCGACTCCATAGCTCATGCCCGCTCCAGAGTTATAGGCTTATATAAGAAGTAGGTAGCTTGAACTCAGCGGGGATATCATCGGAGTACTCCCGACATAATATCCGGCTAGTGATTTAGCTGATGGATTTATATTGAGGCGTAGGGGATCCTTTTCTGGGAGCCCACTTGAGCGATCCGGCATTATGTGCTAGATGCAAGGGGGCGAGGAGGTTATGCGGTAGGCCTAAATGTCCCATTTTGGAGAGGATAGAGGCCAATATCAAGTTACTTGAGAGGATAGGGAAGCTAGGTGCTCAGTTATACGGCCTCACTCCTCCTTCTACTCTTGTAGGTGAATACGGATACCCTAAGGTTAACGTTATACTTAACATACCCCCTACGGCTGAAATTCCAGCCGATGAGTACGAGGTGCCGGAGAAGTGGTGGGGAAGGAAGAAGCTTGAGGACATAATACGACTCAGGAGCATGTTGATAGGTTCTAAGTTCAGGGTAGGGATAAAGGAGAGGGACAATAAACTGCTTGAGGCAGCAAGGGAGGCGGCGATCTCTATCAAGCCCGTAGATGCGGAAGCGATATTCAAGAGACCGCCTAGGTTCAGGCTTAGCTTTGACGGCATAATAGCGCCCTTGGGCCCGAGCGGGGATGTAAAGAGGGTGTATATCGTGGGCAATCCCGTGGTCCCTAGAAGGGTGGATCAGCTCATGGAAGATGAGGATGTGAGGGCGAGCGATGCCATAGTAGAGCTTTACAGAAGCGGCATATCCGTTTATCAGATCGAGCGGCTGTTGAGTTTGGGTCTCCTGGGCAGGAAAAGGGATAGGCGATTGGTGCCTACGAGATGGTCCATAACGGCTACCGACAGCGTTCTAGCCGATAGGCTACTTAAAAAGGTCAGGGAATACGAGGAGATCAACGAGATAAGGATCTATAGTTCCGAGTACATAGGCAATCACTATGAGATAATAATGGTCCCTGGGGCCTGGTCCTTTGAGATGATAGAGATATGGCTACCCAGGACGATATGGGTTAAGGCCGAGAAGCCCTATATAAGCGTGAACTACGAGTTACACGATGGGAAGTGGAGGAAGGAAGGCGTTGACGGTGGGTATCATGCGATGAGAATGCCAGTATTAGCTTACCTATATAAGGAGAGGAGGCAGGCTAGGGTCATAGCCATAAGGGAGGTCTCGCCGAGCTACTACGCCCCAGTGGGAGTATGGCAGGTGAGGGAAAGCGTCAGAGCTGCTTTAGCAAGGGGCTATGAGAAGAAGGAGAGCCTAAGGGAGGCATTATATGACATCTCTAAGAGGATAAAGACTCCCATGAACCTCGTACTTGCTAACTCATATCTACTCAGGAGGATGCTGACTCAGGAAGATCTATTGAAGTACATGCGTCATTGATCGATGCCACGCTTAGAGAGTATGTCCAGCCAAGGATTGTCCCTGAGGTATGAGGGAAGGGAGGAAGATGATGAAGGGAGCTCAGGTGAGCTCCTGAGCTTATTAGAATAGGTGGGGAGGGAGCTGTTCTCCAAGAGCTTAAGGGATTTCTCGAGTCTACGCACCGCAGACTCTAACTTCATTAAAAGCGGCTCCTTACCCATGAGAGCTTCTTCCAGTTCCTCAAGAAAGGGAAAATTACGTCGTACCCTGTCTGCTATCAACTCCGCATCATACCCCTTACATGGTACTAGCAACATGAGCGTTCTTATGGGAATCGCTAAGAACCCACTATAACCCAATCTGAGTACCTCTTCTACATATGCCCTGGGAAGGGAAAGAATATATTGACGGGATCTACCGTAGGGCCCTCGTACCTTCCTGAAACCATAGGTGAGTTGATGCAAGGAGGATCCCCTAGGTCACATCGATTATCCCCTGGTCCGTTATGAGGAATTCGCATTCGCTTTCGGGAAGCTTAGGGGAGTCTATGACCATCGCTTTGCGTTTTCCTCCTGACGCTCTTCTTATCCATATCCTATAGCCACACATATGTGCAACGACATGGCCTCCAGCAGGCTTCTCAGTCGGCCCAAACATCATGTCGGGAGAAGCTATTACATGGTTCGTAACGACCACTACGAGGTTATATGCCTCGGCTAGCCTTATTAGGTCATGGAGGTGCTCATTTAGCTTCTGCTGTCTGACCGCGAGGTTCTCCCTCCCTAAGTACTCAGCCCTAAAGTGGTTTATGAGCGAATCAACTATTAAGAGGCGTACGTTTTCCTCCTCTATGACCGTTGGCGCTTCTTCCTTGACGATCTTCATCTGGTGATCCGAGTTCACGGCATGAGTATAGAATATATTCTCAAGCGCTGTATCGGGGTTAAGCCCGAAGCGCTTAGCGATGGCTTCTATGCGTTCATAACTAAACATGTTCTCGGTATCTATGTAAATCACCGCGCCCTCGAGTCCGCCGCTCCTCTTAGGCAACTGGGCTGTAACGGCCAATTGATGGCATAGTTGCGTTTTACCGCTTCCGTAAGGGCCAACGAACTCCGTTATGACTTGAGGTTCAAGCCCGCCTCCAAGTAATCTATCGAGGGCCTTGCACCCAGTGGTCAGCTTGCTCATACTGGCCTTCAGCTCCTTATACTTCTTAGCTGGTATGAGGCTCATCTTGAGGAGGCTACGAGCGCTGGCTGAGAGGAGGGCAGCCCTGGATTCGCCTAGGCCGGTTATCCTAGCTAACTCTCTAGGCGGCATCAGCGCAAGCGTTCTCACGGAGGTTATTCCAGCTTCCCTCAGCTTCCTGGCTAGAACTGGGCCTATCCCCTTCACATCCTCTAAATCTATACATTTACCTCCAGCATTACTATTTTTAATTTTATTAATAGTTTTATTTTCCATAATTTATCACCTCCTCTAATTCTTTAACAGTATTTTTTATTAGGTTAAGAATACTTTCGAGACGTGAGACCTGGGACTTAAGTCTAAAAAGCGCATGATCCGAGCCCTCATATGCACGAAGGCCCTCGACTATTGCTCTCTCGGCCTCTATGACCTCCATTGCCTCATCTATGGAGTAGACCTCCGAGTAAACGGCTTCTGGTTTCCCACCTTTACCCATCACGTATATCGTGCGTATTAAGATGGGCTTTCCCCTGCGCTGGGTCCCCTTCACTTCAACGTAAACCCAGCTAGAGCCATGTCGAGCAACGTACCATTTCGCCTTTAGGTTAGATATCCACTTAACCCTCCCTTCCACGGACATCACCTCTTCTTAGGCTAGAAGCACTTCTCATCCGCATCTTCCGCTCGAACTCGTCCACAGCTATGGCTGCCTTCCTTGTCAGCACTATGCACCGCCTACCGCTCACATAGTCCTCGCGTATATAGCCTATCATGTGCATGACATCTACTAACCTAGAAGCCATGCTAGCGGACATGTTGAAGCTCTTCAACACGTTTATCGCTTCGCCGCGCGTGACGACCTGCTCGCCTATGATCTTGAGTAACCGATATGCTATCTCAGCGTATTCCTTGAAGTCCCTTTCCAGTAATGTAGTTGCTTCTAGTTTCAGCTCTTCAAGTAACCTGACCTCGTAACCGAGTCTTCTCATATGTTCCTCTATTTCCTCGTCGGAGGGTATCGGATACGAGAGAGATGCGGGATCGGACAGGTTCGCGATCAGGATCCTTGAATCACTGGTAAAGTACAGGAGGACGTCGTTCCATTGAAGGTTAGGTAGGAGATCTTTGATCTCGCCTACATCGATTATGGAAGAGCGAATATTGTAGTGAAGCGCGGTCTTGTGGATTAGAAGGAGGCCCAAGCGCGGGAGGAGCAACGTACTTAGGCTTGTTAGATCCTCAGAGGAGAAGTGGAAAGCTATGGATCGCATGTTTAACGTATCAAGCAGGGAGAGTATCGTCAGGGAGCATTCATCCCTAACGTTCATGGGAAGTGCCTCTGAGGCCATATCTAAGAGTAGGAGTTGTTCCCCGCAGTGCTTGATACTCAGTGCCTTACAGAGGACCAGGAGTACCGCTAGGACCTTGAACCTCGGGGGTGTCACGTAGGATAGGTCTAAAATCACTAAGCCGTTATTAAATAGCTCGTTTATCCCCTCTGTACCCCCATAATCGAACGCAGCAGACGTCCTACCATTGAATAATGGGTATAACGCCCTATAGAGCGAGTCTATTTTAGCGTACTCTTGCACTGAGAGCGTGGGCTTGCTTTCGACGTCTTGCAGGGCCAAGAAGAGCTCCTTGAGTGTAGGCCTTGATATGCCCTGCTGGTGTAGGGTCTGCACTCCTTCATAGAGTAAGCGGTATTCGGGATCCCTTATCCTCAGGGCATAGCGCATTACATCTAGTAGGATATTAGAGTAGAGCTCAAAGGGTAGACCCTCGGGATCCAATAGCGGTAATGATGCATCTATACCGAGCCTGAACACCTTAGCACTTGGTACGACGTTCATTAAGCGCTTATATTCACCGAACACGTCCAGGATTAGATAGTCATATCCCAAGTCAACTAAGCTTTCGATTAGGCGTAGGTTTATCCTCAGCCTATCCACGGGATGGCCTAGAACCGCTACGTTGTGACTTAAATCATGGAGATTTAGGACCATGGTTCCTGAGTCCCCGATGAAGCCTTCAAGGGGTATACCATCCCGTGACTTCTGTACAGGGGATGAGGGAATGGGCATTAGATTGCAGACCTCCTTTAGAGGGAGGGGCGGCACCTTATCATCACCTCAGAGTAGGGATCTAGCTGCTTCAATGAGGTCGTCTCCGCTGAGAGGTCTTACGTTAGCTGGACCTAGATACGAGGCTAGGACTGCGCGAGCCCACTCAATGCGCTTGATCATATCGTCAACCGCATCCTTAACGATCGATGCGTTAACCCATAGCACAAGCCTTCGTGCTTTAAGGAGGAGGAGCACCCGTACATCCCATAGTCCATCCCCTGAACCCCCCGGAGCACAAGAAACTACATACGTAAGGCCGTACCCTGAGGCGTAAAGCGAGCTGAGCAATCCTTCCAGCTTAACCTCGGTCTTAAGGGTGGGACGGATTGATAACATCCCTAATACCGTCAACTGAAAGCCCTTTAACAGTAGGAGACAGGGAGCATCCTTCCAAGGCAAGTATGACTCTACTCCTCGCATGAGCTCAACCTTCCATAGTCCCTTGATTCTTTTAGGCGAACTGAGCGGCTTCATGAGCAAGAGTGCATCCTCCACACGCTCTCGGTGGCGGAGGTGTCTAATGGAGGCGTAGAGGATTGTGGATAGTGCAATGAGGAAGCCCGCTAGGGGATTTATTAAGATGAGAATGAAGGCTATTAAAGATATGATGAGCCATAGGAGTTTGTTCCTTTTACTCGATGCCGTTCTCCCTGTCCTTCCCCTATCCTTCAAGTTCTTAACTTGGGACATCCAGATCCCGCGATAATTGTGGAAAACTTCTAGAAAAATCCCACGATGATACTGAGTTGTAGCATGGTCGTGCAATGATGCTCCTCTGGATGCGCAACGCTAGTGTCATACGGTCGCTTGCTTTGTGTGATACCTATAAATAATGGAGTCCATGTAGATGGGGACATGAGGAAACATGGACGATCGTGTTATTAAAAAAGCCATAGAGGCCTTCGGTGATAGTACCCGCTATGAGATCCTCTGCTTATTAAGGAGAGAAGGGCCCTTGAGCGTTAACGAGATATCGGTTAAGGTAGGCAAGCATAGGGCTACCGTTGACAAGCATCTCAAATTGCTCTCTAAGGTCGGTTTCGTCACGCGTTTGATGGATGAGAGGAGAGGCGTTTACGTTTATATGTTGACGGAATCGGCGGTGAGGGTGTTAGATGAGTTCGATAAAGCCGTTAAAAGAGGCGATGAGGTTAGGCCGGTCATCAGCATTCCAGTTAGGAAGTATAGGATCTTGAGGATCACGAGGAGGATAGCCACTAACATAATTTACGCTCCATCAGGAGCGTTCCTGATATTGGGATTCATAGGTTTCTTCGCCCCTGTAGGGGGATTTCTCGCAAGGGTCATATGGCTTAGCATATTCCTAGTATTAGCTTGGGCTTGGTTGTTCTTCATCAGAAGCGCGTTTAGAAGATGATCCCTAAATGGGAAGGAGGACGCTTTGCCTAATGAGCAGGTTGTACATCAGGTTTAGGTAATATACTATACTGACGACTACGAAGGCCCTTTCGCTTCGCATATGCTTCGTCGTACTTATGGAAGTCGTCAGGTAACCTATCGTGAGGAATTGTGAGAAGGTGAGCAAGAAGCCTATCACATACCTCTTGATCGGCACGTTAAATATAAGGAGGGACTCGGGAATGAGAAGGGAGACGAGCCAGTAGAGGAAGGGATATACTGATAGGGGGAGGAGGGAAACCGCAGTGAGAAGCAGTAATTCGAGCTTGTGCCCTTCTTGGCCATGGAATACGCTAGTGAGGAGCTCGGAGGTCAGAAAAATGAATATCCAGCTGAAGATATACTCAAGGATGGGGAGTACGGAGGAGGAGGAAGGGTAGTAAAACATTATCGAGAGCTCCAGCTTGCATATAACAGAGAAAAGGAGGCCTAACGCTAAGGAAAGGGAGGCTAGGACGGCTAAGAGCGATAGGTTGTTGCTAAGCATCGTGAGCCAGTCAGGCATGAATACCTTGGATATTATGTCATAAAGGGGGGCTAAGGCCCTCTTACGGGCCCACATACTTGCGTATTCCTGGAAGCGCTCACTATCGTGTTTTATGACCTCATATGTCAGGAGGCCTTTTTGAGTGAGTAGGTACTTCTTATCTGCATCCTGAGTCACGAAGTCCCTCAGTTGATCGAGGTTATAGTAAAGCGTCCCTACGCTTACCTTCAAGTTCCTCCTAAGCTCAGTAAAGCTGGCTTTACCGTGCTCACCTAGATATGAGATTATCCTCCTACGAAGAGGATGACCTAGTACCTGATAAACGCGAGTGAGCTCCTCTTCGTTAAATTGGGGAACCATATGTGATCCCTTTTCAGATACTCATCAGCTTCGAGCGATACCCCTTAACTTGTAAATAACAGGCAAGAGATATATGTTTAGATGAAGGGCTGGGAACGAAATATGGGGAGGTCAATGAAGGTCATTGCACCCTTTGATCCATGGAATGATCCATTGTGTACATGCCCCCCTAAGTACACATTATCCCCCTATACGTCCTGTGGTCATAGGTGCGCCTATTGTTACATAACATCGTACATACCTGGTGGATTCAGACCTAGGCCTAAGAGGAATTTTGTAAAGAGGTTATTGAGCGACCTGAGGAGGATAAAGAGCGACATCGTAATATCCATGGCTAACAGCAGCGACCCATACACCCCTCCTGAAGGGCGACTAGGACTCACGAGAAGGGCCCTTGAGATAATGATACCGCGTGGCCTTAGGATACAGCTGATGACCAAGAGCTCGCTTGTCGTTAGGGACTTAGACCTGATCCGAAAGGGAAACGTCATGGTGAGCTTCACCATAACCACGTTGGATCGGGTAAAGGCATTTAAACTAGAACCAGGAGCTCCGGAGCCAGAAAAACGCCTTAAAGCCATGGAGGTTCTAAGCTCGAGTGGAGTACCGTGCGCGATACGCATAGACCCCCTGTTACCGGGCATTAATACCGATGAAAATATGTTAAGGGCTTTGATAAAGCGAGCAGCTGAGGCCGGCGCATTACACGTGATATCGTCAACTTATAAAGCGAGGCCCGATAGCCTTCGAAGGATAGCCTTTGCCTTCCCAGACCTGAAGGATGCCTATCTTGAGGCTTATAGGGTTGAGGGGGAGAAGGTAAAGAGATGTGTATGGTACCTTAAACGCAGAATAAGGGAGAGGCTCTTAAGGATGGTTCGGGACCTAGCATTAGAGGAGGGGCTTTCCTTCGCCGTCTGTCGTGAGGGGATGCCTTACCTCAATACGGCACGTACATGTGATGGGACGCACTTGATCCCATCTAGGGTTAAGGTCATGGATTTAAATACGAGTACCTGGAAGGTAGTGAATAGGGGATGAAGAGGGCTCACTAAGCGAAAAGATGAGCGAGGTTAAAAGCGCGGACCCCTTCGTCTTCTAAGCGCGTTTGGCCCCCGCTTCAAGTAAGTCCTCGTCTATTAAGTTGAATAGTTCCTCAGGTGCCTTTTCGTCAACTAGCCTTATGGTACCCTTATCCATCCTGTACGTCTGTAGGTCGCTTACGTTTAACCTGTACACACCGCTCTTCGTTCTCTCGAACTTCATGGTGACATCAAAGTACCTAACCTTTTTCCCGAAGAGGCTTTTCTTGACGTAGCTATAACAGCCGACCATTTTTAGGATCCCGGAATCCTTCTTCTCTGGATCCTCGAAGGTAAGATCCACACTTCCCCTTATTCTATGCAGGCCTGACTCGTTCCCCTCTGCCTTTTTAGAATTCACTTCCTTAAGGCGAGAGGCAAATTCCTCAATATCGCGCACTAAGTACTCCATTGGGATCACCCTCCTGAAGAAGAATATTGAATACTGATTTAAAGTTTACTAAGCCTTTTAGCTATTAGGAAATCTTCGATTGCTTAACCTTTTAAAGGCCACAACGCTCTTACCTTAAAGCGCATATGGACGGCATGGGATTCGGCTTCATCCTTCCGACTGGATATACCTCCCGGGGAGTAACCTGGCTAAACAACGCAGACAGAAGGAGGAGCTCTTGGAGTCTAAATCCTCGAGGGACTCGGCCTCGGACATAACGCAATAATCGTTTTTACAGTCAGGTAGCCCAAGGAAGTGGCCTACTATATGTAACGTCTGCTTCTTTAAACGCTCCTCTATGAGGGATCTCCTCTCGGAGGGATAGCCCAACATGCCCAGCGATAATATGGCTACTCTAGCGAAGGCGGGTTTATCGTGGATTAGGAATGGGCAATCCATGCCTGGGATACATATGTCCTCGGGGATTATACCCAATACGAAGTCCCATTTGCCCTTAAGGCTCTTTAGCCAGCTTAGTACCGAGTCAGCCCTATATTGACTATTGGATGCTTCTAGGAAGCTAGTAGGCACGGGTTTAGGCGTCTCTATAGCCACTATGAACTGAGGGAAGGCGTTTCGTATGACACGCGACATGAAGTCCAGGTAGCTCAAGTCTACCTTATTAAGCGGCTGTAGTAGGAGGCCTTTATTGCTATTATATAGTTTCCGCAGGGATATCCTCCATTTTTGATGGAGTGCGTTTCTCTCGTCTTCATTAAAGCCCACGTCACTTAGCAAATTGCTCGGAAAGCTCATGCTCGCAAAATCGTGATATATGCATTGGTTTTTATAGTCATAGATGGCTATCGCATAGCTTTCGCTATTAAGGTCTATGGAGATGCGAATCTTAGAGGCCTTCGTCCCTGAGAGGACGTCAGCTAGCGCCTCAACCAAATTGGTGGCTATCCAGATGCGCTCCCTTTCCACTCCATTCCGTATGCATCTTTCAAAACGCGACCAAGGTTCATAGACGCGAAGAGGAAGGAAACCGCTCTCGCGTAGAGCTTTAAGTAACCACTTCAGACGATCCGTAGCCTTATCGCTTGTCATCAAGTTAATCTAATCTAAGATAGACTTAAACATATGGTCAGTATATCAGCTAGGGGAGGAAGCTGGGATGGGTAATTGGAACGAGGAGAGGATAAGGGCGCTATCAAGGCTGTATAGGGATTATGGACAGGGGAAAATAGATGAGGACATAAAGGACCTGCTTGAGATGATAAACTCGCTCGATCGCTATTATACCACGAGCTCTTGTAGTGGGAGGATACAGATTGCGGAAGTGAAGTATCCATGGAGGAAAACGGAGTACGTGATACTGGGCAAGTGGCATAGACCCGTGGCTATTGATGAGGTATTGAAGTGCATTAAAAGGGGAAGAAGGAACGTATGGCTCAACGTGGAGCCACCTATAATACATGTAGTGGCGAAGGATCTTAATGCGGCGAGAGACATGTTGGTGCTCGTGAGACAGAGCGGGTTCAAGCATAGCGGGATTCAAGGGCTGAAGGAGGGGCGCATACTCATAGAGGTACTCAGCACCGATAAGATGGAGATACCCCTAATATTCGGGGGTCAGCTGCTCTTCAAAGAGGAACAGCTCGAGACTATAGTATGCCTAGCGAACGTACTTCTCACACATGGAAAGGAGAAACTAGCACGCTTGAGGGAGGCGTTGAGACTTAAGATCAGTCACACCAGTTTCTCTTAGGATACGGGCTTATAGCATAGGCCTAGCTCCTCGGCTAGGGCGAAGGCCCTGCGTATTTCCCCTGGGTTAGGGGATCTCGCTATGTCAGGATACTTCTCAGGGTACCTAGCTACTAAGTACTCAGGGCGGTACTGGCCCATGACGTTCACTAAGGCGCGCTGACAGTGTTCGCTTATCCACCTTAGCACGGGCTCCGTACAGCACTTCACGTGATTTGGCATGACCAAATGCCTTATTATCATGTCACCTGAGTTATGGGCTATCTTGAGATTCCTGGTAACGATCCCTACGTATCCTTTAACAGCTGAGAGCTTTTCCGCGCACTCATCGTTTCCGTACTTGAAGTCAGGCAACCATATGTCTATCACTTCCCTGAGCAACTTCATGGTTTCCTGGCTACAGTACATATTGCTGTTCCATAGCTGGGGTACGTTGACCCTCAGATAGCGCATGGAGTCTAAGATGACGTGTAAATTGGGAGTTGGTTCCCCTCCTACATGATTTATATTCCTCGCGCCTTTCTTCCTAAGCTCCTCCTGCATGAGAGCTAATTGCCGGGGGTTCACGATGACCCCAGAGAACACGTTCTCCTGGGATATATCGTAATTCTGACAGAATACGCAGCGGAAGTTACAACTACCGTAGAATATGGTACCGCTTGGGACTAGGGGGGCTTCCTCGCCATAATGATGGAACCAGGAATGGACTATGGCATCAGCGCCTAGCCTACAAACGCCCCTCTCCCCCTTCAGCCTATTAACCTTACACTTATGCTCACAGAAACGGCATTCCGCGAGCATCCTATACGCTATTTCGACCTTCACGTCGAGGAAATTCCATCTAGGCTCCTCAAGCTCGTCCAGACTAAGGTTCCCCGAGGAAATCTTAGGAAATAAGCTCCAAAAACGCTCGGATAGAGACTCGTGGAGATCCCATAGCCCGTTTAAGTCAAGCTCAGCAGGGTTCATCTCGGCGTCTATCTTCCGACATATCAGGAACTTAGCGGGTCTTTCATCCCGCATGACCATATAGTACCAGTTGAGCCTTTCCCTTACGCCCTTCTCCTGCCATACGGTATAAGCATCAGGCCTTAACAATCGCCACATGGAGTACCCAGGATTAAGGAATTGGAGGGCCCTCTATAAACTTACACCCGAGACCGAACTCATGACGGAACGTATATTAGTGATTCTCAGGAGTTAGAGAACATGGCCAGACCAGCTCTTCGCCTTCTCTCAAAGGAGGAGGTAAGTGAAGTTCATGAGGAATCGTTGCGCCTTTTAGAGGAAGTAGGCGTATTCGTGGATAACGTACGTGCCCTCGAATTATTGAAAGAGGGGGGAGCTCATGTAGAGGGAAAGATAGCCAAGATACCCAGGGACCTCGTACTACAGTGCCTCAGCTATGTACCGAAGAGCCTAAAACTATACTATAGGGATGGAAAGCGCTACGTGAGGATAGGGGACGATAATGTAATCTTCAATCCGGGCTCCACAGCCATAAAGATACTGGACTTGAAGCAGTCAACTACGCGTCCGACCGTATTCCGAGATCTCTTTGACTTTGCTAAGCTAGTGGATTACCTCGAATACATCGGTGCTCAAAGTACGGCATTGATCCCCAACGATGTACCGCTTGAGATCAGGGATAGGGTGAGGCTCTACCCGATATTGAAGCTTTCATCAAAGCCCATCATAACAGGCGCCTTCACGATAGAGGGGGTACAGGACATGAAGGACATACTTGAGATCGTAGTGGGTGACGTAGCCTCTAGGCCTATAGCCATCTTCGATGTCTGCCCCTCGCCTCCCCTGAAGTGGAGTCGGTTGACCGCCCAGAACCTTATGGATTGCGCTTACTATGGGATACCCGTGGAGATAATACCTATGCCTCAGATGGGGGCGACCGCACCCGTTACCATAGCGGGGGCCCTAGTACAGCATAACGCTGAAGCGCTATCGGGAATAGTGATCGCGCAATTGACGAGAAGGGGAGCACCGGTGATATATGGGGGTTCTCCATGTCTGTTTGACATGAGATGGGGAACGGCGTGTATCTCGACACCTGAGACCGCCTTGCTAACGATGGGCTATGTAGAGATAGGGAAGTACTACGGCATACCCACTCATGCCTATGTAGGCCTAAGCGACTCTAAGGAAATAGATTATCAAGCGGGATTAGAGACCTTCATGGGTGCGCTATTAGCAACTATGATAGGCATAAACGTGGCATCTGGACCGGGGATGCTGGAATTTGAAAGTACTCAAAGCATGGAGAAGCTTCTCATAGATAACGAAGCATGCGGAATTGCATTTCGAATGGCAAAAGGCTTTGATGTAGATGAGGCGACATTAGCCATGAGCTTATTGAGGGAGGCACATATCAGGAGGCACTTCTTAAGCTCAAGACATACGTTGAAATGGATGAGACAGGAGACCTACATACCTAGGCTCTTAAGCAGGAGTATTAAAGAGCGAGCGAGCCTCATGAAACGAGCACGTGAGCTCGTTAGGAAGATTCTGGAAGAACATAAGCCGGATGAGCTTCCAAGTGATGTTGAGAGGGAGCTTGACCGCTACTTCATTGATATGTGTAAGAGGCATGGGTACTCGCCTAAGCTAGATTAAGAAGGCCTCACTGGAACAATGCTCGCGATAGACAGGACATTACATTAGACTTATTTACGTCCCTTGAGTCCAATCCATCATGGCGTATAACGTGAGCTCGATCATCGGCTATTCCTTGCTGATAGCGGGGATAATATTGATCTCAACAGGCCTGTATATGGCCTTCTCAATTATGACAGGAAGAACTCCGCCCCCAGACTTATTTAGGGAGGACATAACGTTCAAGAGCCCTCTAATATTGCCAGGAGGCATGAAAACGGAGATCGAAGTCGGCGTATTGCCTAAGGAGGTGCTTAACGTAGGTGCGGGATACGCTCTTTCGCTATCCTTCATAGCAGCCGGTTCGGCGTTTGGCAGAATAGGAGCTGAGCTCACGACATGGAGTAGGGAGGCTAAACAGGCGACATAGAGATAAAGAAGTACTCCTATCAGGGATATCGTGGGATGCCATGAGAGGGGAAAGGGTGATAGTCTCAGCCCCAGCTAGCATAGCCAATTTAGGGTGCCTCTTCGATTTAGCTGCACTTGCGGTAAGATGCACTCGAGATACAGTAGTGGCTGAACCCATAGACGAACCTAAGATCGAGGTCGTTTCACAGTGTAAAGAAGTGCCAAGCGGAAAAGGCAATACCGCCTATTATGCGGCAGAAGCCGTGTTATCGGAACTTGGACTCAAGGATGTAGTGGGCGTTCGAATTAGCGTCTTCAAAGGAGTGGAAGTAGGGGTTGGACTTGGGTCCTCGGCAGCTACAGCTGCAGCTACCGCCATGGCGGTAAATGAGACCTTCGAAGGGAGACTCTCTACTGAGGTATTAATCAGAGCAGCAGGAGAAGGAGAAAGAGCAGCCGCGGGAGTACCTCATTACGACAATGTATCGGCCAGCTTACTCGGGGGAATGATTCTCATAACGAACCGAAAGCCATTAAGAGTGGTAAGACTCGATCCGCCTAAAGGACTAAAGATAATAATCCTCAAACCTAAGATGAGAACCACGAGGGAGAAGACGAGAAGTATGCGAAGTGTCCTACCGCGAAGCATAGCCCTGAACGACATGGTGGAGCACAATAGCGCGGCGGTAGAGTTCATGGTAGGTCTTATGAGAGGTGATGTGGAAGAGCTCGGACGGGCAATTAACCGAGGAGGGGTAATTGAGAAGGCCAGGAGTAAATTCATACCGCATTACCAAGAGATCAAACGAGAAGCCCTTAAAGCCGGCGGATTAGGAGTTAACATCTCCGGAGCTGGACCTTCGATGTTTATTATAACGCGAGCTGAAGAGGCGATAGAAGTTAAGGAGAGGATAGAGCGATATCTCAGCCTATTAAAATGGAGAGGGGAGGTTATCATGACAGAACCCGATGAAAGGGGCGCGGTTAAAGAACGAGATATAAGCTTGAGTACGTCATCCCTCGGTGTGCATCGATGATCATCTTAATCCCTTACAAGGAGATCATATATCGTGCTAAAAACCGGGAAGTTAAGAAGCTGTACGTAGATGCCTATTTCATATCAAGACTTAGTGATCCCCTCTACGCGGTACTCCTCGTGAGGAAGGATGTAGAGGAGTTCTGCTATGAACCTTCAGGAGAGATCCTTCGATTGCCAGATGGGAAAGCAGAAGCTTGGAAGGTTCTGGAGGTTCTTAAAGAAGGACTCAGAAAATCAGAGGAGTTGATTTCGGATGGACTTAGGAGCATAAGAGCATCTCATTCGCTCTTGAGAAGTGCCGTGGCCTTAGGGGTTATCCCCTGGGCTCTAGCTAAGAGGAAGATAGAGGACATACGAAGAAACGTCTTCCTTGAGGGGAGGATAGCGAGGGACGTATTAAAGAGGCTTGAAGTGAACGAAGCCAAAGAGGTGAAGGAGGGGATGACTAAATGGATCCCCTTAAGGATCCTGGTGGATAAAAGTAATATTAAGTTCCTTCCCGTTAAGGGCCAAGACGAGGTTTACGCCAAGATCTATAACGTACTGCTCCGCCTAGACGAGGGCTTCAGAAGGGAGGCTCAGCGCATATTCAATCTGAGTATAGGTGACAGGCGACCCAATGGCCTCCATCCAACCTAACGAGTTGAGGCTCCTTTTCGGCACATACTTCCTTCGCCATGTGGCATCTTGGGTGGAATCTACAACCTGACGGGGGGTTTATCGGGCTCGGGGGCTCTCCCCTTGGAATTATTCTCTTCCTCGAGCGCATCCTAACGGGATCCGGGATGGGTAGTGCCGAGAGCAATACTTGCGTATATGGATGAAGCGGGTTCTCGAAGAGCTCATCAGCATCGGCTAATTCGACTATCTTCCCTAGGTACATGACGGCTATCCTATCACTCATATACTTAACAACACCTAGATCATGTGATATGAAGAGGTACGTGAGCTCCCTTTCCGATTGGAGGTCCTTTAATGTGTTCAATATCTGGGCCTGGACGGATACATCAAGCGATGATGTAGGCTCATCGAGGACCATGAACTCTGGGTTAAGGGCAAGCGCCCTAGCTATCGCTATCCTCTGCCTCTGCCCACCGCTGAACTCATGAGGGTATCGGAAGAGGTGTTCTTCCTTTAGGCCCACCTCCTCTAGTAACGAGAGGACGAAATCCCTCGGGTCTCCTACGTCAATTTTATGAGCTTTAATCGGCTCGAGGATTATGTCGTAGACCGTCATCCTCGGATCCAGTGAGGAATATGGGTCCTGAAAGACTATCTGAGCCCGTCTTCGGAATTCCTTAAGCTCCTTCCCCTTCAGCCTGTAGACGTTCTTCCCATCGTATAATACGTCACCACTAGTGGGCTCTATTAAGCGTAGAACTAGCCTGCCAAGGGTAGTTTTACCACATCCGGACTCGCCTACTAACCCGAGCGTCTCACCTTTAAAGATATCCAGTGTGACGCCGTCAACTGCATACACATAGCCCATGTTTATGAATAACTTCCTCACGGGGAAGAGCTTCCTCAGACCTTTGATCTGTACTAAGGGGTTCATCGGTAGCTCACCTTCATGAGTATAGGTGACAGGCTACTAAATGCCCTTTGCCCATATCGATCATTCTCGGTCGCTCACGCTTGCATACATCCATTGCGTACTCGCATCTCGGGTGGAATTTACACCCAGGAGGGGGCCTTATCATGTTAGGTACGGTACCGGGGATCGATTGGAGGCGCTCATTTCTGCTAGTAAGACTAGGTATAGCCCTGAGGAGGCCTTTGGTATAGGGATGTAGTGGATTACCGAAGAGCTCATAGACGTCCGCTACCTCAACCACAGATCCCGCGTACATCACGGCTACCCTATCGGCCATATCTGCCACAACGCCCATGTTATGGGTTATCATGACTAATGTGACGCCGTATTTTCGTTGCAGATCACGAAGCAATTCCAGGATCTGAGCTTGTATGGTCACATCTAATGCCGTAGTCGGTTCATCGGCTATCAAGAGCTTAGGATTCAGTGAGAGCGCGATACTGGTGACCACTCTCTGCTTCATGCCACCGCTTAGCTCATGTGGATATGCCCTTAACCTGCGCTTCGGCTCTGGGATCTCGACTACCTTAAAGAGCTCAAGGGCTCTTTGCCATGCGGACTTCTTTGATACCTTCCTATGAGCGAGTATGGTCTCCGTGGTCTGATAACCAGCAGTATAAAGGGGATCTAGCGCCGTATTAGGGTCTTGGAACACCATCGAGATCTTCGACCCTCGGATCTTCCTCATCTCCTTTTCCGGTAACTTGAGTAAGTCAACTCCGTCGAAGATTATTCGGCCCTTGACTATTCGACCTGGAGGGGGCACTAACCTTAGGACAGCTCTCATGGTCACCGATTTACCGCACCCCGTCTCACCCACTAAAGCGAACGTCTCACCACGGTATATGGTTAGATTAAGATCTTCAACAGCCCTAACGACTCCTGCGTATGTGTAGAAGTAAACGCATAAGCCCTCAATTCTCAGTATTTCATCTCCTCCTCTCATTGTGATTCACCTTCTGCGGACTTAAACTCAAGTCGTCTCCTTATCTTAGGATCAAGAGCATCACGAATTCCATCCCCTAATAGGTTAAAGCCCAGGACCGTGAGGAATATCGCTATACCGGGGAAGAAGACGTACCACCAACATTCAGGGAAATAGGGCTGACCATCAGCTACTAGTCTTCCCCACTCAGGGGTCGGTGGCTGCGCACCAAGCCCTATGAAGGAAAGGGCCGCCGCCGTTAGGATGACAGCACCCATATCCATGGTCGCTATAACTATTATCGGTGAGAGAACGTTGGGGAGTATATGCCTAGCGATGATCCAGAAGTCGCTTATACCCATAGCCTTAGCCGCTTCTATGAATAAGTTCTCCCGCACGCTAAGGACTTGACCTCTTGTGATCCTCACATATGCGGGCCACCATACGACAGCCAGCGCAATCATCACGGTCATTAGGCCGCTTCCCATTGCCACGCTAAGTGCCATGGCTAATACTAGAGCTGGGAACGCCAGGAATATGTCCGTTACCCTCATTATGACCTCGTCGACCACACCACCGAAATATCCCGCTATCAGGCCCAACACCACCCCAACTGGCACACATATAGCTAAAGTAACTATGCCAACGATAAGTGATACCCTAGCGCCATGTAGTACGCGGCTTAGTAAATCGCGCCCATACTCGTCCGTACCGAAGGGGTTTCCAGAACTAGGGGGCCTAAGGCGTTTTGCAAAGTCTATTTTGTATGGATCACTGGGCGAGATATACGGGCCGAATACCGCCATGAACAGGAAGAGCAGTACTAAGACCAGCCCACAGACAGCGGAGGGAGATCTCAGCAGAACCTTTAGCGTCAGCTTCCATTCCTCGATCTTGGCCCTATTCCTCTCCAGGTACTGGCCTATTCTGGAGGACTGAAGTGGCTTCACAGTCTCACCCGAGGATCTATAACCGCGTATAGAAGATCCACGGCTAAGTTCACAATTATGTATATAAGACCTATCAGTACGGTGACGCCCATGATCGCAGGGAAATCCAAGCTGTTTATGCCTTGAACCGCATACCTTCCTATCCCCGGCCAGAAGAATATGGTCTCCGTTATCACAGCTCCCCCGAGTAACCCGCCGAATTCAAGACCTAAGATCGTGACTATAGGTACAAGCGCGTTCTTAATTACATGCCTTAATACGGATAGCCTGCTCAGCCCTTTGACGTTAAGGAATATCACGAAATCAGAGGAAAGCACATCGAGAACACTAGAGCGCGTCACCCTAGCCACCATGCCGACTCCTATGTAAGCTAGAGTAAAAGCGGGCAATATTATGTGGGCTACATTACTCCAGAATAGATCCCAGCGGCCACAAAGCAGGCTATCAAGCACGTAAAGCTTAGTGTAGATTCTGGGAGGTGCTGGCCCTCGTCCACCCGCGGGTAACCAACCGAGATAATAATAGAATAGCCATTGTAGCATCAAACCTAACCAGAAGACGGGAACGGAGACCCCTATTAGGGAGAATACCCTTACGGCATGATCTATAACGCTATCCCTCTTGAGCGCGGATATTATCCCCAATGGAATACCCATCAAGATGACTAAGAGCTCGGCGAATATCGCCAGCTCCACAGTAGCAGGGAAATAGGACATTATATCGGTTATAACAGGGCGATGGGTAAGGGGAGATACCCCGAGGTCGCCCCTTAGGAGATTCCTTAAATAGTAATAATACTGCATGTAAAGAGGCTCATCAAGATGATATCTCTTCTTCACAGCCTCTATTACCTCTGGGCTAGCCTTAATTCCGCCAGCCCAGAGACGGGCGGGATTTCCAGGGACTAACATGGAGACTACAAACGTTATGAGGGTTAAGCCTATTAAGGTAGGGAGGAACGTGAGGATACGACGGATTATATAATATTTTAACTCGGCCATGATAAAACACCTCGAAAAAATTATGGGATCTATTTAAGGAACAACGCTAACTACCTCCCACATATATTAGCCCGCCCGTAATGTTGTAGACGTTACTCTGCGTTATTCTAAAGGCCACTACCCTATCGAAGTCGTAGCCACCCGTGGCCAGCGGATAAGCATAGTCATCGGGATCTAGGTAATCTGGCCCCCAGCCCATTATGTAGATGTCAAAGTCGCCGCTCTCTATCTTCTTATCGACGACGGGCCACGACTTGGTCTCTATCTTGAGGGTTATGCCCAGCTCTTTCCATGCCTGTTGCAATACGGTAGCGGCTATCTCCCACTCCTTGATGCCCTCGACGAGCAACATCGTTATCTCCATGTTTAAGCCATTTGGATAACCGGCCTTAGCTAACAGTTCTTTGGCCTTAGTTATGTTGTACGTGTACTTCGTTATGCCTTCATCGGTGAAGCCCATCATGCCCTTAGGCAAGACGCCAGGCAGCCATACGATGGTGTTGTTGTAGGCACCGAGGTATATCTGCTCGTAGGGTATAGCATAGGCTAGGGCTTTTCTGACGTAGACGTTGTTAAATGGCTCCTTTTGAGCGTTGGGTACTATATATACGATGCCAAATGTCAGACCAACGTTAACCACTCTGAGCTCATACTTCTTACCGTTATACTCCATGGAGACGCCCTTTAGCTTGCCGAGTAAATTCGAGGGTATCTCTGCGACATCAGCATCGCCCTTCTTCAGCAGGAGGATCCTGGTGTTTGGATCAGGGACCACCTTGTAGATGACTGTCTTAAGCTTGGGCTTGGGAGACCCCCAGTAGTATGGGTTTGGCTTGAGGATTAACTGCTGGTTATGCTCCCATTTCACTAAGTAGAAGGGGCCCGTGCCAACTGGGTACTCATACATTCGCTCATGCTCTGTGTTAGGCTTTACCTCGCCATATTTCAATACATAGTCCTTACAGACTATCGAACCTGGTGTAGAGGCTAAACAGGCCAATACCGCACCGTAAGGCTTAGATAGCTTGAACTTCACGTAGCCTGCTATTGGACCATCGTAGTTGAAGAACTTGAGGAGGTCCTCTAAACTCTTAACCGTGGCGGTCTTATCCTTTAGGTATGTCTGTAGGCCGGAGGAAAGCACTTGCTTAAATTCATCCTCAGTGATTACTTCGACATCGTCTATGAACTGGGAGAGGATCCAGCTTGGCCCGAACTTCATTGTTATGACGCGCTCGATGGAGAACTCCACGTCCTCTGGGGTGAGAGGATAGGTCTTGTTCTCCCACGGATCATAGAACACGACGTTGCCCCTTATGACGAAGTACCACTCCATGCCATCGGGCTTGTAAGCCCAAGCCACAGCCAAGCAGGGGATCACGTAATCTGTCCTGTTTATAGGATAGGTCACCAGCGTCTCGTAGATCTGATGCATGTTCAGCCAGCCCGGCCCTTCGTAGCTCACAGCTGGATCCAATGACCTAGGCTCGAGCCCGCTCAGGTATATGAAAGTGTCCTCGCGTGGGGATCCCTTGTCCTTCCATACGTAGTTGAACTTGTATATGTGTAAGGGGTGGTAAGTATAACCGTGAACCCAGCTCCAGACAGGATCGAACCTCAAGCGCTGACCGAGCCAGATGCATGGCAGGAGGTCATTGCTCAGACGCTGTACTATATTGTAAAGCTTCTCCCTTAATACAGGGTCTGTTTCGTACTTAGCCGCGATTATGACCGCCGAGAGGTATGGATCCTTATATAAGGCCGGGTTTATGTTGGAGTATGGATATAACTCATCGGAAGGTATCTCGCGCATCCCCTTATAGGCCACTACGATATCAGGTTCTATCACCTTGTACTGATATACGGTTTTAATGACCTCCTTGGGCACTTCCTTCTCTACGACTTTCTCCACCACCTTTCCAGGTGAAGCCACATATCCTATTCCGAAGCCCACGACTAACGCTATTATGGCCAAGGCCATGAACATGGTACTGCTAGAGCTTGGCAAGTTAACACCTCTTTCGCCTCTCCTTAAAAAGGATAGGCTTTTTAAGTTTTACGGATTACATAAAATACCTACTACCTTTAAAACGGGCTTTTTGCCTATAACAAGGACTGTTTTGTCAAAAATATGATGCGAGCGTTACCCCTTGAGGTAAGTATAACCTAGAAGCTTAAATCCAGGCTGAACATGTCCTTATTGGGAGCCATGAAAAGGGGCATCAGCATGGAGGAGATGGCGCGCAATGTACTTAGGATGTATGGGTATAAGACTCTAACTGTGAGGCAGAGGGTCAGCATCGATGGTATAGATGTAGGAGAAGTAGACATAATAGCGGAGGATGAGGAGGGGGAGAAATACCTGGTTGAAGTGAAGAGGGGACGAGCTAGCGTGAGCGATATAAAGCAGGCATATGCCACGGCTAAGATGCTTAAATTAAAGCCCATGGTAGTATGCAGGGATTACGCTGATAAAGCCGCAGAGGTCGTAGCTAAGGAGCTAGAGGTCAAGGTGATAAGGATCGCTGAGTACCTCCTCGTAGAGCCTGAAGAGCTAATTACGTTAATCAAGAAGACCATACAGGAGGTCTTAGAGGAAGAGGCCTTGGGCCTCCTTGAGTGCTTAACCATGACGGATGAGGAGGCTGAGCTTTTAAGCCGTATAGCCTCAAGCAAGAGCCTAAGCGAAGGTCCCAGGAAAGGATTAAAGGAAGCCCTATCCAAGCTTAGGGCTAGATATAGGTTATTAAGGACTGCTAAGGGATATGTCGCCCTCAGGAGGAGAGCTGAATTGCTCCTTGCCTTGAGGAAGCTGTTAAACAAACGATGATTCTAGGAAGTTATATTAGCATGTCGCGATAAGAGTGAAACAGGGGATGAAGAGGTAGCTCGCGTCTGATGAAATGATGATGCCATCGATCACGGACTCATCATGAGCTATACGATAAGGGATCCACTAGGGTTCCCATATCATCCCTTGGCGTTATCCCGGGTAACTCATTAAGTAGCTCCCTCGCTTCCTCAGTTCCTAAGAAGTCCAGAAAGCGTTTCACTGGAGCGTAGTTAAGCCTGCTCCTCGGGATCAGGAAGTCGTATTCCTCTTCCGCTACCGGTATGAAGTCCAGATCATACAGCTTAGCCATGCACTCTATCCCTAGGCCTACATCAGCCTTCCCCTGTGCTATAGCCAACGCTACAGCCGTATGGGTTCTTGCCTCAAGGCGATAGCCTTTTATCTGGGAGATGAGCTCTTGGAAGCTCATGCCTCTTTTCCTCGCTATTTCTCTTAACCGCATGTCCAGTAGGATCCTCGTACCGCTTCCCCTGTTCCTATTTATGAACTTGATATCGTCCCTGAGCAGGTCCTCGAACCCTTTGATACGCTTCGGGTTCCCCTTGGCCACTATCAAGCCTTGTCTACGAAGATAGCCGCGAACAAGGAACACCCTTTCTTCAGCCTTATACATTTTAATATAAGGTATATTGTAGCTGCCGGTTGCTTCATCTAGCAAGTGCGCTCCCGCCAGGTCTGCCTCTCCCCTTATGGCGGAAAGGAGGCCTTCTGTTGAACCCACGAAGATGAGCCTAGGATTGGTTAATTCGCGGGAGAAGCGCCTTAAAAGCCTCTCAACCCCAGGGCAATGGCTACCTATAAAAACTAAGTCCGGGAGCTCTCGTGGGTTAAAGAGGGTAACGGGAAATGTCTCCCCCCTGCTAATGCGCTCCCTATCCCCTGCTACCTCTATGTAGCCATCAGCCCTCAGTAGGCTGGAGATGAGGCCGGATCCTCGAAATGTAGGATAGGCCAGTAGTTCCTCTCTGCTCAATACTGCGACTGGGATTACGTTTAGTTTGCCGCGTTCAAGGGATATATCGCGGGTTATCATGGCCCTAAGCATCAACGATTCTTCTCTAAGGCCTAGCAGCCTCTTGACCAGAGGTATAACTAAGCGTAAGGCGATGATAGCAGCCGAGACCGGATGCCCTGGAAGGCCTATCACAGGCTTTCCCTTTACCATAGCTATGACCGTGGGTTTCCCAGGCTTGGTCTTTAAGCCATGAGCTAATATCTCCCCAAGTTCGCCAAGTACATGATAGACTATATCATGTTCACCAGCGGATGTGCCACCGGATATCACTATTAGATCGTAACGATCTAAGGCCCTGATAATCTCGGACTTCAACACCCCTACATCATCGGGGATTATGCCTAGATAGTCCGCTGAACATCCCACTTCCTTGAGGAGGGCTCTGACCAGAGGCCCATTGCAGTCGTACACCTGGCCTATGCGGAGGTCATTTCCTGGCTCTTGAAGCTCGTTACCGGTGGAGAATACGGCTACCTTAGGCCTTATGTAAACTCTTACTCGCTTTACGCCTAATGCACTGAGGATTCCGATCTCCTTAAAGCCCAGCCTAATACCGCGCTTAAGCACGAACTCGCCCAATACGAAGTCGGATCCAGCCTCGAATATATTCTCCCCTGAGGCTACGCTTCTGTAGACCAAGATAGAGCCGTTAACGCGGTCTACGAATTCCTCCATGACCACGGCATCAGCTCCAGGGGGTATGGCTGCACCTGTCATTACCTCAACGGCTTCTCCCTTATCTACAGAACAACTGGGCACCTCTCCTACGTCGACATGTCCCTTTAGGGCTAATCTGATAGGGGAATACTCCTCAGCTAAGGCTACATCCGAGGCCCTGACCGCATAGCCGTCCACAGAGGATCTGTCAAACGGGGGAAGCGTTATAGGGGATAATATATCTTCTGCTAAGACCCTACCCAATGCATCGCTTATCTCCACTTCCTCGACCCCTAAGGGCCTGACATAAGCTGATAATTCGTTTAGCACATCATCGATGTCCCTCAATCTATGAAATATCTTCCTGGACATAGACGACACCCCAAGGATCGCCGATCCTGAAGACGTTTAAAACTTCTCCTTTCTCGTAACCTTCAAGCTCTTCAGGAACTACGACCACACCATCAGCTAAGGCTAGGCTTGAAAGTATCCCTGAGCCCCTGCTCCTTAAGGGAACTATCAGAAGCTCGGAATCACCTATCATGAGCCTCACCCTTACTGTTTCGATAACGCCGGGCCTTGACGGGATACGGGTTGTGGCACGCGCCTTGATCGGAATCGGACGTGTTGAGGAGCCATAAACCCTTCTTAGCAAGAAGGGCTCAAGGAGCAACTTGAGCTCGTTATATGCAGCGACCGGAAGGCCTGAGAACACGAATACCAGCTTCCCGTGCACCTTTCCTACGGCCGCAGGCCTACCGGGCATTATAGATATCCCATGAAAGAGCACGTCACCTATGCTCCTCACAGCCCTCACCGTATAATCCTTGGGTCCCATTGATGTGCCGCCTAATGTCACCACGAGGTCGTTTTCCTCCGCGGAACGCGATAATACATTCTCTATTTCCTTGATATCATCAGGTATGATCCCGTAATCCTTCACGTGGGCATAAGGTTCTAATATCGAGCTCACGATCGAGCTTGTGACGTCTAGGACCTTACCTTCACGGACTTGGTTCATGTCCCTTGTCAGCTCATCGCCGATCACTATGAGGCCTATGTTAACCTTCTCATAGACCGCAACCTCCTCTATGAGCCCCCTCATCAACAAGGCCTGTCTGAAGGGATCTATGAGCTCGCCTCTCTTAACTAGGACCCCACCTCTCCTTATATCCTCGCCACGACGAGCGACGTAGGCGTAGGGAGCGACCCTCCGGAAGACCTCTATGAAGGAGTCGTGCTCCTTAACGAACTCTTTCGGTACCACAGCGTTCGCGCCAGAAGGTAGAATGTCCCCTACGCATATCGCTCTTGCCTCACCGGGCGATATCGAGCTACCCTTTATCAATCTTAGCAGTATGGGGTTAGACGGAGAAGCAGAGAAAACGTCCTCCGCTAGTACGGCATATCCGTCGAAAACGGCGATATCATGTCCGGGCACATCTATATCAGAACATATGTCCTCCGCTGAGATACATCCAGCGCAATGCTCGACGGGTATTAGCTTCTTACGGGGACTGGGTGCGCTTACCGAACGGAGAACGTCCCACGCTTTCTTTAGGGAGATGAACCTCAGCATGTTCATTCCCTTAGGTGGTAAACCATATGAGCTACTTCCGGTAGGATGAGCTTTTCCAGGGCCAGTTTGACCCCATGAGGAGAGCCAGGTAAGCAGAAGACAAGCGTGCTCCTAACCACATAGGCTGAGGCCCTAGACGTCATAGCACTTGGACCTATCTCTTCAAAGCTCAGGAGGCGAAAGAGCTCACCGAAACCGGGTATCGCCTTCTCAGCCCTCCTTCCTACGACATCTGGAGTTACATCGCTTCTAGCCAAGCCCGTCCCCCCTGAGAATATTATAGCGTCTACTTTTCCCCCGTATTCGTTTAATATCTCATCGATCTTTTCCTCGGAGTCAGGTATTAATACGCGAGCAATGACCTTATGGCCCGCTCCCCTAATGAGCTCCTCCATGAGGTCTCCGCTTGGATCATCCACAGGCTCACCTCGGGTCATGGCCCTAAAGCGAGAGGAGCTCACCGTCACGAGGACGAACGATACCTTACTTGGTGCTCGGGCTATGTGTTGCCCCTTGGTGGGCTCATACGATGCCAAGAGATCACCCAGCAATAGGTAAATCCTTAAAGGGAGGGTAATAAACCTGATTAAACCTAGGGCTGTCGAGAGGAATAGCGGATGTTGATAGACAGGTACAACAGGGTCATCGATAACCTGCGGATATTGGTAACGGGCCGTTGTAACCTCGAATGCTTCTTCTGTCATAGAGAAGGGGGGAGTAATGGGGAGGGGGAATTAAGCGCGGAGGACATAGAATTCGTCGTCCGCATAGCTACATCCCTGGGCATAGATAAGGTCAAGCTAACGGGAGGCGAACCGTTGATCCGGGATGATATAGTCGATATAATTGAGAGGATAGCTGGGATCAAAGGCGTAAGAGATCTATCCATGGCCACAAATGGGACGCTTCTGGCAGAGAAGGCCTGCGAGCTCAGAAAGGCTGGGCTGAGGAGGATAAACATCAGCTTACACAGCTTAAACGAGGAGACCTATAAGAGGATAACAGGGAGGGATCTATTGCACGAGGTGTTAGAGGGGCTTGAAGCAGCCTCTAAGTGCGGCTTTGACCAGGTAAAGGTGAACGTAGTCCTCCTAAGGGGCATAAATGACGGGGAACTGGATAGGCTAATGGAGATTGCCCACGAGAAAGGGATCGTGCTTCAGTTGATAGAGCTCGAGAGCAAAAGAGCCGATGATCCTCTTTTCATGAACTACCACGTCAGCCTCGAAGAGATAAGGAAAAGGCTCGAAAGCGAAAGTATCATGATAATCAGGAGATCCGTGCAGAACAGACCCATCTTCAGGCTTAAGAATGGCGGGATCGTAGAGCTCGTCGCTCCAGTAGAAGATAAGAGCTTCTGCCTTAAATGTACTAAAATACGCCTGACCCATGATGGCGTGTTGAAACCATGCCTCTTCTCAGACGAAGGCGTTAACGTGCTTGAGTACATAAGGGAAAGGAATATAGAAGCCCTCAAAAGATCGTTCCTCCGTGTGGTCGAACTTAAAAGGCCCTTCTTCCCAGAAATCTGGGGGGTACACGATGGGGGAAGTAAAGATGATCGATATAGGGGACAAAAACGAAGTACCACGTACAGCCATAGCCGAGGGCATGATAAGGCTACGGAAGGAGACGTTGAGACGCATAAAAGAGGGTAAAGTGGAGAAGGGAGACGTACTAACCGTAGCCAAGATAGCTGCCATTCTTGCCGTAAAGAGGACGTGGGAAGTGCTCCCCTTATGTCACCCCATACCCATAGAGAAGGTTAAGGTCGATATAGACGTGAACGAGGAATACGTGAAGGTCACGGTAGAGGTGAAGACCCATGCCAAAACCGGCGTTGAAATGGAAGCTTTAACCGGGACCATGACGGCGCTCCTCGCGATATGGGATATGGTTAAGGCATATGAGAAGGACGAAAGGGGACAATATCCTCATACCCGTATAGATGGCGTGAAGGTCGTGGAAAAGATTAAGGGAAGTGGTTGATCGGACACTAAGAGACCTCCCCCTTAGCTATCTTCTTCGCCTCTTCGACTATGCACTTGAGGACCTCATCGTTAATATAAGGCGTGATGACTATGAGCTTATTCGTCGTAAAACCATCTTCGCGCCAGGAGATCTCATAGGAGATCTCATATAGCGGCACATCGCATTCCGCGTATCCGCCCACCCTCCTCAAGCCGTACTTGGAGAGCCTGTTTAAGAGGCTCATCTCCAAGGGCAGTTTCAGCGAGACAGTATATTGATCTTTGAGGACGACAAAATCCGAGTTATTAGCATCCCACATGTTAAGCGCCCTAAGCACGTAAAGCTTAATCGCGGTCTCAAGGGGCTGTTCCACCCTCTCTATTTTCTCCACATCGCCGTTGTTAATGAATATGGCTACGGTTTCCACCATTGGAACGACCTCGTCACTTATAGGAAGTAGAGGCATTGGGTTGATATAAATATTAGGGCCTCGCGCTATCAAGCCTCGGGTTGAAGTATAACGTCTTCCCTCGTCTTTTATCCACGAGGGATATCACGCGATGAAAGGGTATGCTCTTTAGGCTACCATCTCGGGCTTTAAAGATCAGATAATCATGGGTAACCCTGACTAATGAGGAGCAGTTTATGGTCTCTCTATCCTCCACATGACCTCGTGAGACGTATGTCAGCTCATAGTCCTCTCTATTCACTTTAGGATCGTGTATGAGACGGGAAAGCATGTTCTTAAGGGGGTTTCGTGTCATAAATTCTACCTCACTAGGTCATTAGGTAATATATCTCATAGATCAGGATAAAAATTTAGTAAGTAATGAGCTCCTACCCAATTTTCTCTAGGCTTTCCTTACTCTCACCGAGTATTGATGTACTACAGAGGCGCCCCCAGAGAATGAGGCGTAGATGGTTACTGTTAGTTTTCTACCAACCCTTAAACCTGTAAGACCTGTGGTATATATTTGTACTTCAGTACCAGGAGGTATAGAGACACTATTACCCTCTAAATCAAGCTCATTATACTCATTATTTGAAACACCAGTTATCTCCTTGCCTGTAGCATATGTTTCACTAAGTAAGCCTACATACCAGGTATTACTAGTGTAGGGAGTACTGTCGTAGGTTATATCGATCCTTAGCTTAGTTATAGATTGTGAGGCTAAGTTCTTTATCCTGAAGGAGAAGAAACCATTGTCATATGCCTCGATTTCGGTGATGCCGAAGTCCACGGTACCCGTCGATAAGCTGACGACGTACGGGTATATTACGCCGAATATCACGAGGGCGGCTATGATTATAGTGGCGATTATCCAAAGGGTTCTCTCGACCGTCGCACCCGGCATGTATGGCCACCTTTGCCGGATGAGAAGAGGTCGAGCAGCTATATAAAGATATCTTGGCATTTTCCTACTAGATCCATGGTAGGTGAAAAATGAAGGGCTTCAAGTAGTGTTGTTATCCCTTCAGAATTCCTCTTCTTATACGCTAACTATCCGCTCGTTTATCGAAAAGATATTACTCTGATCCGTTTACGCTTACGCGTAAAAAGCTTGGCCTACTCCTCAAGCTTAGCGCCTATCCAGACTATGACTTGAGTGCCATTGAGCTTCCCATATATCGTTATGACAGGCCCCATGTCGGCGCTCCTGAGCGCCTTCAGCTCATAGGGGCTCACTGGCG
>JAGGXX010000031.1 GCA_021162845.1 Thermoprotei archaeon | reverse complement strand
TAGCTGATGAGACTCTCATAATCATAACTTCTGATCATGGTGATGTTCAGGGTGAGCATGAGCCTCACGTGGAACATCACCTATGCGCATACGACGAACTAGTAAAAGTACCACTAATAATAAGATACCCGGAAGTCGTCCCAAAGGGTGCTAAAATCAAATGGCTCTCCCAGACGCACGACATACTACCTACCATATTGGATATCTTGAACGTCAAGGAAGAGGAGCACTGGAAGACAATACAGGGGGTCTCCCTATTACCGAGCATAACCGAAAACCGCCCGGTCAGGGAGTACGCGTTGATAGAATACAACAAGTCGGTCCAGCAGTTCTTCCTAATTTGGAGGAAACACCCCGACTTCGATATAAGGCATTTCAACTACAGGATTAAGGCCCTCAGGAGCCTGAAGTACAAGTACATATGGTACTCCAACGGCGTGGATGAGCTTTACGACCTAGAGAACGATCCAGGAGAGAAGCATAATATAGCCAGCGAATACCCCGAGGTAGTGAAGAAGATGAGAGATGAGATCGAAAGGATCCTCCTCTCAATAGAGATCGTGGATTACGGGGATATACCGGCGCTACCCAGGAGGATCACGAGGTTTGGGGAAATAGCGAAACAGATACATGATAGGCTGAGGGCATGGGGCTTCTACAGGGAGATAAGGCCCATCAAATTGCCAAGGGAAGAGGACATAGTGATATAACATAGCGCTTAATCAATACGAAAACTCCTTAGTCTTTCATTAAACAATGGTAAGGTATATGTACACTTGCATAGAGTAATATGGGAATGCCTTGAAAAGGTGAGATCTGCCTATGAGTAAGAGAGTTTTCATATTAGGCCTTGACGCCATGTCGCCTAAGATCGTGGAGAGGTTCGTCAAAGAAGGCTCCTTGCCTAACTTCAAAAAGCTCATGGAAAACGGGGCTTTCTCCAAGGCCCTTCCCGCCATACCAGCGCAAACGCCTGAGAACTGGACCACAATAGCTACAGGTACATGGCCTGGCACCCATGGGATAACTATGTGGGGACGCCACGATTATGGCGAACCGGTGACTGAGAGGAAGGCCGACGAAGCCATGTCATCCAACCTCTGCAGGGCCGAATACCTCTGGGAGGCAGCTGGCAGGCAGGGGCTGAGGAGCGTGGTCTTCTACTTCGTCGGCTATCCCCCTACGACGGATAAGGCTGTTCACGTGGACTGGTTCTGGAGACCGGGCGATTATTACTTCGAGATATGCAGGGCCGCCTGTTACCTGAACTATATACCCGAACGTGTCAAGGCCGTGATCAAGAGAGGGAGAAGGACCCTCAGGGGCATGGCCTCCCTAGTTGAGTTTAAGAGGGCTGAGGGATGGATCAACCTACCCGAGAGTAAATCCCCACCCCTAGAGGCGGAGATATCCATTGAGCCTAAATTCGAGGGCAAGGCCATCACCTATTACGTCTTATTACTGGATACCCAAGGAAAGGGCTACGATACATGCCTAATAGCGAAGGAAAAGGACGGGAAGAAGGCTCTATGCACCCTGAGGCCCGGCGAGTGGAGCAATTGGTTCGAGGAGGAATTCGAGATAGAGGGGACTAAGAAGATAGGCACCGTGAGGTTCAAGCTCATAGAGCTATCCGAGGACGGGACCAGGTTCAGGCTCTACCGCTCACAGGTCTATCCAGTATACGGCTTCACGCACCCGCCAGAGCTATCCAAGGAACTCGTGGATAAATTCGGGCCTTACGTGAACGAGGCCATTACTAAGTTCTTCTTAGTGGGCTTAGTCGATGAGAAAACCTGGGTCGAGGAGATGGAGTACCAGATAACGTGGATCTCGAGGGCTGCCAAATACCTCATGGACAAGTACGACGCCTCGATATTCATCATGCACTGGCACCTCCTGGACACATTACAGCATTTCGTGCTCGCCTTAGCCGATCCGGAAGGAGGCATAGAGGACGAAGCCATGAGAAAGGAGGGCATGCGCTTACTGAGGCTCGGCTATCAAATAGCCGACAAGCTAGTGGGCGAATTCCTGAAATTCGTAGATGATAGGACATATCTAGTGGTCGTCTCAGACCACGGAAATGTACCCGACAGGAAGAGATACTCCATAGTAAAGGCCTTAGCGGAGAAGGGGCTCGTATGCGTCGAGAAGGGACCGGATGGAAGGGAAGTGGTCAACTGGGCTAAGAGCAAGGTCTTCGTGGATCTGACGAACGTATACGTCAACCTGAAGAGCAGATATGCGAACGGCGTAGTCGACGACTCGGAGTACGAAGAAGTCAGGAGGCAGGTCATAGACGCCTTGAGGAGCTGTAAGGATCAAGATGGGGAATACGCGGTCCTCTTCGCTCTCAAGAGGGAGGACGCGCCCTTGGTCGGGCTATGGGGACCTCATGCAGGGGATGTAGTATTCGTCTACTCCCAAGGCTTCACCTGGGGCACCGAAGGGTTCGAACCGGGCTCGGTTAAGGTAGTGGGCGCCCATCATGGCCCCCAGCCACCTACGGCCGAGACTGAACTAGCCTCCAACTACGCTGGCCTCTTCATCATAGGACCCGGTATAAAGAAGGGTTACGTTAGGCCCTTAGAGTTCATGGGGCCCACCCAACTAGTCGACGTGGCCCCAACGGTATCCTACCTCCTAGGCATAAAGCCCCCCAAGCATAGCCAAGGAAGGATATTATACGATTTCCTGGAGGGCTGGGACGTTTCCGAGATGAAGAGAGAGCGAAAGCCCCTCAAGTTCCCCAAAGCCCTAACGCCGATAAAAGGAGACGTAACAGATCTCGTATAAGCAATAATGCGATCCGATTTTTACATAAAATCCTAATCCTTATGAATTAAACGCCGATATATTAAATCCTAGAATTTGAGGCATGAGATCATGAAGGTCGGAACCGTGTTCTGGCATAAGAAAGGCGCCTCTTACGTAAAGGAATTCGGATACCTTAAGGAGGCGGGTTTTGACGGCATAGAGCTTACGGTATCTGAAAAGGGCGAGCCCGTCGCCTCCTTATCCGCGAGAGGATACCTCAGGATCGAAACCCTGATGGAGGATGCCAAAGAGCTACGTAAGGCAAGCCAGGAAGTAGGGCTGGAAATACACAGCGTCAGGAGCGGGTTACTCTGGAAGTACCCGTTGACCTCCAACGACCCGAGCGTGAGGGAAAAGGCCATGGAAATCGTGAGGAAGGAGCTCGAGCTATGCGCTTACCTAGGTGCTACAGGCCTGTTAGTAGTACCTGGCGTCGTAAAGGAGGATATACCATACGATAAGGCCTACGAGGTGTCCCTAAATGCGATAAAGGAGCTCGCCAAGAAGGCAGAGGAGGAAGACGTGTTCATATGCGTGGAGAACGTGGAGAACAACTTCCTGCTAAGCCCACTCGAGATGCGCAGGTTTATAGACGAGATAGGGAGCGAAAGAGTAGGCGCATATCTGGATGTAGGCAACGTACTAGCCCTTTATCAAGCATTCCCCCAGCACTGGGTGAGGATACTGGGCAAGAGGATAAAGAAGGTCCACCTAAAGGACTATAACGATAGGATCAAGAGCATAACCTACCTCCTACAGGGAGACGTGAACTGGCCTGAGGTGATCAAAAGCCTACGGGAAGTAGGGTACGATGATTACCTGACAGCCGAATTACCTCCCTACAGGCTATTCCCCGAGAAGTTCTTCAGAGAACTAGCTGAGACGATAAGAATGATAATCAACCTCTAACAGATTTCACGAAAGCCCCATCACCCCTACTTGGCGTAAAGCCAGCAGCTAACTCGCCTCTTCTCGAAGCACATCTCCTTGGCATAGGGGCATCGGTTAGCGAACTTATAACCCAATGCCTCAAACTCCTTGACCTCTAAGCCCGAGAGCTCTATCTCCTCCCTCCACCTCTGCCTGGGATCGACCTTAAGCAAGCTCTCCAAAAGGATCCTCGTATAAGGATGAAGCGGATCCTCTAACACATCCTCTGCATCACCGAATTCCATCACGTTACCCCTATACATCACCATGATGTAATCGCTCACGTAATATGCCGTTGCTAGGTCGTGAGTTATGTATATGATGGAGGCATATGATTTCTCCTTGAGATCCAAGAATATGTTCAAGATGCCCATCCTGAGGGTCGCATCGACCATAGAGATAGGCCCATCAGCAACCAGTAATTTCGGTCTGATTATTGGAACCCTAGCTATGGACGCTCTCTGAAGCTCAAGAAAATTATGCTAGTGCCCAGTTTTCCTATCTTCCCCAATGACGATTGCGAGAGAGGGAAATATACCATAACTTAATCGAATGGATTCTCTGATTCTCTTAGCCTCGGTGAGAATTTGCTCCTTCAGGAGTTCATAGACCCTTATTTCGAGGAACTTCCTGATCTCATCATCCCAATTAACATTTAGACGATCCATTAGCTCCTTTAATTGCTTGCTTATCCTGATGCTGAACGTTACGCTCATAGTCACTCCTCATGAGGATAGAGCATATTATGATATTAAGCCTATCTTTTCGCCATTTTAACTAGCCTGCCGTGGACTTGAGCAGCTCTATAAGCGGCTACGATGTTCTGTGGAGGAACATCTGCTTGGATGTTGTGAGCAGGGGAGAATATGTAGTACGGCGCTAAGGCGCTTATCACGTCCTTGACCTCTTCCTCGACTTCCTCAACGGTTCCCCTGGGGAGCACGTATTGTATGTCCACGTTGCCGTGGAATACGATCTTCCCTCCGTAAATCCACCTTAGCTCGCGCCTGTCCATGCCCTTGGCCCTGGGCTGTAGGGGGTTTATTATATCGATCCCTATTTCCACCAGGTCGTCCATTATGGCCCTTATGCTGCCGCAACTATGCAACATGAAGTGGACATGAGCCTGTTTCTTCACGAACGATACTAGATCCCTTAGCCTCGGCTTAATGAATTCCCTCCACGTCCTGGGGGACATCTGTAGGCTTGTTTGGAGCCCGTAGTCATCGCCGTAGAGCACTACGTGCACGTAATCGCCTACCTCGTTGAGGTATGCTTCCCAGAACTCCTTGTGTATCTCGAGCGTCTTGTCTAGCAATGCCTCGGCCATTTCCGGATCGGCCTTTAGGTCCCTGAAGAAGTTGGCGAGGCCGCGTAGCCATAGCGCTAGTTCGTATATGCCGCCACTGAACGCATCGGCGGTTACCGCGAAGCCTCGTTCGCGATATGCCTCGGCGATCTCTGCCAGCCCCTTAAACCGACCTTCGTGGGGCTTAGGCCCTTCGTATTTTTCTATGTCGTTAATGTTCTTCGCATTATAGAGGGGCTTTAGGTGCTCTACCATATCGTAATAGTAGCCTGTCTTCTTGAAGGTGATGCCGAACTCGTTTACGTACATGTCGTCTGAGATGAACTTCACTTCTTCCAGCTTAGGCGGATTGAGCCTTATGTGCCTGAAGTCCACGTCGAACATGCCTAGGATGGCCTCGTGTACTGATGGCGCCTCGGCTAATTGCTGCATTCTATCCCAGATCACCAGTGGGACGTCTCCGAGGCCTAGATATTGCAATAGGTTGCGGTATGCTACGACGTGAATGCTGTTTATCGGGGAGCCCATGTCTATCGGTATCCTATCGGGCTCCTTATGCCTCAGAACTGCCAGGACTCGCTCGACATGTTCCATAAGATAATTCCCTAGGTAAACCTAGACTATTCTTTAGTTAAAAGGTTTGAGGGATACGGCTTATAAGATCCTTTAAGGGATATGTTAAAGAGGCAGTGAGCACATACTCCCTCGGTGGACTGGATGTCCGCTTATGCTGAGACGATACTCGCTACGGTTCTAAAGGAGGCTATTGAGCGTATTGCCAAG